>JBHHYS010000122.1:0-6049 GCA_046757645.1 Terriglobia bacterium | reverse complement strand
CCATCTCCGGCTCGCGGGTGTTGGTGCAGTCGGGGTAGCCCGAGCAGGCCAGGAAAAGCCCGAGGCGGCCGATGCGCAGCAGCATGGGCTTGCCGCAGCGCTCGCAGGTTTCTTCGGTGGGGAGCCCGGCTTTGACATTTTGCATCTCTTCGCCAGCGCGCTCCACGTCCTCCGCAAACTTCTGGTAAAACTCATCCAGCGCGGCGCGCCAGTCGAGCTTGCCTTCTTCGATTTCGTCCAGCTCCTCTTCCATGCGGGCGGTGTATCCGACGTCAAAGATGTCTTCGAAGTTTTTGACCAGCAGGTCGCTCACCACTTCGCCCAAGGGGGTAGGCAGCAGCTTGGCCCTCTCCTTGCGCACGTAGTCGCGTTCCAGAACGGTGGAGATGATGGCGGCGTAGGTCGACGGCCGGCCGATGCCTTTCTCTTCCAGCTCTTTGACCAGCGTGGCTTCGGTGTAGCGCGGGGGGGGCTGGGTGAAGTGCTGCTCGGGCTTGAGCTGGTTGAGCCGCAGGACCTCGCCGGCCCGCACCGCCGGCAGACGCGCCGCTTCCGCCTCTTCTTCCTCTTCCGCCTTCCGGGCTTCGTCCTTGCCTTCCTCGTAGACCGCCAGGAAGCCGTCGAACTTCGGCACCGAGCCGGTGGCGCGCAGGCGGTAGTCGCCCGCCTGTATGGTGATGCTGGTCTGGTCGAACACCGCTTCGGTCATCTGCGAGGCCACGAAGCGCTGCCAGATGAGCTGATAGAGCCGGAACTCATCCTCGCGGAGATATCTCCGCACCGATTCGGGGGTGCGCTCGACGGCGGTGGGTCGGACGGCCTCGTGAGCCTCCTGCGCCCCTTTCTTGGAGCGGTAGGTGTGAGGCTTCGCCGGGAGGTAGTCGCGCCCGTAGCGCCGGGGAATGAGCGCCCGAACCTGGCCCAAGGCCTCCTGGCTGACGCGGGTGGAGTCGGTGCGCATATAGGTGATGAGCCCCACGCTGCCCTGGCGTCCGAGTTCAGTGCCTTCATAGAGGCGTTGGGCAAGCATCATGGTGCGCTTGACGCCGAATCCCGCTTTGCGGGAAGCTTCCTGCTGGAGCGTGCTGGTGGTGAAGGGCGGCACCGGGTAGCGCCGCCGCTCTTTTTCCTGGACCGACTCGACGACGAAGCTAGTGGCTTGCAGAGCCGCGACGTGTTTCTTCGCTTCTTCTTCGTTCGGGATGTAGAACTGCTTGCTTCTCTGTGCCTCCTCCTGGCTCGGAACCTCGAGTTTCCTGCTCTCGTACTCGATCAGCCTGGCGTCAAAGGCTGGCGGGTCGCTGGCGAAAAGATTGGCGAGGATGGTCCAATACTCTTTGGGCGCGAAGGCACGGATTTCCCGCTCGCGCTCCACCACCACGCGCAGCGCCACGGTTTGCACGCGCCCGGCGGAGAGCCCCCGCTTGACCTTGTCCCACAGCAGCGGGCTCACCTCGTAGCCCACCAGGCGGTCGAGAATCCGCCGCGCCTGCTGCGCCTTCACCAAGTTCTCGTCAATTTCCGCCGGCTTTTCGAAGGCCTGCTGCACCCCGCGCTTGGTGATCTCGTTCATTGCCACCCGGAGGATTGTTTTCCCCCGGCTCACCGGCGGACCCGTGTTGATGACGGAGGTGTCTCCCTCCTTGCTCTTGGCCGTTTCTGCCTTGGCCGCCTTCCCCTTGCGCGTCTTCTTCTTTTTCTTCTTTTTCTTCTTCTTCTCGCGATTGGGGGTCGAGTCCGGCTCGACCCGAAGCTCCCTCTCGGTCAGGATCTCTTTCAGGTGGGCGCAGATGGCTTCGCCTTCGCGGTCCGGGTCGGCGGCCAGATAGATGGAATCAACCTTGTGGGCCGCTCTGCGCAGCTCGCTCACCACCTTTTCCTTACCGCGAATCACGAAGTAGGTGGGCTGGAAGTCATTGTCCACATCCACACCCAGCTTCTTGCGGGGCAGGTCCTTGACGTGGCCGAGGGAGGATTTCACCCTGTAGTCCTTGCCCAAGTAGCGCTCGATGGTGCGCGCTTTGGTGGGGGATTCAACGATGACCAGCGACTTCGACACTACGAGACCCCGGGCCCAGTGTGAGCCGGCAACACCCGCAGGAAGAATTTGCCCGGCAGTTGTCGAATCAATCCTTTCATCTCCAGCTCGAACAACGTCGCCAGCACATCGGAGGCGGTCAGGGCGGTGGCCTCCACCACCCAGTCCACGTGCAAGGCTTCGTCCACCTTCAAGATGCCGAACACCGCCCGTTCGGTTGCTGAGAGGTCCGCCGCCAGCGGCAACGCCTTCTGCTCCGCGCTGGCTGGGGCGGCGGCCAGGCGCTCCAGGATTTCGCTGCGCACGGGCGTGGGCAACTCTTCGATGACATCCTCCCAGCTTTCCACCAGCTTGGCGCCTTGCTTGATCAGGGCATTCGGGGCGTGGCTCTTGGGGTTGGTGATATTGCCCGGCACGCCATAGACTTGGCGGTTGTACTCAATCGCCAGCCGCCCGGTGATGAGCGAACCGGAGTAGCGCCCGCCTTCGACCACCACCACCCCCCAGCTTAACCCGGCGATGATGCGGTTGCGAATGGGAAAGTTCTGCGGGGCGGCAAAGGTGCCGATGGGAAACTCGGTGAGCACGGCGCCGTTCGACTCAATTTGCGCCCGCAGCTTTCTGTTCTCTTTCGGGTAGTCCACGTCAATGCCGCAACCCAACACCGCCACGGTCTTGCCGCCCGGGATGCTCAAGGCGCCGCGGTGGGCGGCGGAGTCGATGCCGCGGGCGAGGCCGCTGACGATGGTCAAGCCGCGGGCGGCCAGCTCCCCCGCCAGCCGCTCGGTCACCTGGGTGCCGTAGGGAGTGGGTTTGCGGGCGCCCACCACCGCCAGGGAGTGGGAGGAGAACACCGAGGTGTGGCCCTGGAGGTAGAGCAGCACCGGCGGGTCATTGATTTCCTTCAGCAGGGGCGGATAGTCGGGCTCGTCCCAGGCCAGCAGGCGGCAGCCGAGTTGACGGATTTTTTCCAGCTCCTGTTCGGCGGCCTTGAGCGGCGCCCCGGATACCATCGTCCGCGCCACCGGGGCCGGCAGGCCGCAGGCTTCGAGCTGGGTGAGCGAGCCAGCGAAAATCCTCTCGGGCGTGCCGAAGCGCTTGAGCAGCTGCGCCGCCAGCCGCGCCCCCACGCCCGGCGTGAGCAGCACCGCCAGCCAGTAGGTGTAGCGTTCGAGTTCCTGCGCCATCGCGCTTACTCTAGCCTACAGGTGACAAATAACCCAACTATCTCTTGAGATTGCCAATACTTTGGGGCATATTCCCTCGCGAGCGCGTAATTCGCTCCTGTTCGTGCTCAATGCTCGTCCTGGAACACTATAGTGCTAGTCCACGAAGCTACATAGTTCAAAGGGGCCGACGAAGCCCCTTTGGTTTGGACAGGCTCCAGCGGAATCATTTCGAACCAAACTCAAGCGCCAAGCAAAAAACACCTGAAACTAGCGGGCGGCGCGCCTTCCTGTCAAGTCGGGCGGGTGTTGTTGGTTGATTGGTTGACTGGTTGATGGGTTCATCGGTTGACCGGTTGTAGCGGGTCGGCACTGGCGCGACAAACAGGCCGGCGACGAAGCCTTCCCCTCGATTGTACTCGGGACAAGCTCCTCGGCTCCGCTCCCTTCCACCCTTCGGCTTCGCTCAGGGCAAGCAAGCTCAGGGCAGGCGGGGGAAGCGGCTTCGTCGCCGCTACCACCCCGGCCCCTTTCCACGCATGCGAAGCCGGTGGTAGAGTGCAAGTTTCCTCTGCGGTTGTCCGGCTCCCTGAGCCTACTTCTTTCGGGGAAAATTGATGACCGGGGAAAAACATCGGCACTGGCGTCGGTTCCGCCCGCGGCCTCCACGGGCACCACTGCGGGTGTCGGTGGTTCGCTACGTGAACACAGCGCCGCTGGTGTGGGGACTGGAGCGCGGCTCCCAGCGCACCCGCTACCAGTTGAGCTACACGGTGCCGGCTGAGTGCGCCGAGGATTTGCGCTGTGGCCGCGCTGATATTGGCATCATCCCTGCCATCGAGTATCAGACCATCCCCGGGTTGAAGATAATTCCCGGCATCGCCATCGCCAGCCAGATGCGGGTGGAGAGCGTGCTGCTGGTGAGCCGGGGACCGGCGCGGCGGGCGAAGCGGGTGGCGTTGGACTCCAGCTCGCGCACTTCGGCGGCGCTGGTGAAAATCCTCTTTGCGCGGCAGTGGGGGCGCGCGCCGACCTACGTCGAAGCCCAGCCCGACCTAGCCACGATGCTCGACCAGGCGGACGCCGCGCTGCTGATTGGCGACCCGGCGCTGCAGTTTGCCCTGCATTCCCCTGCGGCGTCGCTCGGCTCCGCTTCCCTCGACGTCGCTCGGGACAAGCGGGACAGGGGCACCGCTGGGCTGGCCAGAGAAGGCAATTGGCACGTGTACGACCTGGGCGAGGAGTGGTGGCGACTCACCCGCCTGCCGTTCGTTTATGCCTTCTGGGCGGTGCGCGCCGAGAAGCTCCGCGCCTCCCGCTTTGCGGCACGGGCGTTGACGAGAGCCTTCCAGGAGTCGCGGGATTTTGGCCTCGCCCATCTGGGCGAGATTGCCCGCGCCGCCGCGGCCGAACTCGAGTTGCCCGGCGGCCAACTGGAGCGCTACCTGCGCCACTCGATTGACTTTCGGCTGGACGCTCCGCATCGCGCCGGCGTAGAATGTTTTTACCGCTACGCGCGGGACGTGGGCTTGCTCGAAGAGTTGAAGCCGCTGGAGTTTCTCTGACCATGAACCTTTCCCGCCAGGAAGCCCTGGAGCTTTTCCGTTCCGACGACCTGATCGGCATCGGCATGGCCGCTGACCAGGTGCGCCGGCGGCTGCACCCGGAGAACGTGGTCACCTACCAGATTGACCGCAACATCAACTACACCAACTTTTGCACGGAGTACTGTTCCTTCTGCGCCTTCTATCGCCCCCTGGGGGCGGAGGATGGCTACGTGCTCGACCTCGAGGCCGTCGGCCGGAAGATTGACGAAACCCTGGCGCGGGGCGGCACCGGCATCTTGATGCAGGGCGGGCTGCATCCTGACCTCAAGATTGACTACTACGAAAAGCTGCTGGGTTCGATCCGGCGGCGCTATCCCCGCCTGCACCTGCACTGCTTTTCCGCGCCGGAGGTTTTGAACATCGCCGAGGTGAGCGGGCTCTCGCTTCGGGACACCATCGCCCGGCTGCGAGACGCGGGCATGGACTCGATTCCCGGCGGCGGCGCCGAAATCCTCGACGACGAGGTGCGCCAGCGCATCAGCCGGCTGAAGTGCACCGCGGGGGAGTGGGTCGAGGTTCACCGCACCGCGCACGCCCTCGGCCTGCGCACCACCGCGACGATGATGTTCGGCTGCGGAGAGAGCTTCGAGCACCGGTTGAACCACTTTGAGGTCATCCGCCGAATCCAGGAAGACACCGGGGGCTTCACTGCCTTCATCCCCTGGATGTTCCAGCCGGAGAACACCTCGCTCGGGCGGCGCATCCCCCAGCCGCCCACCGCGGTTGACTACTTGAAGACGGTGGCGGTTTGCCGGCTCTACCTGGACAACATCGACAACGTCCAGGCCAGTTGGCTGACGCCGGGGATTAAAATCTGCCAAGTGGCGCTGCGCTTCGGCGCCAATGACGTGGGCAGCATCCTGATCGAAGAGAACGTGGTGGCCGCTGCCGGCTGCACCAACCGCACCAGCGAGGCAGAACTCAGAAGGATTATTTGCGATGCGGGATTCATCCCCGCGCAACGCGACACCCTCTATCGGACATATTTCCTGCGCTACAACTAGGAGCATTTGACCTCAGGGGCTAAAGCCCTCTTTCTCTTCTTGGGTGATCGGCACGGCTAAAGCCGTGCCCTCACGAATCCACGGCCCTGACAAAAAGGCCAGGTTACTTGTTAGGCCGGCGATGGATTGTGAGTTCGACTTCTTCGCCGTCGGCGAGGTCGAGTTTCTGCTGTGGCTTCCGCACGCCGGCCTCGTAAACAGCGCGCATGGTGCGCTTAGCAAGCACCTGCGGGT
>JBHHYS010000121.1:0-6060 GCA_046757645.1 Terriglobia bacterium | reverse complement strand
TGGATATCCAGCCGCCACACGAAGAGGCACACCAAACCAACCAGCGCGATGGCCACCAAGCCGGCCCGCGCCGGGTGCGCGAAGAACCCGCCCAGGTCGTCCCACCCCCAGCCGAAAAACATCAAGACGAAGGCGATGGCCACCTGGAGCAGCAAGCCGAAGACCGATTTCTTGTTCATCGCTTTGTTAAACTAGATTAATTAAAAAGATTAATATACGTTAACTATTCGCCTGTCAAGCCCTTTCCGCCTCGACCCCGTGCAACCCCCCGCAAAATGTGCTTTTATACCCTGCCTATGCTACCCCAAGACCCTGCCCTGCTGGCCTTGCTGCTGGGGTTGGTGTTTTTCGTGGCCGTGGCCTACTCCTCGGTGGGCCACGGAGGAGCTTCGGGCTACCTGGCGGTGCTGTCGTTTTTCGGGCTGGCGCCGGCCGCGATGGCTCCGAGCGCGCTTTGCCTCAACCTGCTGGTGGCGGGCACTTCCTTCACCTCCTACCAGCGTGCGGGCCACTTCGCCTTCCGGCTGCTGTGGCCCTTTCTGCTGACCTCCATCCCGTTCGCATTCCTGGGCGGGCTGACGCGAGTCTCGCCGCGCACTTACATGGGTTTGCTGGCCGCGGTGCTGGTGTTTGCCGCCTACCGGCTGCTCGCCGTGGGGCCACCCCGGCACGAGGAGTCGTTCATCCGGGTGCCGCCGCTGTGGATCACGCTGCCGGTGGGCGCCGGGATCGGGTTTCTATCCGGCATCATCGGGGTGGGTGGGGGGATTTTCCTGAGCCCGCTGCTGATTCTGCTCAAGTGGGCCGACACCAAGCGCACCGCGGCGGCCGCGGCGGCCTTCATCTGGATCAACTCCGCCGCCGGGCTCTACGGCCACCTGCTGCGCAAGTCGGTTGATTGGTCGGCGCTGCTCTGGCTGGTGGGGGCGGCCTTCGCCGGCGGCCTGGTGGGCTCCTACCTGGGGGCGCAGCGCCTCCGCGGCCTCTGGCTGCGGCGCATCCTGGGCATCGTCCTGCTGGTCGCCACCCTCAAGCTCCTCCGCACCGCCTTCTAGGAAAAGCTACCCGCCCGGCCATTGTAGGCGTAGGGTAGGGACTTCTCTCGTGCCAAACCCGGGCGCGCAAACCTTCCTCTCCGTGGCCGAGAGCCACCAAGTGCGCCTCACGGCGATGGCGGGAAGAAAACCACACGCGCCGGGAGCGGGGGGGCGCCCCTAGTCCCGCATGGCGAAATAGTTCGGGTCAATCTCCTGGTTGTGGGCGATTTGCTGGAAGTCCATCTCCCACTCCCAGACTTGCGTGGTTTGCGCATCGATGGTGAAGCGGATGTGCCAGCGCGCAGGGAGTATCAGGCCGTCGATCTGCCCGAAGTTGCTAAATGTTTCCTCGAGCTTGAACCGAGTGGGCTGTCGTCTTGCAGTTAGGTATGGACTAGTGGCGATTTTGGGTCTGAGGTACACGCGATAGACAGTCAGAACATGGCGGAAGGTCTCCGGCTCGAAATAGAGATTGATCCTGACATCCCGGGCACCCTTCTTCAGCCGATACCGGAGCTGATGCAGCTTTCGGCCTTCGACCTTCTTCAGCCCGTCATACTTCAGCTTGGGCTGCCTGCGTTCGATATCCAAGAGCGCCCAAGCTGTCGAAAGGACACCGCCGAGAAGCCCCTCGCGCAGCAACTGGTCGTGGACGTAGAAAAACTCGCCCAGGGCGGAGCGGTCTCCGGGATGCGATCGAGCCACGTAGGGGGTGTCGCCATCAAAAGCGAACCGTTCCGACTCATATTCAGGATGGCCGAAGCGCAGGAATAAGCAGTGCTTCCACCCCTCGGAGAGGAAAATCGCCGGCCCCTCAAGGTGACCCCCGAGTCCCCGCTGGATGCTCAGGTGCACCTGCCCGTGCACGATGCGGGAGGTCGTAGCGGCGCGGACCTCGGCCGCGCCAATGGCCGCCAGGTGACGTGCGATCAGTTCCTCCGGCTTTCGCTTGGGCTCCTTGCCCTCCAGGGCACCACTGAGGGAAAAGAGGACCAAAAGCACCGCTGGGCCCAGCAGGGTTCGGCGAATGTATCTTTGTCTCATAGGCCTCATCCCGCTTGCCGAAATTTTTCGATTTGTAAGGGCGAACCTTTCCCGGAGCCTACTCCTCTAGCACCCACTCAGTCAAGTGTCGGGTGCGCGCCCGGGTGCACCCTTCCGCTAACTGCACATGCGCCACGGGCTTTCTCCGACCGTGTATTGGCGGTAGAATACGAAAATCAAATGCAGACGCTAGAAGAATACATCGAGCGCGCCAACGTGGCTCACGGGCACACCTGTGCGGGGCAGATTCTGGGCATCCGGCTGGCGCTGCTCGGCCTGAAAGAACTGGGCATTGACGACCCCATCAAGGAGCGCAAGCGCCTGGTGACTTTTGTCGAAATCGACCGCTGCGCTACCGACGCCGTGCAGCTGGTTACCGGCTGTCGTCTGGGCAAGCGGGCCCTGAAGTTCAAAGACTTCGGCAAAGTGGCGGCTACCTTTGTTGACCTCAAGACCAACCGCGCCATCCGCATCGTGGCCCGCGAGGAGTCGAAGCAGAAGGCGCGCCAGATGTTCCCCGACCTCGACAATGAGCAGGGCCAGCGCCGCGCCTATCGCCAACTTCCCGACGACGAACTCTTCACCCGCCAATGGGTGCGGGTCACGCTGCCGCCGCAAGAGATGCCGGGCTACAGGGCCCCGCGTGTGGTCTGCGCCGAGTGCGGCGAAGGCATCAACTTCAAGCGGGAAATCCTCCACGACGGTCGGGTGCTGTGCCGCGCCTGTGCGGGCGAACGCTACTACGAACCGGTTGAATAGCTGATTCGTTGATTGGTTGATTGGGTAACTAGCGGCGGCGGAAGTGATCCCAGCCGCGCGGCCGCAGCGGCCGCTCGCGCCCGGCGGCATCCACCAGGGTCAGCCGCCGCCCGGGGGTGATTTCTCCGATGGGAGTCAACTTCACCCCCGCCAATTTATTGGGCAGGCGCGCCGCACGGGCTTTGGGCAGAGTGAAAAGCAGTTCGTAGTCTTCGCCGCCGTCGAGAGCTAGCGTGAGTCCGTTCGTGCCGAAGCGCTCCGCCAGTGTCCGGGGCAACCGCACCGCAGGAATCTGCTTGGCAAAAATGCGCGCCCCGACGCGGCTGGCCTTGCACAGGTGGGCGAGGTCGGTGGAAAGTCCGTCGCTGAGGTCAATCAGGGCGCTCACCCCACCGCGGCGGACGAGTGCGCGGGCCAGCCGCAGGCGCGGCTCCGGATAGCAGTGCGCGCGCAGCGCCGACTTGAGCAAACCCCGCAGCGGGCGGGTGTGCCGGCGGAGCACCGCCAAGCCCAACTGCGACCGCCCCAACGTCCCGCTGACGAAAAGCGTCTCGCCGGGACGCGCTCCTGAGCGGAGCACTGCCCGTCGTTTCTCCACTTCGCCGAGCACCTGCACGTCGGCCACGATCTGTGGCGCGGCGGAGAGGTCGCCGCCGGCCAGTTTGACCCCGTAGCGGCGCGCGAGGCGATTCACCCCGGCAAAAAAATCTTTCACCCAGTCGGTCGGCGTAGCGCCGGGCACGGCTAGCGCAACCAAGGCATAGCGCGCTCGCGCGCCCATAGCAGCGATGTCGCTCAGCGAGCGCGCCAGCGCCTTCCAGCCAACCGCGCCGCCTGGCTGCGCTCCGCGGAGGAAATGCACCCCCTCGATCAAGAAGTCGGTGGTAACCACCCAGTCGCGGCGCGCGTCGCCCGCCAGCACCGCGGCGTCGTCGCCAATGCCCACCCGCAGCTCGCCGCGCGCCGGAAAACGCTGCTGCAAGTAGCCGATCCACTCGGCTTCAGTGCGCATGGGGCTCGAATTCTACTGCCAGCGCCGCGCCGGGCAAAGCCCCGCCGGGGGAGGAGAAAAAATTTCCGATTTTTCTTGACACCGTTTCCCCGGTTGGGGTAAAAAAGTGGCTGACACGCCAGCTTTTCTGCATCGGGGTTACACCTCTCGGTGTGAGTCGGGTGCGGTTTCCTGTGCGCCTGCGGTGGCGGCGCAGCACCAGAATCAGGGGCGATGCAGAAGCGCTCTTACACGCTGGTTTTCGTCCACGACGCGCGCGGGCGCCTTCGGAAGCTGAAGGTTCCCGCCTACCTCGTCCATGTCATTTTGCTGGTCGCTCTGGTCGGCGGGGGCACTATCCTGGCCGGGGTCGCCTCCTATACCCACCTGCTGCTAAGAGTCACCGACCACAACCAGCTTCTCACCGAGGGCAAACAGCTTCGCGAGCAGAATCGCACCCTGCAAGCCACCTACGCCCAGACACACCAGCGCCTCATCAGCCTGGAAACGCTGGCCAATGAAGTCGCGGTCAGTTACGGCCTGCTTCGCCTGCGCCAGACTCCCTTTGGCACCCTGGAAAGCGCGCAGACACCGCTCTTGCGCCTCGGCGAGTTTCGGGACACCCTGGCGCGCTATCGCTTCCTGCGGCACTATGCCACCGCGGTTACCCTCTACGCCAGTGGGGTGCGGCCCCTGCCCGGCCAGGACTGGACCGAGTTGGAGTACACGCCTTCGCTGTGGCCGGTCCGGGGGCGGCTGACGGCGGGCTTCGGTGTCCGGATGGACCCCTTCAATGGAGAAGGGAACTTCCACTCCGGCGTGGATATCTCCACCGGCTACGGGCGGGAGGTGCGCGCCGCCGCTGACGGTTTCGTGGTGGCGGTGGGACGGCGCACCGGCTACGGGCAGGCGGTGGTGGTCGACCACGGCGCCGGCCTCACCACCTGGTACGCTCACCTCTCCGGCTACCGCGCCTACCTGGGCCAGGCGGTGCAGCGCGGCGACATCATCGGCTACGTGGGCAGTTCGGGGCGCTCCACCGGACCCCACCTGCACTACGAAGTTCGCCTCTACAACGCCCCGGTCAATCCCTGGCGCTTCCTGCGCACGGGGCGGATCTACACCGCGCGGACTGTGCTCCCTCACCTGCGCGGCGGCGACTAGTCAGTTCAGTTGCGGGGCGCTTTCCCGGCTCGTCCCCGGGGAGAACTCTCTACGGCAGCCTTCGGCACCGGCGGAAGCCGCAACAGCAGAGCCAGGGTTTCCGGCGGCAGAAGCACGCGGGCGCGCAGGGTATCGCCCTCCTGGGTAAGTTCCAGGTTGCTGAGGGCCTCTCCGAGTGCCTGCGCGGTTTCGTCGCCTTGCCGACCGAGCGCCACCCGCCCCACCAGAATGAGAATATTGAGGTTGCTGCGCAAGCGCTCGGCTTGTCTGGGCTCGCGGCAGCGCGCCTCGCCGGCCAATTCAACTCCTTGCTCGCTCACGCCTATTCCCACCGCCAGTTGCACCACCAGGTCCTCGAGGGTCTGCTGCATCTGTTGCTGGCGGAAAACCGCCGGCTTCCACTTCTCCAGGTCATTCACTGCCCACGCCTGTCGCCCCGCCGCCAGCCGCTCGACTTCGGCCCGGCGCGACTCATCCGAGGCCACCGAGGGCGCTTTCCCCAACCAGGAGTCAATCACCAGGGCCACGCGTTCAACGTCGGAGGCGAAAGCCAGATGGGTGTCGTCGAGAAAGGCAAAAGCAAAACCGCGCGCTGGCCGCTTGGACTTCTGCGGCTGGGTCGCCAGGTAATAGATCTCAATCCCCTGGTGGTGGTCGAGCCGAGCCCCCCGCCGGCGGGCATAGTCCCGGATGCGGGCGGAGGCAAAGCGCCCTTCGGCGACCCCGGCCACCAGCGGGTGCCGGGGGGGCCCGAAGAGGCCGACCCAGAGGCGGTCAAGGTCGCGCCGGTAGTCAAAGCCAGTGGTCTGGACGAAAGCTTGGTAGTCGGACTCTTCCCGCACTCCTTCCGTGGCGCGGCGGGCCATTTCCAGCAGCCACTTCTGCTGGCGCAGTTCGGCGACATCCACCCCGGCCGCCAACCCGGCTGCCGCCGGCAGCCAAGCCAGCCCCTTCAACTCCTCCGGCTCGGCCATCGGCGTGGGCCGTGGGCGGCCCCGGTCGGGGAGATACAGCGCTGCCCCCACCAGCCGAAGGCCGACCGCCAAGACCCGGAACTGCCGGAAC
>JBHHYS010000120.1:0-6328 GCA_046757645.1 Terriglobia bacterium | reverse complement strand
GAGCGAATCTTGATGAGCGACTCGAAGGGCTGGTCCTGCTATGCCCTCGAGTGTGCCGACGGCAGCTACTATGTTGGCGTGGCCACGGACCTCGATGATCGTCTTCAGGAGCACAATGCCGGATGGGGCGCAAGACATACACGTCTCCGGAAACCGGTTCGTCTGGTCTGGTTTGAACGGTGCGCAAGCTACCCACAGGTCAGAGCACTGGAGGCTCGGCTGAAGGGCTGGAGCCGCGAGAAAAAGAGTCGATTGGTGGCGGGTTCCCTTCGACTCGACCCAGGTCTCACTCAGGGTGAATGAGAAGCATTCACGATTCCCACCCCCTCCGCCAGTTTGACAACGGCTCACAGCTTGCAATAACCAGAGGGCGCTAGGCCGGCTGAGCCCGCACTGGACAGAGACTGTGCTCACAAGCCGTCAGCCACTGTCGGAGCTTGCCCTGCGGTACCACCCGCAGCGTCGCCTGCCTGCTCTGTGTCGTCTCCCTGCTTTGCTTCCTTTGCTCCTTCTCACCCTGCTGCTTCCTGCCGGGCTCGCCTCCCAACAAAGCACCGCCAAGCGCGACGCCTGGCAGCGGCCGCAAGAAGTACTGGATGCGTTGGGCATCCAGGCCGGCAGCGTGGTGGCCGACATCGGCAGCGGGCGGGGTTACTTCACTTTCCACCTGGCCCGGCGGGTGGGAGCCAGCGGACGCGTCTACGCAGTTGACATTGACGAAAAAACGCTCGCCATCGTGCGCCAGCGGGCCGAGCGGGCACGGCTGAACCGGGTCGAGACCCTCCTGGGCGCCCGCGACGATCCGCGCCTGCCACCCGAAACCCTGGACGCCGCACTGATCGTAAACGCCTACCACGAAATGCATCACTATGATGCGATGTTGCAGGGCGTTTATCGCGCCCTCAAGCCAGGCGGGCGCCTGGGAATCATTGACGGGGCCATCGCCCCCGGCCAAAAGCGTACTACCTACTACCGCCGCCACCGCATCCCCGCCGCGCTGGTCCGCGAAGACGCCGCCCGCAACGGCTTCCGGTTTCTCCGCACAGAGCCGGGGTTCGTGCGCCCGCGCGACAACCGGAAGTTCTACTTCTTGATTTTTGAGAAGCCGAAACCCTAGGAGAGCTCTTTGTTTTTTTCCGCTTCCCGGCGCCGAACAAAGAAGCGCTGCAGCAGCGCAGCGGATTCTTCGGCCAGGACTCCGGCTTCGACTTCGACGCGGTGGTTCAGGTGCGGCGCTTCCAGCAGCCGCAGATGGGAATGCACCGCGCCGGCCTTCGGGTCAGCCGCCGCATAGACCAGGCGTCGGATGCGGGCCTGCACCAGGGCGCCGGCGCACATCGCGCACGGTTCCAGGGTGACGTAGAGGTCGCAGTCGGTGAGCCGGTAGTTGCTTCGGCGCTCAGCGGCGGCCCGCAAGGCCAGAATCTCGGCGTGGGCGGTGGGGTCCGAAGTCGCCAGGGGACGATTATGGGCGCGGGCGATGACTTCGCCGCCGACGACCACCACGGCGCCCACCGGCACCTCTCCTTCGGCTTCCCCTTGGCGCGCCGCGGCGAGCGCTTGCTCCATATAGTGGGTGTCGTCAGGCACGCTCGGCCTCGCGGGTAGGACCTAGGCAAGAAACCGTGGGGGCGCGGAGACGCCTTGGCTACCGCCCTCGGCGCTTCAGTCTCTGCTCCACCTTCTCCAGCAACGGGCGGGCAAGCTGCCGGTAGGGCGTCTCCAGCTTCATCACCTCTGCCAACGCCTCCCGGGCTTGCGGCAACTCCCCCAGCTTGGCGTGGGCAAAGCCCAGCCGGTAGAGATTCCGCGCGTAGAGCTGCGCCTGGCCTTGCAGCAAAGGATTGGCGGCGCGGAATTCTTGAATCGCTTGCTGGGTTTTCGCTTTCTCGGAGGCGGGCTGCGCCGCCCCCTCGAGCAGAAGCACATAGCCCAGGATGGAATGCCCCAGCCCTTCCCAGAGCTGCTTCTGCGCCGCCCACTGCTCGTCGGCCCAGCCCGGGGGGCGGACTTTCTCCGCCTGGGTTTGCAAGAGGTCGAGCAGGCGGGTGGCGAGTTCGCGGGCCCGGTTGAGCTGCTGGCGGCGTTCGCTGAGCACATCCGCCACCAGCACCAGCATCGAGGGCTCGTCGGGGTTCGCGTCCAACGCCCGCCCGCCCCACTCCAAGACTTTCTCTGGGTTGCCCTGCTGCTGGTGAGCAAAGGCCAGGTTGGCAAAAACGAGACGACGATAGTCAGACTGCGGGAAAAGCGCCAGGAAGCGTTCCAAGAGAGCAATCTTGCGCGCGGGCTCCTGCACCTGGCCGGTGCCCACAAAGAGAGCGTAAGCCAGGTTGTTCAGTTGGCGACCCGCACCGTCAATCAACCGTTGCTTCTGGTCCTCCCAGGTTTCCGGCGCGGTTCCGGTGGGGGCCGGCGCTGCCCGCAAATCCTCCACCAACCGGCGGGCCCGGCCGGCGGATTCGAAAGCCTCTTCCGGCTCACCCCGCCCCAGATAGGCGAGCGCCTGGTGCACGCGAGCGGGCAGGTTGCGCGGGTCGCGCCGCAGAACTTCTTCTCCGGCGGCCAAGCTGGCGTCGAACTGCTCCGCCTCCAAATAGGTTTCTTGCAGCATGCCGTAAGCGAGCAACGCCAAGGGGCTGTCCGCGTCGCGTTCGATCATGCTCTGCAACCGTTCGCGCCGCTCCTCTGGGTCTTTCACAAACTCGAGTTCAACCAGGGCCCGATCCTCCGGGGTGCCCGCCTGCACATTGACCCGAACCCCCAGGGGACCGGGGGTGGCCACCACCGCCGTCCCCAGCTCGACCTCCACGCGGCGGGTTTCTCCCGGCTTGAGGAAGACATCGATTCTGGTGCCCACGTAGCCCGCCGCTCGCAATTGGATCAGATGCCGCCCCGGGGTCAGACCCCCCAGGACGAGTTGGCCTTGGAGGGATACCGGGTCGCGTTTTTCCCCGTCCACGCTGACTTCCGCCCCGGGGACGTTGGCGTGGAGTTCCACGGTGGCCGGCTCGGTGAGCACCTTGACCAGCTCGTCCCCGCCCTCCAGCTTTTTCAATCCTTCTTCGAGTTCGGGGGTCAATTGAAAGGCAATGCCGCGTGCCCGCACCTGGGCCACAATCTCCTCCAAAGAAATGTTTTCATTCGCCATCTCATTGACGAGACGAATGAACGTCGCTTGCGTCAGCGGCTTGGCGACCGGCGGCTCTTGCGCCGCCAACCCCACCGTCCCCAGTAGCCCCAAGAGCAGCAGCCCCGCCGTCCGAATTCTCATCGCGGTCCCTCCTTGCACTTTCGCTCGGCGTCTCGCCCGGCTAGCGCCCGCCCCGACTTCGGCGGGGCCAGCGGGGAAGGAAACGGGGCACCCGCCGGCGGTAGTCGGCATAGGAGTCGCCCAGACGGTTTAGCAATTCCCGTTCCTCCAGTTCCGTGGCGAGAAGCGCCAAGCCGATGCAACCCACCACCAAAACCAGCAAGCGCGTGGCGCCGGTCAATAGCACCGCGCCCGTCCAGGACAGCATCATTCCCAGGTAGCGCGGATGTCGGACGCGTTCGTAGATGCCGCCGCGGATTACCCGCCCTGCGGGTTGGAGGGAGAGCTCCGGCAACCCCACCAGGACGCGCCAGCCGGCCTGGCGCTCGGCCTGGCGAATCATCCACAAATCGGCGACGATCAGGGCCGCGCCTCCCAGAGCCATCAACGGATGCCGCGAGAAGCGTTCCGCCAACCACCAGCCGCGCCCCCCCAGAAGTACTCCCGCCACGAACAGCCAGACACTCAGTCCCACTCCATAGTAGCAGGCGCGCGGGTGACGCCGCCAGAAGCCCACCCCGGGATGAACCACCAACCAAAAAACCGGGACGGGCAATTGCAGTACGAGGATGAAAAAAGCGACGGTGTCACGCACGCGTGAGTTGGGACCTTGCTCCCCGGCTCTCTAGCGGCTCCGCCGGAGCAGCCAGCACGCGGGTCAAAACCCCACTGCCCCTTCAGCGATTCCGATGGCCCCCACTACGCCCACAATCGCCGACCAAGTAGTGTCCAGGTAGGGCGCCCACAGCGCCAACCCGATCAGAACCACCCCGAAGACCACATAGCTCACACGGGTGATGGGGCCGATGTTCGGCACCAGCTTCATCTTGTGCCTCCGCGCGGTTGCCTAGATACTATGCCGCGCACCCGGTCGAGGCAATAGTTTTCCCGGGAAGACGGACGGCAGGAGGAGGAGCTATGGATCTGGAGCTCAAAGGCAAGGTAGCGGTGGTGGCGGCGGCCAGCCAGGGACTGGGCCGCGCCATCGCTGAGGCGCTGGCCGCCGAGGGGGTGTGGGTAGCGATTTGCGCCCGGACCGCCACCCGCTTGCACGCCACCGCAGAGGAAATTCGCCAGCAAACCGGTGCGGAGGTACTGGCCGTGCCGACCGACGTTACCCGGGCGGAAGAAGTGGAACGCTTCGTCCAGGCAGTCATCGACCGCTGGGGCACGGTGCACATCGGTGTCGCCAACGCCGGGGGGCCGCCGGCGAAGGAGTTTCCCGCGATTAGCCTCGACGACTGGCAAAACGCCGTCGCCTTGAATCTGATGAGCGCCGTGCATCTGGCCCGCGCGGTGCTGCCGCCCATGCGGGCGCAGAAGTGGGGCCGGCTGGTGTTCCTGACCTCGGCGTCGGTCAAGGAGCCGATTGAAGGCTTGCTGCTGTCAAACTCGGTGCGCAGCGCGGTGGCCGGGCTGAGCAAGACCCTGGCCAATGAGTGCGGCGGCGATAACGTGCTGGTCAACACCGTCTGCCCCGGCTACACCCGCACCGAGCGCCTTGAAGAGCTGGCTGCAAGTCTCTCCCAACAGCGGGGCGTGACTCGGGAGCAGATCGCCCGCGGATGGACGGCACAGATTCCCCTGGGGCGGATCGGGGAGCCGCGGGAGTTGGCCGCCCTGGTCGCTTTTCTTGCCTCCGAGCGCGCCAGCTACATCACCGGCACTGCGATTGCGGTCGACGGCGGCCGCACCCGCAGCCTGCTCTGAGGCATGCTAGCGCGCCGACACCGGCCTGCTTGTCAGTCCGGGGAATCTGCTTTTGTGCCTGGCACACGGTGGGTTGGCCGAAGACCGTTGTCATTCTGGATCAAGAGCCGCGGGTACCCTTCGGGAACCCGCGCGACCGATTCGCAGGGAACCGTCTGCTCCTCGGGGACAATGGCTCAAAGCGTGGGAGGACCAACTTGACGCTGTGATTTGTGCTTACGCGGCTGCCGACTATTGGTAGTGGGGCTCAGAGCGGTGTCAAGTTTTCGGCGATCTTAAAAAGGGCTACATCGTCTGTCCGCTGCTTACCAGCTAATCCATCAGCAAAATATAGAGCGTGCCGGGGCCGTGGACCTCAAGCGTGAGCGTCTGCTCAATGTCGGCCGTGCGCGAGGGCCCAGTGATCAAAGTGAGCAGGCTTGTCCGCTGGGTTTCTACGTGCGGATTGAGGGCGCGGAAACAGGCGGCCAGGTCAGCAACGATGCGCCCCCGCGAAAGCAGCCCGATGTGCACCGGTGGCACCAGCGACACCAGCCGCCCCTGCGCGGGCGTGCCCCGCACCACCAGGGTTCCCGTATCCGCCAGGCCGTAGTCGGCATCGCTGATGCCCACGTCAGCGGCCAGCAGGCGCTGGCGCCTTTCCTCGACGCTGGTTGCCGGGTCCAGGAAGTGCACCGTAGCCTTAGGACGAGAAAGTTCGGCGCGCCCCAGCCCCGCTAGCAGTTTCGTGGGCGCGCAAACCACCTGACGAGCGCCGTGCGCGGCGAGCCAGGAACGTATTTGGGCGCCAGCGGCGGTATGGCTCGCGACACGGGCCACCTGGGCTCCGGCACCTTCCGCCGCGCGCACGAAGCGCGCGACCAGCAATGCGGTGCTTTCCGCCCCCCGGGCGGGCAAGGGCGTCGGGAGCTGAATCACAGGCCGGTCGGCCTGCGCTGTCCCGCTCTGCGGGAGCGGGGCCAGCGCCTGCCGAATTGCCTCGAGCACCTGCGCGCGGCTGGCGGCGCTCATTTCTCAAGCTCCTTCCAGAGGGCGCGAAACGGCCTTGTTGCCGGGGCGGGAAAATCGCGGCTGGCGGTCCAAGCAGCGAAGGGGCCGGGCAACCGGCTCAGGTAGGCGTCGCGCGCCCGCCAGCGCAGCCCGGCACGCGCCAGCGCCGTCGCCAGGCGGTAGCGCCAGGGCGTTTTCATTGCTGCCGCCCAGAAGCGAATCCAGAAGCGCTTGGCCCGCGGACCGGGCTGGCGTGCCGCCGGGCGCGCCAGCATTTGAGCACGCACCTCGAGGAGGAGTTCCGGCAGGGGGATT
>JBHHYS010000119.1:0-6340 GCA_046757645.1 Terriglobia bacterium | reverse complement strand
CGGGGCGGTGGGATTTGAACCCACAACCTCCTGCTCCCAAAGCAGGCGCGCTACCCGATTGCGCCACGCCCCGACCCGAAAATCCTACCACGGTTCAGTAAAGGAAGCATAGCGGGCAACCGAGGCAGAGGAGGCAGGACAAGCAGACCCCCCGACCCTTCGATCCCGACCTGGTCGGGACCCAGGGCAGGCAAGCTCGGGGCGACACAGGCAGGGAATGTCAGTTGAGGTGGGGTTCACCGCGGAGGCGCCCATCGGCTGGGCTCCGGGCAAGCAGAGGGCACAGAGGAAGAGCAGAGGCGGCAAGAAGTCGGCGGCGGCGCTCAGCGTTTCTTCTTCTTGGTCGGCTTGGCGGGCTTCCGGGCGGCGGCGGCGGCCGGCGCGGCGCCGCCGCTCAGGCGGAAGACACGCAGGGTGGAGACGCGCGCGTTCTGTTTGACCTGCATCCGGGCGCTGGTGACGCTGAGCAGTGTGGACACCGGATTCAGCTTGCCGCGCAGAAACTGGACGGCGTGCTCAGCCCCGGCCCGCAGCAGGCGCTCGTGAGGTTCGAGGAGAGCAATCTCGTTGTCGGCCAGCTCCAGGATTTCGTTGAATTCCATCAGGTAGGCGCCGTGCATCAAGGTCCACCACTGGTAGGGGTCCTGGGAGTGCTTCTGCTGGGTGGGCACCGGACCCCGCTCGGCGGGCACGTATTCGCTGCCGCCAAAGTCCACCGCACCGGTGGGATTCATGTTGTAGATATGCTTGGCGGTCAACTCCACCGCGTAGGCGTGGACCTGATGCTTTTCACTGAGCAGATTCCGGACGCGGGCAACTGCCTGCTTGCCGCTCATCAACTCCATGGCAAGCGCCTCCTCCGCAGAGGTATTAGACCCAACTGGGCCGCCACTATAGCGCGGCGGCCCGCGGGCGTCCAGTGCTGGTCTTACGTGTCTTTACTCCTGGCAGAGCCAGGCACACATCCTTGCGTGCCTGACCGGGGCAGACAAGAATGTCTGCCCCACCGCGGCCGCTTTCGGGCGCGCTTCCGGCCTGTGGTATCCTTCTTACTTGCTGATTCGGGCGATGAAGGTCACCGCAGAGCAAATCAAAGCGAAGCTGCAAGAGGCGGCGGGCGAAAACGCGCCTCTGGTGGCCTGGGGATTAGGCTACCTGGGCCCATCCACCTGGGCGGTGCGCAGCATTGCCCTGGTGGTCTTGCTGCTGGGTGTGGCCATCGGGATTTTCACCTTCCGGAGTTGGGGGCTGGTTGGGGGAGCGATCGGGGTGGCATTCGCGGTCTATTTCTATCTGCGCTCGAAGGTGAAGTTCTGTGCGGTGGGCGTCAGCGGGCAGCACTTCATCTGCATTGATATCACCCCCGGGGGACAGTTTCTGCCCCCGGCGCTGCAAGGGCTGAGCGCCATCCAGCATCCGCGCGTGAACGAGAAGGAGCTGTCCACGATTCTGCACTACGTCTTGGGGGACGGCAGCCTACACGGCCTGCGCTTCCAGAATTTCTCCCACCTGCCGGATAATCGCCGGGCCGCCCTGCGCATCAAGCGGGCGGTGGTGGAAGGGGTCTATGCCTCGCCTCCCAAGGGGGTCGCCGAGTAGCCCGCCAATCTGGAATGAGCAGTCCGCGACCCCCGTGAGCAAGTCACCCGGGCTAGAGAAACCGCCCCGGCCCAGCCTGACGTACCACACAGCTATCCCACCGCAGAGACGCAGAGAGAAAAAGAAGCAGTAGAAGCGGAGGAGACGGAGGACACAGAGAAGGGCAGAGAAAAGCCGGCGACGAAGGCGGCGCCTTCATCGCCGCTACCCGGAGGCGGAGTGGGCCCGCCGGGCGACTAGATGGTTTTGTCTTTGGCGTAGCAGAGGTCTTCGAGGGCGCAGTCGGGGCAGCGGGGCTTGCGGGCCTGGCAGACCAGCCGCCCGTGCCAGATCAACTGGTGGGAAAACTGGATCCACTTGTCTTGCGGGATAATATTCATCAACTCAGGCTCGATTTTCTTGGGGTCTTTCTGGCGGGTGAGGTCGAGACGGCGCGCCAGCCGGATGACGTGGGTATCGACCACGATGCCGCTGGGAATGCCGTAGGCGGTGCCCAGCACTACGTTGGCCGTCTTGCGCGCCACCCCGGGGAGCGCGAGCAGCTCTTCCATTGTGCGGGGCACCTTCCCCTTGTACTTCTCCACCAGCATTTTACCGGCGCCGATGATGGCCTTGGTCTTGGTGCGGAAGAAGCCGGTGGGGCGGATTTGCTGTTCGAGCTCCGTGGGGTCAGCGTAGGCGAAGTCCGCCGCGCTGCGGTACTTCTGGTAGAGGCTGCGGGTCACCTGGTTGACCCGCTCGTCGGTGCACTGGGCGGAGAGAATGGTGGAGACCAGCAGTTGCAGGGGATTGGCGTGTTCGAGGGCGCACTGGGCGACCGGGTAAGCGCGGTCCAGGCGTCCCAGAATTTTCTTCACCCGGGTTTTCTGCGGCAGGGTGCGCGCCCTGGCCACCCGCCGAAAGCTGATCTTGACGGGGTAGCGGGCGTGGGTGGCGGTTTCGGCCATGGCCGGATGCTTAGTGCCGTTCCCCGTTGATGGGCCCGGCGATCAGAACTTTCATTTCAACTTTCCGCCAAGCGATTCAAGATTTCTGGCCCCTTCCCTCCCGCCGAGTCCGCTGGAGCGGCACTAGCCGCCCAGCAGCCCGAGGACTTCGTCCAGGGAGCGGTGGACGCAGGTGAAGATGGGGGTGTCGCGCAGGGTGTAGCGGCTGGCTTCGGATTCCCGCAGCTCCATCACCAGGTCGACGAAGTCCTCCGGATGGTCGGACTCGAAGGCGAGCACGAACTCCTGGTCGTCGAGCCCGAAGGAGTAGGTGGTGTTGAGCTTGACCCGCGGGTACTTGTGGCCGATGGCGATGTGCTCCTTCATGATGCCCTGGCGGGCCGCTTCGGTGAGCCGGTACCATTCGCGGGTTTTGACGAAAGGGTAGATGAACAGGTACTTGTGCTGGCCGGGAACGATGCGGCCCCGGCTGTCGGTTTGCCCTTCGTGCTCGTGGCCGACCAGGTAGATGGAGCGCTTGGTCATGGAGAGGTAGGAGTAGGGAACGGTGAGGTAGTGGCCCAGGCGGGTGGCCAGCACCCGGGCGGCCATCTGCTGCAGGGGCTCGAGCTCGAGGCCTACCCGCCACAGCATAAAGTCGCAATCGCCGCGGATGCCTACCAGGGAGTAAGGGAGGAGGAGCATGCGTTTGTCGGCGTACTCCTCCACCACCCGGCAGAACTCCTGCTTGCCCTGATCCCGCTCCTGCGCCGGCAGACGCCGCCAGGCGGGATCCACCTTGTAGAAAAGGAAGTTGACGTACTGGCGACGGCTGTCGCTGCTTTGCTGGTTCATTGGTTTCCTTGCTCTTGGGATGTGAAGCCAACACTATAGCAAACGAGGCAAAAGAAGCAAAAGGGGCAAACGAAGCCACGGAGGCAGAAAAGCAGACCCCTCGGCTCGAGGGGACAGTAGGAGGGAGGGGATTAGCTCGCGGGCGCCCGGTCCCGGAGGTAGGCGAGGAGCTTGCGAAAGGCCTTGCCGCGGTGGCTGTGTTGATTCTTCTCCGCGAGCGGGAGCTCCGCCATGGTCTTGCCCAGTGGCGGGAAGAAGAACAAGGGATCGTAGCCGAAGCCTCTGTGGCCGCGTGGTGCTTCCAGAATGCGTCCGGCGCAGGAGTCGGAGATGATTGCAAGCGGGCGCCGCTCGCGGGCCAGCACCAGCACGCAGAGGTAGCGGGCCGTGCGTCTATCTTCTGGCACGCCGCGCAGGTCTTCGAGCAGCTTGCGGTTGTTTGCCTCGTCGGTGGCGGCGGGCCCAGCGTAGCGCGCCGAACGGACGCCGGGGGCGCCGCCCAGGGCGTCCACCACCAGGCCGGAATCGTCGGCGACGATGAGGCCGTCGCGCCGGCGGCTGTAGTGGAGGGCTTTTTCCAAGGCGTTGAGGGCAAAGCTGGAGTCGTCCTCGCGGGCCCGCGGTAGCTGGTCGTAGTCCGAGAGCGGCGCCAGTTCGATGCCTTCGGGCTCAGCCAGCGCCGCCAGCTCGCGCAGCTTGCCCTTGTTTGAAGAGGCCAGATAGATGCGGGTGGGCACTGTTGCCGCTATCCCTCAGGGGCTAAAGCCCGCTTTTTTGTCCGGCATAACGAGTTCAACCCAGCGGCTCCTGCCGCTGGGCCACAAAGTCAACTCCACGCATCGAGCGCAATCGGGTCAGCAACCCCAGTCAGGTAGCTGCGGCAACTCGACCAAGGATAATCGGCCGCGGCAGCCACCAATGCTTTTCTAACCGGATTATTGTGGATGTAGCGAAGTTTTTGCTGAAAAAACTTCTCTGTGTAGATCACGCGATCGTCGTTGTCCGGCTGAAGGATTCCATAGGTTGGGTCTCGGCGTCGTTTCCGAGGGCGCGAGAGTTGGAACCGCCGGAGGAGGCCCAAGTCTTTCTCCGTAGTCAACCGCTCAACGATTTGCCTGCTTAGGTAGCTCTTGAAGTCCCGCAGGAAATCGCTAATCCGAAGGCCGTAGGGAAAGCCGAGTAGTAGGTGGTAGTGGTCGGGCATGACGACGTAACCATAGATTCGCAGCCCGAGTTTTTGCCGGTAAAAGCAAAGGGCATCGAGGAACAATTGCGCGAAATGCGGTCGGGTTTGAAACAGCGGAACGCGGTGCCGCACATAGCCCGAGATGAAATGAACCGGATGTTCAGAGGCTTTGTGTCGGCGTGCCATTGGTTTGGCTGCCCAGCGGCGGGAGCCGCTGGGTTGAACTCACACAACCTTAAAGCTTTCGACCAATTGCCTTACTGTCTTTACGCCCTCAACAAAGGCCTCGGCAGCGCACAGCCCGAAAGCGACGGAACTGGGGTCTGACTCTTCTCTGCTCAAGACGTTCATCGAGACGGATTTCGTTAGGTGCCACATTGGCCCCGCACCAGCTGAATTCTGCAAGGCGGAATAGTATTCGCTGAACCGTTTCTGTATATCTCTCTCGAGGTCTGGCAGATCGTGGCCCTTGATCCCAGCTTGAGCCATACCTGCGTAAAAGCGATCGAAGAAGGCGTCCATGAAGCGGTCGCGAAGCTCATTGTTATTGCCACACGCACTGGAGACACCCTCCGCAACGACAAAAAGGCCAAGGAACAACCATTCTCACATTGCATTGTTGTAAGCAGGTTGTGCCTCTAGAGAGACGCCGCTCATTTCCACGGACTTGCGAAGTGCCTCTTGATTGAACATTCTTGCGGGGAGAAGGCGGAGCTGCTCCGCTAACTCCTCAACGCTTATTTTCTTCTTGAAAAACAAGCTCGGCGCCCTCGACCGGATTGATGTCCGCAGATTTTATAGCTAGCTGTGAGGTGAGTTCAACCCAGCGGCTCCTGCCGCTGGGCCACAGCGGCCTTTATCCTGCCCTTCAGCGCGCGTCTCTCACTAGGGTTGGGCGAAGTTGAGGTGGAGGATTTCCTGCTGCTTGGCGAGCAGCTTCTCGATGCCGCCGCGGGCGAGCGCCAGCAGCCGCTCGAACTCCTCCGGGGAAAAGGCAGCGCCTTCGGCGGTGGCTTGGACTTCGACCAGGCGGCCGCTGCCGGTGCCGACCACGTTCATATCCACCTGGGCGCGGACGTCTTCTTCGTAGGTGAGGTCGAGGAGCGGCGCGCCCTCGATAAGCCCCACGCTGGTGGCGGCCACGCAGTCGCTCAGGGGCAGCCTGCGCAGAATGCGCATCTCCATCAGGCGCTGGCAGGCCAGCCCCAGGGCCAGATAGGCACCGGTGATGGAGGCGGTGCGGGTGCCGCCATCGGCCTGGATGACGTCGCAGTCCACCCAGATGGTGCGCTCCCCCAGGGCGTCGAGCTGGGCGACGGCCCGCAGCGAGCGCCCGATCATCCGCTGGATTTCCTGCGAGCGGCCCGAGGGGCGCCCGCGGCTGGTGTCGCGTGGAGTGCGCTGCAGGGTGGCGCGGGGCAGCATGGCGTATTCGCTGGTGATCCAGCCTTTCCCGGTGCCTTTTTGAAAGGGGGGCACGCCTTCTTCCACTGTGGCGGTGCAGATGACGCGGGTCGAGCCCACCTCGATGAGCACGCTGCCTTCAGCGGTGGGGATGAAATTCCGGGTCAGCTTGACGGGGCGGAGCTCATCGGCGGCGCGGTTGTCGGCTCGCATCAGGCCTCTCACTGGCGGCGCGGCATTATAGCATCGGCACAGCTGCTGCGCGGCTGCCGGGGACTAGGGAAGCCGAGAAAGGCCTCACCGCAGAGGCGCAGAGGGCACGGAGAAAGCGCAGAGAAGCGGAGAGGCAGAGAGGCGGAAAGGCAGAGAG
>JBHHYS010000118.1:0-6500 GCA_046757645.1 Terriglobia bacterium | reverse complement strand
TTGCAGCAGGTGCCAGTTCTTCAGCCGGTCCTCCTGGCCCGCCTGCAAGGCTTCGGATGGTTGCCCGTGGTGGAAGTGACGTCGAAAGCGGCCTTCGGTGCGGGCGAAAAAGGTGAAGTCGATGGTTTCGCCCGTCTTGGGGTTGGTGTACCAGTCCTGCTTGAGGGCGGGGTTGCCCTTGAGGTCGATCCGTTCCCGCAGCAACTCGCCCTTGCGGGGGTCGTGGATGAACAGCGGGAAGGTGCGGGATTCCACCACCAGCTTGGCCTGCTGGGCCGCCCGGTCGTCGCCGATACCGTGCTCCGGCATGCAGGGGCTGTAGACAATCACCACCGCGGGGCCAGGGAAAGCGTTGGCTTCCAGGACGGCGCGGTAGAAGTGGTTGGTGTGGGCGGCGGTAGTCTGGGCCACGAAGACGTTCGGGTGCATCATCGCCAGTAGGCCGAGTTCTTTGCGCCGCTCCACCTTGCCCGGCACCGCCCGGCCCACCGCCGCCATCTTGGCTTCTTGCCCCAGGAAGCTAGCGGTGGAGGCCTGGCCGCCGGTGTTGGAATAGACCTGGGTGTCCAGGACGAGCACCTTGATGTCCATCCCCGAAGCCAGCAGCCGGGAGAGCGCCTGCAGGCCGATGTCGTACATGGCGCCGTCACCGCCCAACACCCAGAGGCGTTTGGCCTGCCAGCCGAGCTGGTCCCAGCGGCCGCGAATCCCCATGGCCACCGTGGCCGCGTTTTCAAACAGGGAGTTGGTCCAGGGCACCGCGAAGGGGTTGAAGGGATAGGTGGAGCCAAACACGGTGTTGCAGCCGGTGGCGGCCACCAAGCCGATGTTGTCCCGGCCATACACAAATCCGCTGGCGCCCAGCAGCATGCGGATGGCGGTGGCTTCCCCGCAGCCCATGCAGGAGCCGGCCCCGCCGGCGTAGAGCCAAGCTTCCTCGCTCAGCATCAGATCCCCCAGGGCCTTCTCGCTCAGGAAGCGATTCGGGGTGGCGGGCAGCCGGCTCAGGAAAGCGGTGCTCTTCTGGTGCCAGTCCATGACCTCCGGGGTCTTCTTCACCATGCGCAGGGCCTGGTGGCTGCCGCAGACCTCCACACATTCACCGCAGCCTTTGCACTTGGTGGGGTCGATCACCAGGCCGAACAGCCCGCCGGTTTCCTTTTTCCTCTCCGGCAGGGTGTGGAACTTCTGCGTGACCACAAACTGGGCCCGCAGGCGGTCGCGGAGCTCTTTGTTGGACTGGTTCGCCAGCACGTGCGCCAGCGGCTGCGGCTCCACCACCTTGGCCAAAATGGCGCTGTCAGGACACTGGTTGACGCACTCCATGCAGCCCACGCACAGGTCGGGAATGAATTCGGGGATCTCCGCCGCCAAGTGGGTGAAGTCGCGGCGGGCGCTGCTGGCCGCCGTCATCAGGCTACGGGCAATATCGCGGTCGGCCTCCAACTCATCTTCGGCGCCGCGACCGTAGGCCGTCATCACCCGACAAAAAACTTCCGGGCGGAGCAGGCCGCCCTCACCTTCATCGGGGGCCACCGGTCCGCCCAGCACGCGGAGGCGAGCAGGCTCCGGCATCGCCCGGACAGCCGCCGCGGGAACCGCCACCTCCTTGACCTCCCGGAAGCCGCGCTCCACCGCCTTCAGGTTGGCGTCCACCACGGCGCGGCCCCGCCGGCCAAAATACTTCTCCAGCGATTTCTCCACCGCGGCAAACAATTCCGGCTCGCCGAGCCCTTGTTCCTCGCGGAAGGGGGCAATGCGCAGGAAGACACCCAGCAGGGCGATGCCTTGCATGCGCAGGGCGAACTCGGGCGAGGGGGCGAGAGCCCGGGCCAGGGCCAGGGTGTCCAAGGCGTACACACGCAGGCCGCGCTCGCGAATGCGTTGCTGGGCGGTTGCGGGGAGCGCCGCCCAGACTTGTTGCGGTGGTTTGTCGGTGTTCAGGAAGAGCGCGCCGCCGGAGCGGAGGCCGGCCAGAGGGTCGCCCTGCGCGAACGCATTCAGGTCATGCACGGCCGCCAGGTCCACGTGGGCGAGTTCGCAATGCAGCCGCACGGGGTTATCGGCCACGGTCAGGTAGTACTCGGTGGGCAGGCCGCGCTTCTCCGAGCCGTACTTGGGAAAGGCCTGCACGTGCTTGCCGAAGATATCGGCGGCCACGGTGGCCATGATCTTGTTAGTGGTGACCGAGCCGAAACCGCCAATCGAATGCCCCCGCAGGCTGAAGGCGTTCCGGGGACGCACGTCGGGATCCCGCTGGCGTTCCAGAGCCAAGGGATGGCGGATGCCGACAACGAAAAGTCCGCGCGCCTGCCCGGCCAGCGCTTCGGCGATGGCGGCAAAATCGCCCGGGCGGATGTCGCGGCCGCCCAGCCCCCCGACCCCGCAGAAGAAGTTGGGCAGGCGCGCCACGGTGGGATAGTCGGGGGCGCCCGCGGCGGCTTCAGCAAAAGCCGCCTTGATCTCCGCCGCCAGGGGGTTCGATTGCGCCAGGGGGTTATCCATCCTCTCCAGGATGGCCACGCCCCGGCAGTTTCGCAGCAGCGCCACCAGTTGCGGGCCGGGAAACGGCCGAAAGGCGGTTACATGCACCACGCCCACCCGCAAGCCGCGCTCGGCCCGCAGCCAATCAACGCTGGCCGCGGCGGTCTCCATCATCGAGCCCATACCCACCAAGGCGAACTCGGCGTCGTCCATCCGGTAGGCGTCCACGAAGCCGTAGGTGCGGCCGGTGAGCTGGGCGTACTCGACAAAGGCGGTGGCCAACGCCTCTGGCACCCGCTGGGTGAAGTAGCGCTGCGCCACCTTGCCCTTCATGTAGCTGTCCTGGTTCTGCACCGAGCCGCTCAGCAGCGGCCGGGTGGGATCAAACAGCCGGTGCAACTTGGCGCTGGGGGGGCCGACGAATTTCTCCATCAACTCCGGCTCCGGCAGGCACAGGCTCTCGACCGTGTGGGTGGTGAGGAAGCCATCCTGGACATTGAAGAAGGGGGTCTCAGACTCTTCCGCCGCCCGGCGGGCGATCAGAGCCAAGTCGGCGGCTTCCTGGGGGTTGCGGCCAAACAGCATGCCCCAACCGCAGTCGGCCACCCCCATCACATCGTCGTGGCCGCAGTGGATGTTGAGCGCCTGGGAGGTCAGCGCCCGGGTGCCGATGTGAAAGACCACCGGCAGGCGCTTGCCGGCGATCACGTAGAGCACTTCCTTCATCAAGACCAACCCCTGGCCGCTGGTGAAGTTGGCGACGCGACCGCCGGCCAGGGCGAAGCCTTCGCAGGCCGAGGCGGAGCTGTGCTCGGATTCCGGCTCTAAAAAGAAAAGTGGCTCGTCCCACAGGTTGCGCTTACCTTGGGCCACTTCGGCCTGATAGCCCACGCCCATGGGCGTGGAGGGGGTTATCGGATAAGCGCAGGCCCCCTGGCTGATGTGGGTCTCCACCCAGACCACGGCTTCCGAGCCATCCGCGGTGGCAGGCAGGCCCAGGTAGGAAATTGCTTGTTCAGCGCCAAAATCGTGGACAGGTTTCACTTGACTTGCCATTGTTCACTCCCTCCTCAAAGTTGCAATCCCGACACCACACCTGCGGGGGGAGTGGTGCGCCTGTATCTATAGTCTTATCAACAAGTTACAAGCGGCCAACAGAGGGTGGGCGGTCAGGCAAGCTTACTGGCTGGGCTATTTCGCGCAAACCCCGCTCGGCTTCCCACACCCGCCTCACC
Organism: Terriglobia bacterium; assembly: GCA_046757645.1. GTDB lineage: Bacteria > Acidobacteriota > Terriglobia > Acidiferrales > 2-02-FULL-67-57 > JBHHYS01. The sequence goes on along the minus strand of JBHHYS010000118.1, from coordinate 2,781 downwards.
CGACGACGCCGCTCGAGGCCCCCTGCCTATATAGAGGACGCTCGGTGGTGGGCAAGCGAGGGAATGGCTCTGCGTGTCTCACCGGGCTGCGGCTGGGTCGGAAAGGAAATGGTTTTGGCACAGCGGGGGTCCAGGGGGCGACGTTTTGACGCCCGCGGGGTGCGCCCGAACTGTGCTGCCGGGCTGATCGAAGCCAGGTCGCTCAGAATTCCCAAGAAAACGTGACCGCTGCCCCACCGCCGCGGGGCATGGAGGGAAGCAGGTGCCAGCGGCGGGGTGTCGAGCTCGGGCCGAGGGACGCAGCGTGAGCGACATGGGAGCCGATTAGGTAGCCGAGCACGCTGCCTACGAAGATATCCGCAGGGAAGTGCTTGCGTTGGGTCACCCGAGCGACGGCAACCAGTCCCGCTAGGCCATAGGCGGTGGGGGCTACCCAGCGCCGCTGGCGGTATTGGTGTGCCACCACCGTCGCCAGAGCCCAGGCTTCGATGGCATGGCCGGAAGGGAAGGAGCGTCCACCAGCAAAAAACTCACCATCGGCATTGTGGTTACGCAGGCGGCCGCCGGCCCGCGTGGGCCGGGGGCGTTGGCTGGCGGTTTTCAGGATTTCGACCACGATCAAGCTGTCGGCAACCGCTTGCAGGCCAAGCAGGCCGGTGGTGCGGGCGCGCTCATTGCCGCGCCAGCGGCCGACGAGATAGAAGGTACCGGCGACGCCGAAGTCGGTGAGTCCCCCGCCGAGTTGTCCCACCCGGCGGCTGAAAGCAAAACCGGCCCCGGGGGGCGAGTCAGAAAGTTCCTGACCCACCGGCCGGTCGATTGCGATCAGAGCCGCGGTGGTGCCCAAGAGGGCAACCGCCCAGGGGATGTCGGACCGCTTCGACCGGAAGGGACGCAGCCAAAGGAATTTTTGGTCGCGGAGGATATTGCCGGGCAATCCTTTGAGCGTGCAGGTGGGGCACTCCGAAGCCCCGGCAGGCACGGGGCTGACTCGTGGCTGGGTATCGCCTGGGGTGGGAGAGTCGTTCTTCGTCCCTTGATCAACGCCATGAACAGCCTGGGGGCCAGCGAGTGAAAGCAGAATAACCGCCAGGCCGGTGAGGAAGAAATTCTGAAAAGGCCGAAGCATATAGTGCCGCTCGGGTGAGTACGACTTCGCGGCGCGCCCGGGCGCAGTGGTCTGATTCTAGCATGTACGAGACCCCGGGCTGGGGAGGGCCGTCGGCCCGATGGGGCGCGCCGGACTCCGAGTGGTGGCCCCCACCAGAGGAGGCTCGCTCTGGGCCGCGCGCGGTGGTCACGCCCGTGGAAGCAATGCCGTCATTCCCGGCGCCGGGCGGCTTGGCGGCTGAGCTGCTTGGAAATTTTTCGCGCCGCCTCCTGCACCAGCGCGGCGATTCGGGGCAGGTTCACTTTGTTGAGCTGGCTGATGGTGCCGCTGACCCCCACGGCGGCCTGCACCTCCCCCAGGGGGTCGAAGACCGGGGCAGCGACGCAGCGCACCGCGAGGTTGTTTTCCTCGTCGTCAACCGCGTAGCGCTGGGTGCGCACCTTCTCGAGTTCCCGAAAGAATTTCGACGGAGCCGTTAGGGTCTTCGGCGTCCGCTTCCGCAAACCGTGCTGGCGCAGGATAGCCTCCACCTGGGCTTTGGGCCGAAAAGCCACCAGTGCTTTGCCCACGCTGGTCGAGTGCACGTCCATCCGCCGGCCCACCCAGGTATCCATTTTGATGAAGCCGGCGGCTTCCGCCTTCTCCACGTAGACAGCCTGGCCGTGATCAAGGACGGCCAGGTGGGCGGTGAGGTGGCTGCGCTCCACCAGGGAGCGGAGCACGGGGCGAGCCAGCTCGCGAAGGTCGAGCCCACTCAGAACCCCCCGGTTGAGGCTGAGAACTTTGAGTCCCAGGTGGTATTTGCCGGTATCGGGCTCGCGGCGCAAGTAGCCGCGCCGCTCCAGGGCGCGGAGGATGTAGCTCGCCGAGCTCCGGGGGATGTCGAGCCGGCGGCTGATCTGGGAGTTGGTCAAGCCGGCGTCGTTGCCGGCCAGCGCTTCCAGGATGCTCAAGGCCCGGTCAATCGCGGTGGAAGGGCTGTCGGCGGCCATGGCTCTCGCGGCCCAGTATAAGTGATTGGTTCAACATTGTGAACGGCGGCGGGGCGGGAAGCGCACGGTCGCCATACCAGAAACCGAAAAATGGTTCAGCATAGTGAACAGCAGCGGGGGTGGGTCAGGCGGGCGGCGGGGGCTGCGCCCGGGCGGCGGCCGCCACTTCCAACACCGCGTCGCCCAGGGCCACCAGAATCGGGCCGAGCACGATACCCACCAGTCCGAAGGCGGCCAGGCCTCCGACGATGCTGATGAACACCACCAGGCTGTTCAATTGCGGGCGGCGGCCAATCAGCCGGGGGCGGAGGACGTTCTCCGCCATCGTGATGATCAGCGCACCCACGGCGAGCAGAATCACTCCTTTCAGGTAGTAGGCCTGAACGACAAGAAAGGCGACGCCCGGCAGCCAGATCAGCCACGGCCCCAGCACAGGAAAGAGGGATAAGAAGCCGATCGCCATCCCCCACAGCACCGGAGCGCCAATCCCCAAAAGCCAGAAGGTCAAGCCGCCGACTATCCCCTGCCCGGCCGCCACCACAAAGCTACTGAAGACATTCGCGTAGAGAGTGTTCTGGGCGATGAAGAACAACCCCTCGCGATAGGCTTCATCGAGCGGCAGAGCGTCTCGGAGGCGGGCGAGCAGGGCGGGGCCGTCGCGAAACAGATAAAAGGCAG
>JBHHYS010000117.1:0-6509 GCA_046757645.1 Terriglobia bacterium | reverse complement strand
GCCGAAGGAAACGCCTGGGCTCGGGTCAAAGGGGCGGTGCTGGTCAGTGAGATCAAGGCGATCGGTCACCGGCCCGCGGGTGAGCTGCCCGCCACCGCCCGCATCCTCGAGGTCTTTCGCGCCGTGGACAACCACCTGGGCATCAAGACCAGCATGCAGCGCTCCTCCACCGACGCCAACATTCCCATCTCGTTGGGCATCGAAGCCGTGGCCGTCGGGGGCGGTGGGCGCAGCGGGGCCTGCCATTCGTTGCGGGAATGGTATGACCCCACCGGGCGCGAGCAGGGATTGCAGCGCGTGCTCTTGGCTTTAGTGCTTTTGGCGGGGGTGGAGGAATGAAACGCGCCCACTTTTTGCTCACCGTTCTGCTGGCGGTCTCAGTGGGGCAGACAGGAATGTCTGCGCCAGCAGGGATGGCAGCGGGCGGCGGCGTCGAGCTGGTGCTGACCAACGGGAATATCTACACGGTGGATCCGCGCCTGGGCCGCGTCGAAGCCATTGCCATCACCCAGGGCAAGATTGCCGCCGTGGGCACGGCCGAGGAAATCCAGCACTGGGTGGGGTCCGAGACAAAAGTTATCGACCTCGAAGGCCGGTTCGTGATGCCCGGCTTCAACGACGCTCACGTCCATTTCGGCTCCGCCGGCCAGGGGATGTTCAACGTGAATGTGGAAGGCACGCGCTCGGTGGCGGAATTCCAGGAGCGCATTCGCGCTCGCCGGGGGGATTTCCCGCCGGGCGAGTGGGTCAGCGGCCGGGGCTGGGACCATTCGTTGTGGAAAGAGAATCGCGTCCCCACCAAGGCCGACCTGGACGCCGTCTCCACCGCCCATCCCATGCTGTTCGGCCGCGTAGACGGTCACTCCGCGGTGGCCAACTCCCGGGCGCTGGAGAAAGCCGGCATCACCCAAGAGACGCCCGATCCCGAAGGCGGAGAAATCGTCCGCGACGCCGCGGGCGAGCCGACCGGCTGGCTGAAAGAGAACGCCATCGGCCTGGTCAGCCGCCTGATTCCTTCGCCCACCCGGGCGCGGCGCAAACAGGGGCTGCTGCGGGCCATCCAGGAAGCTGCGCGCTGGGGCGTCACCTCCGTCCAGGACAACTCCGACTGGGAAGATTTCCTGGGTCTGCGCGAATTGAAGGCCGAGGGCAAGCTGACCCTGCGGGTGACCGAGTGGCTGCCGTTTGATGCGCCGCTGGAGAGGCTGGAAGAAATGCGCAAGCAAGGCGGCGCCACCGACCCCTGGCTCAAGGTGGGTGCCCTCAAGGGCGTCACCGACGGCAGCGGTGGCTCGCTCTCCGCAGCTATGCTCGAGCCCTTCGCCAACGCCCCGGAGAACCGTGGCATCCTGCGCTACGACCCCGAGCAGTTGAAAAAGATGGTGGTGGCGCGGGACGCGGCCGGCTTCCAGATTGCCTTGCATGCCATTGGCGACCGGGCCAACCGCGTGGCCCTGGACGCCTTCGAAGCCGCCAAGAAGATCAACAAGCGGCGCAATACCCGCCACCGGATCGAGCACGCACAGTTTGTCGAACCGAGCGACGTGCCGCGGTTCCAGGAGCTGGGCGTGCTCGCCTCCATGGAGCCCTGTCACCTGCTGAGCGACCTCCGCTGGGCCCCCACTATTCTCGGGCCCGGACGCTACGCCGAGGGTTATCCCTGGCACGCCCTGCTGCAAAGCGGCGCCGTCCTGGCCTTTGGCACCGACTACCCGGTCGAGCCCCTGAATCCCATGCGGGGCCTCTACGCGAGCCTGACGCGGGAGTTGGAAGCGGGCGGGCCGCTGGGAGGCTGGTTCCCGGAAGAGAAGGTGAGCATCGCCGACGCCATCCGCGCTTACACCCGAGGCGCCGCCTACGCCGAATTCGAGGAGCACCGCAAGGGCACGCTGACTCCGGGGAAATTCGCCGACCTGATCGTGCTCTCCCAGGACATCACCCGCTTGCCTGCCAGCGAAATCCTGCGCACCGAAGTCCTGCTGACCATGGTGGGCGGAAAAATCGTCTACGAAAAGAAATAGTCCGATCCGCTTGTGCCCTTACCGCGCCGCCTGAAGGCCGACCTCGCCCTGGGGTTCGTCAGCTTCATCTGGGGAGCGACGTTCGTCGTGGTGAAGAGCGCCCTGGCGGACGCCTCCCCGCTGGTCTTCGTCTTTCTGCGGTTTGCGCTGGCCGCCGGCTTACTGCTGGCCCTCTTCCGGGGGCGGACGACGCTGCGCGCGCCGGGGCTGGTGTGGGCGGGCAGCGTCATCGGATTCTTCCTCTGTGCCGGCTACGTTTTTCAGACGGTGGGCTTGCAGTACACCACCCCGGCCAAGTCGGCCTTCATCACCGCCCTCTCGATTGTCTGGGTGCCACTAATCCTCTTGGTGGTGTTTCGGCGGCGCTTGCGGGTGTGGCTTCTCGCCGGGGTGGCCGCCGCCGGCCTGGGAATGTTCTTCCTCACCGTGCCCCCGGGCGCGTTCACCATCGCCCGGGGTGACCTAATCACTTTCTTCTGTGCCCTGGCCTTCGCCGGGCACATTATCGCCGTCGGCCATTATGCCCCGCGCTACGGCGCGGCCGGCCTGGCCGTCTGGCAGGTCGGGGCTGCCCTGGCCATGGTCACGCTGGTGGTGCCCCTGGCGGGGGCTACGGGCCTGGAGACACCCCATCTCGCTTGGACCGGGCGTCTGGTGCTGGCCTTGGTGGTGAGCGCGGTGCTCGCCACTGCGTTGGCCTTCTGCGTGCAAACCTGGGCGCAGCAGTTCACCTCACCGACCCACACCGCCATCCTCTACACCCTGGAGCCTGTCTTTGCCGCGCTGACCTCCTACGTGGTTCTTGGTGAGGCGCTGGGGAGGCGCGGGCTGCTGGGAGCCGGCTTAATCCTGGCCGGGGTGCTGCTGGCCGAGCTCCGGGGAGCCTCGGCCCCGGGGGTCCCGGGTGTCGCCCGTTCAGCTAACCCGTCTGGCAAAGGAGCAGTCTAATCAAGAAGGAGCGACTTCGCCGGCCAGGGCGGGGTCGCGGGTGCTATAATGAGGTTTCCGGCTGAATGAAGGAGGCACGGTAATGCTAAGCCACGACTGGATCCGGTGGATTAAAAAAACCCGGTGGGAGATGCGGCTCGCGGTCGTCGGCACCCTGGCGGTGGGCATTCTGCTGGGGACGCTGATCACGAACGGCGTTCGCGCGGCCCGCGACGATCGGACTCCGGCGAGCCGACCGTTGACCTTGCCCCCGCCCACGGCTCCCGCCCCGACGCAACTGTCCGCCACCTTTCGCGAGGTGGCCAAGCAGGTGGAGCCCGCGGTGGTGAACATCAATACTGAATCCATCGTGACCACCCGTAGAGGACGACCCCGCCTCCGCCCCCAAGTCCCGGACCCCTTCAACGACTTCTTCGAGCGTTTCTTCGACTTTGGCGTCCCGGAGCGCTTTCGGGAGCGGAGCCTGGGTTCCGGCGTGGTTGTGGACCCCAACGGCTACATCTTGACCAATTACCACGTCATCCAGGGCGCCGATAAAATCGACGTCCGGCTCGCGGGGGACAACAAGAATTATCGCGCCAAAGTGATCGGGTACGACCAGGAGACCGACCTGGCGGTGATCAAGATCGACGCCGGCCGTCCCCTCTCGGCGGCCAAGCTGGGCAACTCCGACGCCGCGCAGGTGGGCGACTGGGTGCTGGCCATCGGCAGCCCCTTCGGGCTGGAAGCCACGGTCACGGCCGGCATCATCAGCTACAAGGGCCGGGAGGGAATCGGCCAGCAATTCCAGCGGTTCATCCAGACCGACGCCGCCATCAACCGCGGTAACTCCGGCGGCCCGCTGGTGAATCTGGCGGGCGAAGTGATCGGCATCAACACGGCGATTATCTCGAACCGGGGGGTCTACGCCGGGGTGGGGTTTGCCTTGCCCTCCAACATCGCCGTAGAGGTGTACAACCAGATCGCCCAGCAGGGGCGCGTGGTGCGTGGTTCCATCGGTGTTTCTTTCCGCGGCGCCACCAGCGAGAACGAGGCGATTCTTCGCAGCTTCGGCGCCAAGCACGGGGTGGTGATCGAGGACGTCCGCCCGGGGAGTCCCGCCGACAAAGCGGGCCTGCAGCGGGGCGACGTCGTCATCGAAGTAGATGCCACGCCCATTCAAAGTGGCGACGATTTAGTGAACAAAGTGGCCTCCACCCCGGTCGGTCAGAAGGTCCAGATCCGTTACATCCGCGACAAGAAGGAGCACAAAACCACCGCGGTGATTGAAGACCGCACCAAGGTTTTCGCCAACCTATTCGGCGAGCGGCCCGGCTCGGAGGCAGGTGAGGAAGAAAGTGCTGAGCTGGGGCTGACACTTGAGGAGCTGACTCCAGCCATGGCACGCCGGCTTGGCCTGGGGGAGGAGGATGGGGGCCTTTTGGTCCGGGAGGTGGAGCTCGGCAGCTTCGCCGACGAGATCGGCGTGCAGCGCCGCGATGTCATCCTGGAGCTTAATCAGCGCCGGGTGCGCACCCTGGCCGACTTTGTATCCGTGCAGCGGGAGCTGCGCCCGGGCAGTGACGCGGTCTTTTGGCTGAAGCGGCGTCTCTCCGGTGGGTGGACGGCGCTGTACGTGGGGGGGACGCTCCCCCAATAGTCTCGTCCTTGGTCGTTCCTTCTTGTCTTCTTGGGCGGCGTTGCACTTCGCCGGGCGTTCCCGTATCATAGAGCTAGATTAGAGTCGAGGCACAGGCGGCGAGCCGAAGAACGGCGCGATTATCGCCCCGAGGCGACTCGCCCTGTGCGCGAGACAGGAAACTGGAGGGCGGAGCTGAAGCGGCTCCGCCTTAGTCTTTATTGAGGGGAGTTGTGGACGCCAGTCCCTTCCGGCCCTACGAGCGGTTGGTGCGGATCAAGGTGCTGGGAAAGACCGTCCGGGTGCCGGAGAAAAATATGCTCCTGCGGTGCTTCCAGTACCTGAGCCCGGAGACCATCCCCTACGGGCGGTTCTGCTGGAACCAGGAGTGCCAGACCTGCCGGGTCGCTTACCGCCTCCCCGGCGACCCAGGGGAAGCCCGCCAGGTGCTCTCCTGCAAGGTGATTGTGCAGGAAGGAATGGAAATCACTGAACTCTCCTCCGAACTTTCTTGGAACCTCAAGAAGACCCTCCGCCGCACTAGAAAAGCCAAAATCTGCACCTAAGCTTGCCGGCGGTCCGGGCACGACTGGCCTGCCGAAGCTCGGGGCGTCCTCTGCACAGGAAGCAACCAGCGGGAATAGCCGAGCCGGCCGGAAGAATCAGAAGGACCGTCGTCACTCTCTCGCTTCCATCTAACGGCTTGAAAACACAATGGCTTAGCCGCTAGCCAGGCCCCCCGTGCGACCGTTCAGGCCGAATATGCTGCCGTTCGCTGCAAAGCCATTTACTGCCTGCCCAGCTTGCTTCTATTGTGGCTGCCGTTTCAGATACCAACAGCCTAGCTGAACCGGTGGGGCGAGCGACGAGAGCGGTGCGTCAGGGCACGGAGGCAGCACCGACCCTACCAAACGAGGTGAGGAGCCGATGAGCACTTCCTCTCAGCCTGTCAACAACGGTACTGGTTTGGTCGAGATCGCAAGCACCGAAGAGCTGATCCGGCGCCGCCTGGAGGTCGAGCGCGCCCGGCTGGAGAAGCAGTACGGGCTCGAGAAGCGCCCGGTTCACCATTTCCACAAGCCCAGCGAGCGCCTCTTCACCAAACTCGAGCGGGGCAGAACCACCCTGCTGTTTGGCGGGTTGACCTGGAAACACGAGAAGCTGGTCCACGGCGCGCTCGAGGGCGTGGGCTACAAGTGCGAAGTCGTCCCCACCCCCGATGTGCCCGCCTTCCAAGCCGGAAAGGAGTACGGCAACAACGGCCAGTGCAACCCCACCTACTTCACCGTCGGCAACCTGGTGCAGTACTTGCAGAGACTGGAGGAGAAGGGCCTCTCCAAGAGGGAAATCCTCGACCGCTATGTGTTCCTCACCGCCGGCGCCTGCGGCCCCTGCCGCTTCGGGATGTACGAGGCCGAATACCGCCTGGCGCTGCGTAACTCCGGCTTCGAGGGCTTCCGAGTGATTCTTTTCCAGCAGTCGGGCGGCTTGAGCCAGTCGGAAGCCGAGGCGGGGTTGGAAATGAACCTCGACTTCTTCCTGGGCATGCTGAACGGCATGAACATCGGCGACCTCATCAACGAAGTCGCCCACCTCATCCGGCCCTACGAGGTCAATCCGGGCGAAACGGATGCGGTGGTCGAAGAGTGCATGGATTACCTGCATGAGGTGATGAAGAGCAAGCAGCCCTGGCGGCTCAACGGCGGCGCTTGGTCAAACTTCATCCGCAAGGCGGGCTTGGCCCCCACCACCGAGTACTTGGGGAAATTCCTCTCCCAGCTCTACGCCAACGACTATTTGCCCCACCTCGAGCGGGTGCAGGAGCGCTTGAACGCCATCCGGGTTGACCGCACCCGCTGCAAGCCCGTCGTCAAGGTCACCGGCGAGTTCTGGGCGCAGACCACCGAGGGCGACGGCAACTT
>JBHHYS010000116.1:0-6536 GCA_046757645.1 Terriglobia bacterium | reverse complement strand
GGCGGGCGGCGGGTGTGCCAGTCGGTGGCCTGCTGGTAGGCGCGCCCGGCGCGCAGCACGGCGGCTTCATCAAACGGCTTGCCCACCAGCGCCAGTCCCATCGGCCGGTTGTCCCGCCCAAACCCCATCGGCACTGACAGCCCGGGCAGGCCGGCCAGGTAGCCGGCGGCCCCCAGGTATGCCGTTGCCGACCGATTTAGAAAACGTGTTCGGGAACCAGACCCAGGGCAGCGGCCAGGCGATTGAGGAAGTTGAAGTGGCTGGCCACCAGAGACGTTTCCAGGATGGTGGCGTCGTCCCAACCCTGCCGGCGCAGTTCGGCAACGTCCGGTTCCTTGATCTTGAAGGGTGTGCGAGTCACCTTTTCGGCAAAGCGGAACAGCGCCTTCTCCCGCTCCGGGAGGTCGGTGGCCTCATAGTTGCGCACCAGCTGCTTGCCCAGAGCTTTGTCCACCCCCAGCCGGTGCAACAATTCCAGGTGGGCTACGATGCAATAGGAGTCGGAGTTCGCGGCGGACACCACCAGCCCGATTTGTTCCTTGAGTGCCGGGGGCAGCACCCCGGTGCGGTAGATCAAACGCCACAACGCCACGCTGGCCCGGACAATCTCCGGCCGGCTGCCCTGCACTTGCCAGAAGTGCGGCAGAAAGCCAAACTCCTGCTTAATCTGCTCATAACTTTGGCGCAACCCCGCGTCCGCTTGCTCTTCCGACACTTCGGGAACATAGGCCATCGCAGTCCTCCCACCAGGCGAATCCGACCCTAAGAACTAGGCCGTAGGGTACCGAGAGAGTCTCGCTCAGGCAAGGAGAACTCCGGCGAAAGGCGAAGGCAAGTCCCGGGGGGGCGCTCAGTCGTCGCCGGGCGTGGCGGTGCCGAGATGCACGAGCGGCCGGGAGGCGGGCTGCGGGGAGAATCCGGCGAGGGTCTGCGGGGCACGCCAGTTGTCAATGGTGGCGATTTGCTGCACGCAGGAGATGGTACAGTAAGGCGCGCAGCCTTTTTGGCTGAAGTACTCGCGCCGGCGCAGCTCGGGGGTGTACTCCTCCAGGGGGATGGCCGGGTAGCCGCGCTGCTGCGAACAGTAGTGCACCAGCCCATTCTCGCAGATGTAGAGGTAGCGGGAGCCGGCCCGGCAGCGCCACTGGTTGGCCCGCCCGTGGGCAATGTTCTCCTGGAACCAGTTGATGCGGGCGTAGGAGCGTTTCCCCAGGGCCTTGGTTTCGCCGTAGATGCGCTGCTCCGGCTCGCTCAAAGGCCGGAGTTGCCCGCCGCCGTCGTGGATGACGCCCACCGTGCTGGTGAGGCCGAGAGCGAGGGCGCGGCGGGCGATCGCCAGCGCGTCTTCGGCGTAGCGTACCCCGCTGCCCACCACGGAGTTGATGTTGACGTGGAACTCGGCGTGTTCGGCCAGCAGTTCGAGCTTTTTGTCCAGCACCTTGAGGCTTTTCTTGGAGACCTCATCCGGCCGGACGTTGTCGATACTGATCTGCAGGTGCTCGAGCCCGGCGCGGTTCAGCCGCTCAATGCGCTCTGCGGTGAGCAGGTAGCCGTTGGTGATCAGCCCGGCGATCATGCCATGCTGGCGGATGCGGCGGATGAGGGCGTCCAGCTCAGGATGCAGCAGCGGCTCGCCGCCGCTGATGGTGATGATGGTGGTGCCGAGCGAGGCCAGACGGTCAATGCGACCGAACATAACCTCAGTGGGCACCGGCTTCGAGTGGTCGTCGTACTCGTTGCAGTAGGCGCAGGAGAGGTTGCAGCGGCGGATGGGAATGATGTGGGCCAGAATCGGATGCCGGGTGGAGAGCAACCCCTTGGCAATCATCCGCAGCTCGCGGTAGAGGCGGTAGCAAGCTAGCGCCCGGCGTCGGATGGCTTTCAGGCTCTTCATTTCCCTGTCCGTGGGCGCCCCCCCCGGGAGGGCGCTCGCAACCCCCGGGCCAGTCTAGCGCCCTGGCGGGGCAAGCGGCAATGGGAAATGCCGCCGGAGGCAAAAATTGGTGCGCGAGTGTAGTCAAAACCCAATTGAAAGGCAAGCCGCGCGACCGGAGAGCTTGCCCCGGGGCGGCTCTTTCCCTGACCCTCCTCGGTATGCGAGACTCCCCCACCGGGCAGATCCCAGCGAGGAGGAGAGAGAATGAAGCTGGAAGGGCAGGTGGCACTCATCACCGGCGGGGGCCGGGGCATCGGCCGCGCCATTGCCGAGCGATTTGCCCGCGAGGGCGCGGCGGTGATGCTCGCTGGCCGCACCGAAGCTGAACTGAAAGCCGCCGCCGCCGCGATTCAGCAGGCCGGGGGCCGTGCGGCCTCCCTGGCGGGCGACATCACTGAGCCGGCCACAGTCACGCGACTGCTGGAGGCGACCCGAAGGCAGTGGGGCAAGATTGACATCCTGGTGAACAACGCCGGCATCTACGGCCCGGTGAAACCGCTCGTGGAGCTGACCCTGGAGGAGTGGGACCGGGTGATGAGCATTAACCTGCGCAGCGCCTTTCTGCTCACCCGGGCGGTTTTGCCGGCGATGGCCGAGCGCGGCCACGGCGCGGTGCTGAACATCTCCAGCGTCTCGGGCAAGCATGCCTTTTCCTTCAGCGGGGCCTACGGTGCCTCCAAGGCTGGCCTGATCGCCTTAACCCGCACCGCCGCCGCCGAAGTCGCCCGCGCCGGCGTGCGCGTCAACGCCCTCTGCCCCGGCCCGGTCGAACGCACGCGAATGTGGGAGGAAGTGGGGGCGGGATTCCAGAAGGCAATGAACCTGAGCGCCAAGCAATTAGCGGAGCTGACGAACGCCGCGATGTTACAGGGGCGCCCGCAAAAGCCCGAAGAGGTGGCGGCCGCGGCGCTGTTTCTCTGCTCGGAGGAGGCCAGCGCCATCACCGGCCAGGCGGTGAACGTGGACGGCGGCTTGGTCTTCTACTGATGCTGAAATCGGCTCAGCAACCGGAAGGGAACCAAGGCGCATCTTTCAGGTAAAGTCTGGCTATGCGCAGGCGGCTCAGCAGCTCGGTCATTCTCCTCGGGCTTCTCTTCTGCCTCGCAGGGCGGGCGGAGGACCGCCTTTTCATCCAGGGCTTGCAGATTCGCGGTAGCGGGCGCCGGGTGCAGCTTGAGACGCACGCCGGGCAGCGGCTCGATCCGGCCCGCATTGCTCGGGACGTTCGCCGGCTGTGGGCCACCGGCTGGTTCGATGACATCCGCGTCGAGGCCGCCGAAGCTCCCGAAGGAATCCAGCTCCTCTTTACCCTCGTGGAGAAGCCCCGGCTCTATCTGCGCCGGGTGGTGTTCGAGCCGCCGAGTGAGCGCCGCGGGGTGGGAATCGAGCCGGGCGCCCCGATTGACGTCGTGCTCGCTCACTGGGCGGCGGCGGCGCTGCGCCGAGAGTGGGTCGAGGACGGCTACGCTGAAGCGGAGGTGGAGGCCGATTTGATTCCAGTGGGCTTCCAGCAGGCGGACTTGCGCCTGCGGGTCGAGCCCGGTCGGCGTTACCGCGTGCGGGAAGTGCGATTTTCAGGACGCCCGGGGATGGAGCCAAAGAAGCTGCAGCGGGCGCTGCGCTCCACACGGGTGCGGCGGCTCCTGCCGGGTTTGCCGGGCCTGTGGTCGGGTTGGCGGTTGCACCCACCCTTCAGCGAGCGCCGCCTGCAGGCCGATCTCGAGCGCCTGCGGTCGCTCTATCTCTCCCAGGGCTACTTCGACGCCCGCGTCGGGCTCGCCGAAGTGGATTTCGTGAAGGATAAGGCCACGATTACGATTGCGCTGGAATCGGGCTCGTCTTACCGGGTGCGCCGCACCGACGTGGTGGGCGCCGAGCCGGGTGAGCAGCTGGAGCCGACCATCAGCGGGAATTTCTCCGCCCGGGAGCTATGCCGCTGTCTCCTGCGCGCGCAGCAGGAGTCGGAAAGCCACGGCCGGTTGGGTTTCGCTGCCCGACTGGAGGTTGAAGCCGCGGCGGAACCGCCCTGGGCGATGCTGAGCGGCGCGTCCTGGCCGAGCCAGACAGAAAAAAAAGATGCCGCGGCGACAGACCGCTCCTTCGGCAAGCAGAACTGGGTAGCCCTCACAGCCAGAATCGAGACCGGACCGGCCTACCGGGTGGGCCGAATTGAATTTCGTGGCCACCATGCCTTTAGCGACTTGACCCTCCGCCGCGCCTTGCGGCTTGAGGAGCAGGAACTGTTCCACGCGGGCCGCCTGCGCCGCAGTCTGGCCCGGTTGAACCGCCTGGGCTTTCTTGAGCGGGTGAGGGAAGACCACGTTCAGGTGGAGCGCCACCCCGAGGGAGGCGGCGTCAATCTGACCATCGCGGTGAAGGAAAAACGCCCCGGGCGCTGGTCGCTCTCCGGCCCCCTGGGGCCGCTCAGCATCTCCGGCCCTTTGCAGTTCACGCTGGGGTCGCGGCTGCCCGCCTGGGGTCGCGGCCCGCTGGAGCTTTCCACCTACTACGCCACCTTTAGCCTGTTGGCCTTTTCGCAGCCCGTGCTGCGCGCTTTGTCATTGCTCCCCCGCACCCGCTTCCAGCCGCGGATTGCCTTGGAACGGCCCTATCTCCCCGGGCAGGGCTGGCAGTCGGGCTTTTTGCTGTCGCCGCAGCTGGGCTGGCGGGCCACACTTGCCAGCTACGCGCTTACCCAGGCCCACAACGCCGCCCGCACCGCGCTGGCGAGCGACCCGGCCGGCGCCCCGGGACTGAGCGTTCCGGTCTGGTGGCGCACCGGCGAGGAAGCCAACGGCCCCGCAAATCACCGCCCCGCCGGCGTCCTGCTCTGTCGCGCCTCCCCGCCCCGCTGGGCCTGGCTGCGGACGGCGGGGACGACCGCCATGAACTGGTTGCTGATGGCGAGCCTGTTTTAGCTTCGCCCGCAACTCTCCCGCTGACGTTTGAGGAAACGCTGGCCGCTGGCTGGGAGCCAAGGGCGCGGCCCGTTCGGCTACATATTGGCTTGGGGCTTGACCCGCTTGGTGCCCCGGGGGGCGCTGAGGCGCAGTTTGGAGCGGGCTAGGCGGACGTTGACCTTGACGTCGGTGTAGCGGGTCAGGAGATAGTCCCCGCCCACCTCAAAAAATTTCTGCTGCACCGGCACCCAGGAGGCCAGGTCGAGCCAGAGGTGAATCTTATGGATCTGGTTGCGGATGCGCTCGTCCTTGGGGGTGAGCTCGAGTCGGAGGACGGGGTTGGGGTTCCCCTCCAGCCGGGTCTCGCCCAGCACAGTGATCAGGTAGGCGTTCTTGAGCTCGTCGCCCTTGGTGCCGAAGCCCAGCAGCAGGAACTGCTCCACCAGGGCGCGATGCTTCTTCAGGTTGAACTCCTGGATCAAGCTCATCTTCGGGTAGTAGAAAAATGCCTTGTTGCCGGTGAAGAGGATTTCCCGGGGCTCAGGGTTGCGCATTTTGATCAGCACCCGGCGGTTCTTGCTGTAGAAGAGCTGGCCGGTCTCGGTCGAGCTGTGGTTCACCACCACGGTGACTTTGGTGTACTGGAGCTTGGCGGTGAGGGTTTTGAAGTGCTTGGCTGCCTCGTCCAGGCTCTCGGCCAGCCGCGCCTCCGTCCATTCCCGCGACTGGGCCCCCGCGCTCAGCGGCAGGCTGAGAGAGAGGAAAAGTAGGCCAAGTTGAGCAGCGGCGCGCATGGGTATTCCTTGCTTCCGGCCGGGCTTACTCGCGGACCCACACATCATACCACACGATGGCGCCTTCTTGGGCGCGAATCGGCTCCATTCGTGTGATGACGAAAGGGCGGCTCAGGTTTTCAGAAAAAACCTCCTGGGCGGCGTGGCGCGGGTCCGCGTCGTAGTTGGCCAGCAGCGCGGCGCTCACCCGGTAACGGACCCCGTCGGCGTCCACATCCATGCGCACGATGTCGTGGATGGGCTGATCGTGGAAATAGCGCGCCGGGGCGGCCAGCACGAAGACTAGAATCAAAGCCACCATCACGTCGTACTGCCAGGAGCCCCGCTCATGCGACCAAAGCAGGAATCCTTTCACCGTGCGAGCCAAGCGGCGGGGGCGAGAGGGAGGAGCAAGGCGGGCGGGCTCGGTCATGCCACGGTGGACGCGGGGGCGGGCGCCGGCGCCGGCGGAACGATTTGGCCGTCGCGCATTTGCAGGGTGCGCTCGGCGTAGGCGGCGGCTTCCGGGTTGTGCGTGATCAGAATGATGGTCTGGCCCAGTTCCTGGTTCAACCGTTTCAGCATTTTCAAGACCGTCTCGGAATTCTGGCTGTCCAGGTTGCCGGTGGGCTCATCAGCCAGCACCAGCTTGGGTTCCGCCACCACCGCCCGGGCAATGGCTACGCGCTGCTGTTCGCCGCCCGAGAGCTCGCTGGGCCGGTGGCGCAGACGCTCTCTCAATCCCAGTAACTCCACAGTGACATCGAAGCGATGCGGGTCGAAGCCGTCGCCCTGAATCTGCTGGGCGATGGCGATGTTGCCATAGGCGGACAAGGTGGGCAGCAGGTTGAACCGTTGGAAGACGAAACCGATCTTGCGCCGCCGCAGCAGGGTGCGCTCGGCGTCGCTCATCTCCCCCAGGTCGTT
>JBHHYS010000115.1:0-6555 GCA_046757645.1 Terriglobia bacterium | reverse complement strand
TTTCTGGTGCAGGTGCCCTTTCAGGGGGTGAACTACAACCAGCCGGCGATGTTCACCCGCGGGGAGCGCATCACCGCCGATGTCCAGGTGTTTGAAAGCGGCGCCCGCCCCGAAGACATCAGCGTCGAGAACCATACGGTTTTCATCGAGCCCCACCGCGGTCACGTTCGCCTCAGCGAATTCTACTCGGTGCGCAACCGCAGTCGCCCCCCGCGCACTTTCGCTGCCGAGGAGGGCGGTTTTCGTTTCAGGCTGCCCGGCGGCGTGGGCGACTTGCAGGTCGCCGCCGGCCGCGCCGGCGGGATGTCGTTGCGCCAGCAGCCGCAGGCCGCCGGCCGCCAGAATACCTACGTCATTGGCTTTCCCTTCAAGCCCGGTGACAGCGAGGTGCGGGTCAGCTATGTGCTTCCCTTGAGTGGCAGCTCCCTCGAGCTACGCCTGCCCCTCCTGGTTCCCAGCACCCGGCGGCACGTTGCTGTGCCCCGCACGGGCGTGGACCTCGAAGGGCCCGGCTTGAACGAACTCGCCCAAACCCAGGCCCCCCGGGTGCGCGTGTATACGGTTGACGACCCGGGCCGGAAGGAACTGCCCCTGCGCCTCACCGTGGACCTGGCGGCGCTCGAAGTCGCCCCCGCGGAGTCCCCCCCGGCCCCCACCCCGCCCAGCGAGAGCACGGTCAGCATCGTTCCCCAGCGGGTCAACCAGGCGCAGTGGTATATTATGGGGCTGTCGCTGGTTATGCTGGGGCTGGGGCTGTACTATTTGTATTCGCTTCGCCCGGCCCCGAGCGGAACTGATGCCTCCACCCAGCAGCCCGCCCGCCGCTCCGACGACTAGTGCCATTTCAGCTCAATGAGCCTATGCATCACCGCGACGGTACTCATGGCGAAGGCGGGCCCTCGGGCTCCGGGCGAGCAGCCCCAAACGGTTGGAACGCTACCGGCCCGCGCATCGTCCTTCGGCAACTGAGCAAGTATTTCGGCCGCTGGGTGGCGCTCGACCGCGTCAGCCTGAGGGTCGAGCCCGGCGAGTTTGTCGTCGTCCTGGGGCGCAACGGCGCCGGCAAAACCACGCTGTTGCGCGTCCTGGCCCTCCTGCAACAGCCCTCGGAGGGCGAGCTGCTTTATGACGGCCGGCCCGGCGCCCGCCTGGATTTTGCCTTCAAGCGCCGCATCGGCTTTGTGGGCCACGAAAGCTTCCTTTACGAGCAACTCACCGTGGAAGAAAACCTGCGCTTCTACGCCCGGCTCTATGGGCTGCGGGATTCCCGGGCGCGGGTGGCCGAGGTGCTGGCCGAGATGGGCCTCGCCGACCGCACCACCAGCCTGATGCGCAACCTCTCCCGCGGCCTCAAGCAGCGCTTGGCCCTGGCGCGCGCCTGGCTCCACCAGCCGGAACTGCTCTTGCTGGATGAGCCCGCCACCGGCCTTGACCTCCCCACCCGCGAACGCATGCACGCCTGGCTCGCCGGCTGCCACCAGACGGGCCGCACCATCATCCTCAGTTCGCACGACCTCCACGAGAGCTTGCAGCCCGCCACCCGGATCATCCTCCTAGAGAAGGGCCGCGTCGCCTTCGACGGCCCCAACGCCCCCGACCGGCAGCAGGAGATGCAGGCGCTGCTGGCGGCGGCGGCGAGGTAAGCGGTGGACACCTGGCGAGTGGCCGCGGCGCTGCTGGGCAAAGACTTGATTGCCGAACGCCGCACCAAGGATGTGGTCACCCCGATTTTGCTCTTTGGCGTCACCGTTTCCGTCGCCTTCAGCTTTGCCTTGGAGCCGAGCGGGGAGGCAGCGCGCCGCATCGCCGGCGGGCTGTTCTGGCTCGCCATTCTCTTTTCCAGCGTGCTGGGCCTGAACCGCGCCTTCGCCCGCGAAACCGCCAACCACTGCCTGGACGGATTGCGCCTCATCCCCGCCGACCTGGGCGCCATCTACGTGGGCAAGCTCCTCAGCAACCTGCTGTTTATGGTGTTGGCCGAACTGTTCCTGGTCGTTGTGTTCGGGGTCTTTTTTGACCTGACGTTATGGGCGCGACCCGGCGGGTTGCTGCTCATCCTATTCCTGGGCACCTGGGGCCTGGCCGCACTGGGCACGATTTTTTCAGCGGTCAGCGCCAATACCCGAATGCAGGAACTGATGCTGCCCCTGCTGCTGCTGCCCCTGACCGTGCCGGTGTTGATTGCTGCCATCGAATGCACCGCCACCCTGCTCAGCGGCGCCCCGCTCCGGAACGCCTCGCTATGGTTCCAGTTACTGGCCGGATTTGATATTATTTTTACTGTTCTCTCGTGGCTTCTCTTCGCCTATGTCATCGAAGAGTGAGGGCGTCCGTTGAGCGACTCGAGCTATCATCGCCTCTCCCTGATCTTCCTGGCCGCCACCTTGCTCCTGCTTCTCACCGCCTGGTACCAGGTTTTCCTCGTGGTTCCCACCGAACGCACGATGGGGGTAATCCAGCGAATTTTTTACCTCCATATGCCCTCGGCCATCGTCGCTTTTAATGCTTTTTTCGTGGTTTTCGTGGCCAGCATCGCTTACCTCCGCACCCGGCGAATGGCGTGGGACCGCGTGGCCGTCTCCGCCGCTGAAGTGGGAACCGTATTCTGCGCCGCGGTGCTCATCTCGGGTCCCCTCTGGGCGAAGCCGGTCTGGGGCATCTGGTGGACCTGGGACGCGCGGCTCACCACCACTTTGGTCCTGTTCCTGATTTTTGTCGGCTACCTGATGGTGCGCCGCTACGTGGAGAATGCCGAGCGCCGTGCCTCGCTCTCGGCGGTGGTGGGCATCGTGGGCTTCGTGGACGTCCCCATCGTCTACCTGGCCAACCGCTTGTTCCGCACCCAGCACCCGCAACCGGTCATCGCCGGGGGCGAAGGCTCGGGGCTCGATCCGCGGATGTGGGTCGGGGTGTTGTGGGCGCTTGCCGCCCTGCATGCCCTGGCCGGGCTGTTGTTCCTGCAACGCTACCGGCTGGAGGCAATGCGCGCCGAGCTCACTCGACTCTATCGCCACGCGCGCCCCTAGTGCCGTTTCCCTGAACGGGGCAGGAGGGAATCGATGAGAAATTTCGACCGGATCGGCGGAAGAGCCGAATGAAAGTCTTCGCAGCGCGACACCAAAACCTGGAGCAGCACTAGGATAACCAAGAGATGGAGATTGGCCTCAAGCATCTGTTTTATGCCTTTGCCCTGGTCTGGGTCCTGCATATCGGCTACTTGCTGAACCTGGCCCGGCGGCAAAAACGCCTCGGCGAAGAGCTGCGGGCGCTGAAAGACATCCTGGCGTCCCGCAGAGCGGGATCGGATTGACGCTCGCCTTTTTCCGGCGAGGCGGACCCGAAGGCATCGAAATCAGGGGCGATTCATCCAATCGACCTCCACCCGGCCTCGGCCGGGGGGTGCGAATGCGCAGGAGGAGAAGCTCGGTGAGGCGGCAAGGCAACCAGCGCCCCTACGTCGCCCTGGGCGCCGACCATAACGGGGTGGCGCTGAAGCGTTCCCTCACCCGGGCGCTGCGCCAGCGGCACTACCGGGTGCTGGACCTGGGCACCCACTCCACCCACGCGGTGGACTACCCCGACATTGCCCGCGCCCTCGGCCACGCCGTGCTCCGCCGCCGGGCCGACCTCGGCATCCTGATTTGCGGCAGCGGCGTGGGCGCCTCCGTAGCCGCCAACAAGATTCCGGGCATCCGCGCCGGACTGTGCCACGACGTCTTTTCCGCGCGGCAGAGCCGGGAGGACGACGACGTGAACCTGCTCTGCCTGGGGGCGCACGTGGTAGGCGAGAAACTGGCGGGGGAGATCGTGGCCGCCTGGCTGGGAGCCCGCTTTTCCGGCGCCCGCCGGCATCGCCGGCGACTCCAGAAAATTGTTCGCCTGGAAGCTGAAGCTCGTATGGGGCGAACCCAAGCAAGGAGCTGAGCTATGCAGGTGGGATTTATCGGATTGGGCCGGATGGGCGCCGCCATGGTCCGGCGCTTGCTGAAGCACAAGCACCGGGTGGTGGCCTACGACCGCAACCCGGCGGCGGTGCGGGACGTCGTCCGCCAAGGAGCGCAGGCGGCGGACTCCTTGGGCGGGCTGATGGAGAAACTGCGGGCGCCGCGGGTGGTGTGGCTGATGGTGCCGGCCGGTGACGCGGTCTCCGCCGTGCTCCGCGGCCTCGAAACCCATCTGCGCGAAGGGGACATCGTGATTGACGGGGGAAACTCCTACTACCGCGACTCGGTCGCCCGCGCCGCCTCCCTCAAGCAAGCAGGCATCCACTTTCTGGACGCGGGCACCAGCGGCGGTGTCTGGGGCCTTGAGGAGGGCTACTGCCTGATGGTTGGCGGCGAAGCGCAGGCCTTCAAGCGCGTCGAGCCGCTCTTCAAAGCCCTGGCGCCCAAGAACGGCCACGCCCACGTGGGGCCGAGCGGCGCCGGCCACTTTGTCAAGATGGTGCACAACGGCATCGAATACGGGATGCTCCAGGCTTATGGCGAAGGATTCGAGTTGCTCGCACGCTCCAGCTATCAGCTCGACCTCCATCAGCTCGCTCAACTCTGGAACCACGGCGGGGTGATCCGCTCCTGGCTGCTCGAGCTGGCTGAGTCGGCGCTGGGCAAAGACCGGCGCCTGCGGCGCATTCGCGGCTATGTGGAGGATTCCGGCGAAGGCCGTTGGACCGTGCAGGAGGCGGTGGACGCCGCGGTGCCCTTGCCCACAATTGCCTTCTCGCTCTTTGCCCGCTTTCACTCCCGGCAAAAAGACTCTTTCGCCGCCAAACTCATCGCGGCCCTACGCCAGGAATTCGGCGGCCACGCGATCAAAAAGCGCTAGCCGGAAGGAAACACCGATGACAACTCAGAGTGAAGCCCCGCTCTCTTCCCTGCCCCCCGGCGGCGGGGTGCGGCCGGGGCCCTGTGCAATCGTGGTGTTCGGCGCCAGCGGCGACCTCACCGCACGCAAGCTCATCCCGGCTCTCTACGACTTGTGCCAAGCGGGGCGTCTCCCGGAGTCCTTCTATATCGTCGGCCTCGCGCGCCGGGAGTGGAGCTCGGACAAGTTCCGCCAGCAGATGCGCACTGCCGTGGACCAACACGCCCGCTTTCCGCCCACGCAAGCGGCCGCCTGGGACAAGTTCGCCGCCCGGCTGCACTACCAGTGCCTGGACGCCAACAATGCCGACAGTTACCAGCGATTGCGGGCGCGGCTCGAGGAACTGGACCCCACCTGGGGGACCCCGGGGAACTACGTCTTCTACCTGGCCGTGGCGCCCCACCTCTATCCGATCATTGTCGAGCATCTCGGCCGCGCCGGGCTGGCCGCGACCGGCGCGCCCCAGCGCGGCTGGCGGCGTATCGTCATCGAAAAACCGTTCGGGCACGACCGGGCGAGCGCCCGCCGTTTGAACCTCCAAGTGCGCGCGGTCTTCCAAGAAGAGCAGGTGTATCGCATCGACCACTACCTGGGCAAAGAAACCGTGCAGAACCTGATGGTCTTCCGCTTCGCCAACGGCATCTTCGAGCCGATTTGGAACCGGAACTTCATCGACCACGTGCAGATCAGCGTGGTGGAAGAGCTCGGGGTGGAGGAGCGCGCCGGCTACTACGAGCAAGCGGGTGCGGTGCGCGACATGATTCAGAACCACCTGCTGCAACTGCTTTGCCTGGTGGCCATGGAACCTCCGGCCTCCTTTGAGGCCACCCCGGTGCGCCAAGAGAAGCTCAAGGTCCTGCGAGCTCTCCGGCCGCTGCTGGCCAGCCAGGTTGATCAGTTCGCCGTGCGCGGACAATACGGCCCCGGCCAACTCAACGCCGCTGCGGTGCCCGGCTACCGGCAGGAAAAAGGAGTGAAGCCCGATTCCGCCACGGAGACATTTGCGGCCGTCAAATTCCAGATTGAGAACTGGCGTTGGGCGGGGGTGCCCTTTTGGGTGCGCACCGGCAAGCGCCTGCCGAAGAAGAGCAGCGTGATCGCCGTCCAGTTCCGCGACGCCCCCCTGCACCTTTTTGCCTGCACGCCCATGGGGCCGTGCGAACCGAACCGGCTCACCGTGCGCCTGCAACCGAATGAGGGGATCGGCCTGCGCTTCATCGCCAAGGAGCCCGGGCTGCAAGTCGTGGGGCGCCCAGTGGAGATGGACTTTGGCTACGGGGCTGCCTTCCCGGGCGAAAGCCCCAGCGCCTACGAGACCCTGCTGCTGGATTGCCTCGAAGGCGACCCGATGCTGTTTGCGCGGGGCGATTGGGTGGAGAACGCCTGGGAGCTGTTGACGCCGCTGCTGGAAGCCTGGGCGGCCAAGCCGCCCGCCGATTTTCCCAACTACGCCGCGGGCACCTGGGGACCCCGACAAGCCGACGCCCTCTTGGAGCGCGACGCCCGGCATTGGCACATCGAGTAAGCGACCTGTGGAGCCACCGGCGGGACGCCGGTGCCACCAGAGCGAGCACAGGCTGCTGGTACAAAAACAAGCAGACACAGGTGGCACGCCCTCATCCACACCGCAGGGCAGGAAACTTGCCAGAGATCTCTGTATCTGGTGGCACCAGCGTCGGTGGCACCGGCGTC
>JBHHYS010000114.1:0-6570 GCA_046757645.1 Terriglobia bacterium | reverse complement strand
GCCGCCCAGCAGTTGCACCAACCAGCCGCCGAGCGTGGCTGCAATGCCCGCCAGCGGCAGCGGCGTCCACAGCAGATTGAGCGCTGCCACCGGCGCTACCAGCCCCAGCCCGCACAGCGCTCCGAACCGGAGGGCGGAAACGGCCTGGGTGGAGTCGGGGAAGGCGCGATGAAAAACGAAACCGAAAGCCACCCCCAGCCACAATGTCACTCCCAATAAGCCGAGCGTAGCCGTATTAGGCGGCACGGAAAAAACTTCGGGATGTTCGGTCAGGAAGCTAGCCACCTGCTTGGCCGTCAAGTGCTCGACTCCGAGGGCGGCGGCCAGTCCCGCTAGGCCCACGATTCCCACCAGCAAACCCGCAGCAACCACGCGCAGCATCATTCTCCCGCCTCCAAAGTTTTCGTTAGCATTTGGCTACCTCCCCACCGAAGCCTTGGCGTCACTGCTACCCCCTCTCCCTCCCGGGAAGGCAGCACCTTTCTGTTGTCGCAAAACGCATTTCTCGCCGCTATCTGTACTTCCTTTCGCTTGTCCCGCCTGCCCCGAGCGCAGCCGAGGGAGCGAAGTCGATGGTCTCTTCGCTTTTCGGCTTTCACTCGGCCCAGGCCATGCCGTCGGGTTCGGTTCCGGTAGTAAAGCTCCGCAGCACCTTGCGGTCGGGGACGCCGATCACCGTTACTTGATTGGCGTTGGTGTTGGCGATGAAGGCCCGCCGGCCGTCCGGTGTCATCAGAATGCCCACGGGCACGGCGCCGACTTCGATTGTGCCGAGCAACTGCCGGCTCTGGGCGTCGAAGACGCTCACGGTGTTGCTGCGCGCGTTCGAGACCCAAACCTGGCGGCCGTCCGGGGTGAACTTGACGCGAATCGGAACTTGCCCACCACTTTCGAAGCTGGCCACCACCCGATCCGTCGCGGCCTCGAGGATTGAAATCGTATTTGCCCCCCGGTTGCCGACCCAAACTTCGCGGCCGTCGGGGGAGACGTCGATTCCCTCCGCCCCCCGGCCGGTGGGGATGCTCTTCACCGTATCGCGGCCGCGGTCGATCACGGTGACGCTCCCCGAGCCGATGTTGGCGACGTAGAGCTTCCTCTGATCCGGGGTGGGCACCAGCATGTGGCTGACTTCCTGATTGGTTTTCCATGCCCGGAGAATTTTCCCGCTGCCAGCGTCGACTTCCAGAACCGCCTGCGCTCCCTCGCAGGTCACCCACAGGCGAGAGCCGTCGCGGCTCACCCGGATGCCGTGCGGCCGGGTGTAGGACCCGAGGTCGAAGGTGGCCTTCACCCCCGGCTGCTTGAGGTCAATGACCGTAATGGTGTTGCCGGGTTGCATTCGGGGTCGGTCGCCTTGCCGGAAAACGGCAAACGAGCCGTAGTTCGCAACATAGGCATAGCGGCCATCGGGTGAGGTGGCAGCTTCGTGCGGGCCTTTCCCGGTGGGCAGCTTGGCAACCACCTGATAGGTGGCGGGGTTCACCAGGGCCGCTTCGTGGTCCGACTTGTTCAATACCACCAGTGTGTCAGCCGCGGCGCCCACCGGCAAGGCCAGAGCGAAAAGCAGCAACCCATCGCGAAGTCTCATCCGAATACCTCCTTCTGATCTGCGGATGCCTATGTTGCCTCAAAAGGGGGCTGTCTGCTATGGTGAATTTGCCCTGGAGCGGTGCAGGAGTGGCTTAACTGGCGGCACTGGAAATGCCGTGTCCTGATTGCATCGGGACCGTGGGTTCGAATCCCACCCGCTCCGTTTACCCCGAGCTTGCCGGACGGCACCTCATACTATCTTCTCGCCTGTGCCGGCGGAGGCTTTCCGCCGCCCGCGGCCGCTCGCGCAGCTTCCTCCCTCGGAAGCCACTTTCTCTGAACTCTGGCTATGTGTAATCTCCGCATCGGGGCGCGGTCTGCTTCCGGCAGCGCCCCCCCACCTGCCCCGTTTGGCCGCTGAGGGGGAAGCAGATCGGCGATTGACTCCGGAGGCCCGATTGCGAGATGATTTAGCCGGAAAGCTGGAGTGACGGACTCACCTCGGTGTAGCCAGCCGATTTCGTGACTGCCCCGCGGCCCTGAGCCTGCCCCTTCAGTCTTGCGCCCGGTTGAAGAATCGGTAACGGGCAGGAAAGGAGTGCATCGGTGAAGAAACTTTACGTGGGCAACGTGCCCTTCCAGGCGAGCGAGCGGGACTTGCAAGACTGGTTCGGCCAAGTGGGCATCAATGTAGACAACGTGACCCTCATCCGCGATCGCTATTCCAACGAGCCGCGCGGCTTCGGATTCGTCGAGATCGGCAACGACGACGAAGCCGCTCGCGCTGTCCAGGAACTCAACGGGAAGGACTTTCTCGGCCGCAATTTGGTCGTCAACGAAGCCCGTCCACCCCGGGAAGGCGGTCGGGGCCGCGGCGAACGTGGCCGGGGCGGGGGCGGGGGCGGGGGCGGGCGGCGGCGTCGCGAGTGGTAGCACTTCGCCGCCAGCCTCACTTCCGCTCTCTGCACAACCGGCTGGCTCAGCGGAGGCGGTTGGCGGCGGCGATTGAAGAAGAGATTGAAGGGAAGCGGCGCCGAAGGCCGCCCGCTAACGAGCCTACCTGTTCCTCTCAGTGGCCCAGCTAGCGAAGAGGTAAAGCAGCACTGGGCGGGGGTGTTTCCTCGGGGCGGCTAAGAGGAAGAATTTCGACCGGTGGCTTTGTCGAAGCGCTCGCGCAGGTCCACCAACATCAGCATCGCGTTCAACAGTTGGCCGCGCACAAGCTGGCCGCCGGGAGGATGCTGCGTGCCAATGGTGGCGATCTTGGCCGCCGTCAGCACGATGAACCGCGTGGCCCCCTTGCGAAGCGAGTCCTGGGGGCCGCGCTCCTCGAGCTGCCGCGCGAAGCTGACGATGCGCTCGTGGACGTCGCTGAGGAAATGTTCCAGGCAGAGGGTGTGGTCGCGCAGTTCGTCCTGAACGGGATTGGAGCAGCCGCCGATTTTGCACTCCATGACGAACCCCGCCCCCCAGTCCACGAGCAACCTGTGGTTCTGCTCGCGGCCTGAGGGAGTGTAGGCAGGGAGTTGGAGTCAAGTCAAAAGATTTTTCCTCACCATCGTCGGGCAACTACTTGGGCGCGCCAATTTCGTGGTAGAGTAGCCGCGACTTTGCGGGGCTGGCATGGGTGCCAACATCCTGGTAATTGACGACGACCCCCTGCTCATCCAGTTGCTGGAGAAAGCCCTGGGTAAGGTGGGCTATGAAGTCTTGGGGGCCACCGACCCGGTGCGCGGCCTGCATCTGCTCGACGAGCGGAACTTCGACCTGGTGATCACCGACATCGTGATGCCCAAGTTGAGCGGCATTAAGGTGTTGGAGATGGTAAAGGCGCTCGACGAAACCATCGAAGTCATCCTGCTCACCGGCGCGGAAGAAGAACGCTTCGAGAATGCGATTGCCGCCCTCCGCTTGGGGGCCAGCGATTTTCTGGTCAAGCCCCTGCGCAACCTCGACGAGCTGATGATGGCGGTGGAGCACGCCCTGGAGAAGCGCCGGCTGGCAGCCGACGTCCGGCGGCTGAGCCAGAGCCTGGAGCGGATGCGCAACACCGACTTCCTCACTGGGGTTTGCACGCGGCGCTACTTCTTCGAGCGGGTGGGCGTGGAGCTGATGCGCTCCAAACGCTACCTGAAACCCATCTCTTGCATGCTGGTGGACATTGACCACCTGAGCCAGATCAACGGCACCCATGGCTCGCCTTGCGGCGACCAGGTGCTGGCTCACGTGGCGCGCACCCTGGTGGAGTCCACCCGCAGCCCCGATATTGTGGGTCGCTACGGGGGCGAGGAGTTCGTGGTGGCCCTGCCAGAAACCCGGCCCGAGCAGGCCCAGTCGGCGGCGGAAAAAATCCGCAAGGTCATTGAGACCCGAGCCTTCACCTTCGGCGGGCAGACGGTGCCGGTGACCGTGAGCATTGGGGTGGCGGGCTCGGAGGAAACCGCCTCGCTGGCCGAGTTGCTGGCTTACGCCACCGAGGCGCTGGAGGAAGCCAAGCGCGCCGGGCGCAACTGCGTGCGCGCCGCCCACGCCGGCGTCAGCGGTTGACCACCTCGGCCGCATTCCGGAGAATTGCTTTCGCTCCAAAATGGGCGCGCTCTTCCAATACATCTGGCACCATTTCCACGCTCAGGGGATGGAGAGCCCCGCGCGCCGGGAGCTGTTCAAGGAGGCGGCGCTGACCGCAAAACTGCAACGTCAATGATATTAACCGAAATGGCGGGAGACGCGAACACCCGCGAGTATGTTTCATATCTTGCATCGTGGATGGCGCGCATGGAAGACATACTGGGGGTGTGGTTCGCAGTTTGGGATTCCCGATGAGGGAGAGTACAAGAACCCGTGACAAGCTATCTTGGGGGAAAGCTGTTTCTGTAGCAGTCTTGCTTTGTTTCGTAGTCCTGTTGGGTCCGGCTAGTGGATGGAGCGGGAAAAAGAAGATAAAGTACTCGGAAACTGTTTCGGCCGGTGTGGACAGTTACAGCTACGACAGCATTTGTGTGACTTTTCATGCAGTTATGTGGGCTGATGACTTTTTTGACGGTCTGGAGCGCATCGAAACACGCAAAGGTTCCGAATTCCGCAAGGGTTCAAGAATCGTCAAATACTTCCCCGGCAAGATATCCTTCGAGATCGAAGCTGATGTTTTCAATTGCCCAGAAAATCGAGAGAACTCCGACAGGCTGAAAACGGACCCAATAATTATCGTGCCTCCCGTCCCCCAGGTACCCCCGGCAGCCTCGGGTTTCATGAGTTCACTGCAATTTGAGGCCTACTGGAAGACAGGTTTCAAGTTACGCCCTGTGCAACACCTTTCCATTAAGGAGGCAGCCCGGGTACCTTGGACAGAGCTGCAAAACGTTTGGGTCTATGTGCTTGAGGTCCAAGCTAAGGACGTGCCTCTAACAGATCGTCTTGTTGTCCATGTCCTGTCTAAGGATGGTAAGAAGGTGGCGCGCTTTTCGGGTCACGTGTGAACCTCTGGGAAGAAACAGATATCGCTGTCGGCTCCGACTCCCGCAGAGGCCAAAGCGACGTGCTTTCGCTCTGCTGTGCCAGACGGGAACAATGGTCGTTTCAACCCTTGCACGGACAAATATGGTCTGAACCGGTTCGCTTCCGGGTCGTTCCTCGCCAAGAGTAGAAAGAGCACAGTGTGTAGCGCTTTTGTTGTCTTGCTCGCGCTGGCTATAGCCGCAATGGGTGGCTCGGCTCACCGGGAGCGAGAACAGCAATCAGATCAACCACCTCTGACCGTGGAGATCAGATTGGACAAAGAGACCTATCATCCTGATTCCACAATGGATGTGGAGATTCGAGTCGTGAACACATCGACCACGTCCGTGTTTGTGCAAAAGGCGTTCTATCCCGTTTGGTCTCCCCAACGCACCGAGTGCAGTGTTTACGTCAATCCCATCCGATATGAAGAGACCGCAGAGTATTTCATCCCAAACACGACTGGAGATTTTGCGCGCCCCCTCAAGCCTTCCAATTTTTATCGAGCTGCTGCCCGGCTACTTTATTGGTACTTTCTATTCTGTGAAGATTGCAAAGTTCGCGCGTGACCGCGAGACTGGACTGCCACCCCCTGGAGAGTACGAGATCAGTGCCACGTGCGGTCGGACCGCAGGGCCGGGCGAGGAGCAGTGGCCAATTCAACCCTGGCACGGGACACTGAAATCGAAACCGGTTCGCTTCCGCGTGGTTCCCCGCCGAGAGCAAAGGTAGGTCGAGGCGATCAAGCCCAGTATCCCTGAAATTCGGATCAAAGGCCAAATACCTGTCGTGCATGTCCACCATGCAGATGGGGCCAGCTCCGACTACGACATTCGAGGCAATCTGTTGGTCCAAGCGCTGACCAAGGGTTTGGCCCAGGTCAGAGGTAAAAAGGCACGCCGCGGCTGAGCTCTATGGAACCACTTTGATCCGTCCTATCACATAGCACCATCACGCCAATCCTCTCCTCAAGTCTCCGGTTTTTGTTGCGGTTCAGCGCAAATGGGACAGCTGAGTGAAGCTGGGTAAGCTACGGTTTGAGCCCCCGGTTCACCCCTAACCCGCGCTACACTGCGCGGCAACAAGCAGGGGCGAACGATGAGCGAAGAACCCATCAGGACAGAAGGAAGTTCCCCCGCCCGGGCGGGGGAGAGCGCACGGCAGCGGATCCGCCGGGCCAAGCAGGCCTCCCGGCGTAAGTTCCCCGCCGAGGAGAAGATCCGCGTCCTGCTGGAAAGCATCCAGGCAGAGGTGTCGGTGGTGGAG
Organism: Terriglobia bacterium; assembly: GCA_046757645.1. Lineage (GTDB taxonomy): Bacteria > Acidobacteriota > Terriglobia > Acidiferrales > 2-02-FULL-67-57 > JBHHYS01. Next base: position 279 of record JBHHYS010000114.1, on the reverse strand, counting down.
CTGTGCCTGCCTGCGGCAGGCAGGCCGGTGCTGGATGACTACTCGCGGTTCATCCTGGCCTGGGACTTGAAGGCAGATATGACGGCGCAGTCGATCAGCGAGGTAGTCCAGCAGGCGGTGGAGTGGACGGGGATGGAGCGGGTGCCCGTCCAGGATCGCACCCGGCTGCTCAGTGACCGGGGCTCAGGCTACCTGGCCCGGGCCTTCGAGGACTACCTGCGGGCGCTGGCCATTCGGCACATCTACTGCTCGCCGCACCACCCGCAGACCCAGGGCAAG
>JBHHYS010000113.1:0-6962 GCA_046757645.1 Terriglobia bacterium | reverse complement strand
TAGTCGGCGACGAACTCCCGGCGGAGGTCTTCCACCAGGACTTTGGTGGCGCCGGTGCGACGGGCCTTGGCCGCCACCGCCTCCAGGTCTTCGCCCTGGCCCACATCACCAATCATGGCGACGACCTCGCAGGCGTAGTTTTCCTTCAGCCAGGGAATGATGATGGACGTATCGAGACCCCCGGAATACGCCAGGACAACTTTCTCAGCCACGGACGATCCACGATCGTGCCGGGCGATGCCAGCCGTTGCCCAGCAGCATCAAGAGAATGGCCTTCTGGACATGGAGGCGGTTTTCCGCCTGGTCGTAAACGATCGACTGCGGCGAATCGATGACGGCGTCAGTGACCTCTTCGCCGCGGTGAGCCGGCAGGCAGTGCATAAAGAGAACCTGCGGGGCCGCCCGGGCCAGCAGTGCCGGGTTGACCTGGTAAGGAGCGAAGACACGCTGCCGCCGTTCGGCTTCGGTTTCTTGTCCCATACTGGCCCAAACATCGGTGTAGACGGCGTCCGCACCCGTAACCGCCGCCTGGCACTCAGAGGTCACTTCAATCCGCGCCCCGGTGTGGGCGGCCGTCTCCCGGGCGGCGCACACGATCTCCTCGTCCGGTTCATAGCCGGGCGGCGTGGCCACGGTGATGCGACTGCCCAGCCGCGCGGCGGTCAGCAGCAGGGAGTGGGCCACGTTGTTGCCGTCGCCCACATAGGCCAGCTTGACGTCGCGCAAGTCGGAAAACTTCTCCTGCAAGGTGAAGTAGTCCGCCAGCGCCTGGCAGGGGTGCTCGTGGTCGCTGAGCCCATTGATGACCGGGATGGATGCGTGCGCCGCCATTTCGACCACGGTGTCGTGGGCGAAGGTGCGGAGCACGATGCCGTCCACCCAGCGCTCCAGGTTGCGGGCAATGTCGCCGAGGGATTCGCGGGCATCGATGCGGGCGTGGGTTTGGTCAACGAAGAGTGCGCCGCCGCCGAGGCTGCGGATGCCGACTTCGAAGGTCAACCGGGTGCGCAGGGAGGGTTTCTCGAAGAGAAGCACGAGCTGCTTGGCGGCCAGCGCCTGGCAAAACTCCGCCGGGTGGGCTTTCAGTTGACCGGCCAGCTCAAAGATCGCCTCCACCTCCGACGGGGAGAGGTCCTGGATGGACAGCAGGTCGGCACCGGACAAGCGAGTGAGAGTCGACAGGGTGCTCACGATATTTTCTTCTTCTTTGGCTCGGTATCGAGGCGAGTGAAGATCGCCTCCAGGGTCTCGATCAACTGATCCACGTGCTGCCTCCCGATGATGTAAGGGGGCAGGAAGCGCAGCACCGTGTCCTGGGTGTGATTGAGAATCACGCCGCGCGCCAACGCCTCCTGGACGATGGCTTTGCCCGGGAATGACAACTCCAGCCCCAGCATCAACCCGGTGCCGCGCACGGCGCGAATCCATTCATACTTCCGCCGGAATTCCTCCAGCCGGGCGCGGAAGTACGCCCCCAGGCGCCGGACGTGCGCCAGCAGGCGTTCGCGCTCCAAGGTTTCCAGAAAGGCCAGGGCGACGGCGCACGCCAGGGGTCCCCCGCCAAAGGTGCTGCCGTGACTGCCGGGCTGAAAACAGCGGGCCACGCGTTCGCGAGTCAGGATGGCTCCCAGCGGCAAGCCGGCGGCCAGCGGCTTGGCCACGGTCACCACGTCGGGGAGGACGCCGTATGCCTGGTAGGCGAAGTAGCGCCCGGTGCGACCCAGGCCGCACTGGATCTCGTCGGCAATCAACAGGGCGTTATGCTTGCGGGTGAGAGCGCGGGCCCGGGCAAAGAATGCCCGGCTGACCGGGTGGATGCCACCCTCCCCCTGGATGGGTTCGAGCAAGAGGGCGCAGACACTGGAGTCGAACTTTCGTTCCAGATCGCGCACATCGTTGAAGCGCAGGAAGCGAATCCCGGGCACCAGCGGCGCAAACGGGGTGCGATAGTGTCGCTGCCCGGTGGCGGCCAAGGCGGCAAAGGTGCGGCCGTGAAAGGAATTGTCCAGCGCCAGGATGCGCCAGCGTGGTCGGCGGCCATTGGGGCTGTGCCGGCGGGCGTACGCGCGCGCCAGTTTCAGCGCCCCTTCAACGGCCTCGGTGCCGCTGTTGGTGAAAAAGACTCGCTGCAGGCCGGAGATTTTCCTCAACTGGCGGGCCAGGGCGGCCTGGTGATCGTGATAAAAAAGGTTTGAGGTGTGGATCAGGCGCGCCGCCTGCCGACGGAGGGTGCGGTGAATGGCGGGGTGATCGTAGCCGAGGGCGTTGACGCCGATGCCGCTGAGGAAATCCAAGTAGCGGCGCCCGTCGGCGTCATAGAGATAGCAGCCCCGACCCCGGCGAAACAGCACCCGGTAGCGGTTATAGGTGGGCAGCAGCAGCGCAGCTTCCGCGCGGGCTACAGAGGCGAGTGTCATCGTGCCACCACCTCGGTTCCTACTTCGACATTGGTGATCTCCCCGTGCGCCAGGCGCTCCACTTCCGCCGCCGGCAAGATGCGCACGTGCGGGACACCGCCAGCCAGCGCGCGCTTACACGCTTCCAGCTTCGGCAGCATGCCGCCCACAATGGCGGCACGGTCGGCCAACTCAGCAATCTGGGCGGCGTGCAGCCGGGCGATGAGAGTTCGTTCGACGTCCCACACGCCCGGAACGTCGGTGAGGAAAACGAGAGCGTCAGCCCGGCAGGCCACCGCACAAGCCGCCGCCATCTGGTCGGCGTTGACGTTGTAGTATTCGCCATCCAGTCCCAGGGCCAGACTGGCCACCACCGGCAGCGCCCCGCGCGCCCAGATGAGTTCGAGCCAACCCGGGTCGGCCTCACACACATCGCCGACAAAACCCAGGTCGCGTCCGTTGCTGTTCCGCTGCCGGGCGCGGAAGCTGAGGGCGTCGCCGCCGCAGAAGCCCACGGCCGGCTGGCCACTGCGGGCCAGGGCGGCGACCAAGCGCTTGTTGATGATGCCGGCAAGCACCATCAGAGCGACGTCCCGGGTTTCGGCATCCGTGACCCGCAGGCCGTTGACGAATTCGCTGCGCTTGCCGAGTTGTTGCAGCGTGCGGGTCAGAGCGCTGCCCCCGCCGTGGACGAGAGCCACCCGGTGGCCCTGGCGGGCCAGGGCGCCTAGGACGTGCGCGCAGCGGTCGAGCAGCGCGGGATTGTCCAGCGCCGCGCCGCCGAGTTTGATCACCAGCCTCACTTGAGGCCCTCCTGCTCGCCCCAGCCGTACATCAAATTCATGTTCTGCACCGCCTGTCCGGCCGCGCCCTTGAGCAGATTGTCCAGGCAGGAAACCAGCACCAGGCGGGTGCGGTCAGGATCAAGCGCCAGGCCCAGGTCGCAGAAATTGGTGTGGAGCGAAAAGCGCACCTCCGGCAGGCGCGGCGGCGCAAAGATGCGCACGAACGGGCTGCCAGCGTAGAACTCACCTAGGCAGCCCTCGAGTTCGCGGGCGGAGAGGGGGCGGCGAAGATGAACATAAATAGTCGAGAAGATGCCGCGGGGGATGGGCAGCAGGTGGGTGGTAAGAGCGAGCTGCTGCGGTGCCAGGCCGAGTTGTTCCAGGATCTCTCCGGTGTGGCGGTGGGAGAAGACCGTGTAGGCACTGAAGTTGTCGGCTACTTCGACAAAGTGGGTTTGCGGGGTGGGCTGTTTGCCCGCGCCGGAGACCCCCGACTTCGCGTCGCAAACGATGCCGCGCTCCGGGACAACCACGCCGGCCGCGAGCAGCGGTGCCAGCGCCAGGATGATGGCGGTGGGATAGCAGCCAGGATTGGCGACCAGTGCGGCGTCGCGCAACTCCTGGCGGCGGATTTCGGGCAAGCCGTAAATCGCTTTGGCCGCTACCGATTCGGCCGCAGCCAGGTCGGCGTCGGAAAAGGAATAGACGGCCCGGTAGGCGGGGGAGCGCAGGCGCCAGGCAGCGCTCAGGTCAATGACGCGCAGGCCGCGGCGCACCGCCTCGGGCACCCAGGCCCGGGAGGTCTCATGCGGGGTGGCAAGAAACAGGAGGTCCACCCCCTTGCGGTGCACGACCGGCCAAGAAAACCTCTCCAGAGGGCAGGCGCCGTTCTTGGCCAGGTGCGGAAAGAGGTCGCTCAACTCGCCGGCGCCGTTGCCGGACACGTCACGGGTGAGCAGCAGCGGCGGCTTGAGCCGTGGGTGGCGAAGAAGCAGCCGGGCGAGCTCGAAACCCACGTAGCCGGTGGCGCCCACCAGGGCGGTTTGCAAGACGGGGCGTGACATCAGCCGATGTGCTCCAGAACGCGGTGCCGGAGTCGCCGGCAAGCGCGACGATTGGGGGTGACGACGAGGACAGTATCGTCCCCGGCAACCGTGCCGATCAGTTCGTGCCACTCCTGACTGTCAAGCGCCGCCGCCACCGGCTGGGCGCTCCCCGGGTTCGTCCTCACCAAGAGGAGATTCTGGGCTTCGCGAACGTCCACCACGAAGTCCTTCAGCAAGTGGGCGAGGGGCGGCGCGGGGGGGCCGGCGCTGCCCGGGGTCGCGGGCAGCGAATAGCCGCTAGAAGTTTTCACCAGTCCCAGTTCCCTGAGGTCGCGCGAGAGCGTGGCCTGGGTGACGCGCATGCCTCGCCGGGCCAGGCGCCGGCGGAGATCTTCTTGGCTGGGGAGAGATTCGTGGCCCACCAGTTCCAGGATGTGGCTGTGTCGGAACCGCTTGGAAAGCACCGGGGTCCAGTATGTATTTTTATTCACTCGACAGCATAAATATGAGGCTGGGGGGTTTTGTTGTCAAGCCCAAATTTCGGCCCGGCCGTCCCGGGCGGAGAGCCCGCCCGGGTGGGTGCGGCCATCTTCACAGGGGAAGGCCGACGCAGGGGTGAAACCAGGGTAGGGGGCTGTGGCTCGGAGGGAGTCGGCCGGCGGCGGGACTCCGCGCCGCCGGGGCGGAGGCCTCGGAGGGGAGTGAGGCGCGAAGCGAGCGGGAAATTTCGGGCGGTTACTTTGGGTTCTTCGCCTGCCTTCGGCGGAGCTTTTCCGCCATCGCTTTGATCTCGGTCAGATCCTGCCGCATCTCGCTCCAACCATACCAGAGGGCGTAGTCGGGGTTGTTGTGGAAGGCGCCTTGAAAGGCGCGCATGCGATGTTCGAGATACATGATGAACAATTTCTGCTCAATCGGGGTGGGCGCGTCATGGAAGGTCAACAAGTCGGGGAAGGGATAGGCATAGCTCTCGGGCTTCTTCAGTGCGCCATCCTGGTACAAGGCCGCGACGATGCGGATGGCCTCCGCCATCAGATGATCGGCGGCTTTGATCATCTGGTCGCCTTTTTGCAGTTCAGCGCGAGCAAAATTAGCGGAATGGCATTGACGGCAGGTCTGAATCATCTTGCCGCGTTCTCGCTGCCAATCGTCTTCGCTGAGTCGAGCCACGTCGGCCGCCTTCACCACCTCCAGGCGGGCGGTGGGGTTGCCCTCGGGATCGAGCACCCCCAGGCCTTGCAGGATGGTAGCACGGTCAGCCGCCCATTCGGCATCCGCGGGCATCGGGAGTCGCACAGCGAGGAATCCCCAAGCCGTGCGCACCTCGTGGTTCCCCTCCTGCATGTGGCAGGTCTGGCAGGTGGGCGCGGCCACCGATTCGGGCAGGGTTTGATTCTGCTTCAAGAGAAATCGAACCCCGTGCTTGGAGGCAGAATACATTTCCCACTGGGGATGGTCGAATCCCATGTGGCAGGTCTGGCAGGCCTGCGGTTGCCGGGCTTCTTGAACGGAGAAGATGTGCCGGGTGTGGCAGGCGTCGCAGGAAGCGACCCCAAAGCCGCCGCCCTGCTCTTTCAACTGCTTGATCTCTTCCTCGGTTTTCAAGCCAATCTTGTGGCATCCCCCGCAGCCCTTCATTCCCTGGGTCAAGACCATGGGTTGCCAGTGGGTGGTGGGCATGGCTTTCATCGCCGCCCAGCTGAGGGCGTGCTTTCCGGCGGTGAATTGCTGCACCTGGGGGTCATGGCAGGGAGCGCAGGTCTCCGGGGTAGGGATTTCGACGTTGGCGACGTCCTCAGCGGTTGTGTGCTGGTCGCCGTGGCAGACCGCACAGTCAATGTCATTCTGGCTGTGCTTACTCAGTTGCCAGTCCGAGACAATATTGGGGGTGACCTGCTGGTGGCAATCCACGCAGACCTGGGCCGCGGTCGCCCACGCGGGAAGCAAACTCACCAGCACGACGAGAATCGGTCGGTAGGTCACGGCTGCACCTCGCAGGGCCGAGAAGGCCGGACGAGTTATTCTGTGCCGCATAGGAGATCAGACCTGCTTGCCGCGGGCGAGCGGCGAGCCCCGCGGCCCCGGGCGCCCATTGTAGGCGAAGCCGCTCCGAGTTTCATCCCTGTCTTCGGGGTGAGCCCGTTAGGGTCGAACGGCGCGGGGACGCACGGAGCGCCCCGGGCTAGAAGCTGAGCACTACGCTGGTGGTGATGATGTGGGCCTTGTAGTCGCTGAAGGTGCCGCCCTTCTGGTTGTACCCGTACCAGCGCCAGCCACCCTTCCAGCTGAGGTTGTCGCTGATGACGTAGCGCAAGGCGGCGTGGGGCTGGTGGTAGTTCAACCCGCCGCGGTTGATCCCCAGCGGGCCCAAGATGCCGGCGTCGGAGCAAGAGCCAGGGGCGAAGGGGTCGCAGACGCCCACCGGATCGGAGGCGGGGAAGGTGCCGGAGGTGAAGAAGGCGCGGTAGCCGGCGTCGAGGTAGAGGTTCTGGATGAGGCGGCCGCCGAAGTCGACGTAGGCGTAGTTGTCGTTGGCGATGTAGACGGCATCACCGCCCTGGGGAATAAAGGGGAAGCCGGTGAAGAAAGTCACATCGGTGCGTGAGGTGACATCGTTGCGCGAATACCCCAGGTTCAGGTACCCGCGGGGGAAGCGGGTGAGCTGTAAGTCCACTGCGACGCCGCGGTTGCGGGAGCTGTGGCGGCCGTTGGGGTTGACGTCAATGTCAGAGCCG
>JBHHYS010000112.1:0-7002 GCA_046757645.1 Terriglobia bacterium | reverse complement strand
GCCTGGCGACAGTGCGGGCAGGTGAACTGCGCCGGCTTCGACTCCTGCCGCTCCACGTAGAGCTGCCGATCCTGCATACCCGCCATTCTACCAGTCCCGGCCTCGAATTTATCGACCTCCGCCAGCCACGCCACGACCATCGCGCGCCAACCCCCACCGTCTGCTTCCCTGCCCCCCTGCCTCCCTGCCTCCCTGTCTCCCAGCCGACGTTGACCCCGCCGCCGCTTCCGCCTACCATTTCGACTGCCCGCAGAGGACGGCAACTATGAAGCTCCTTCGATACTCGCTGGCTCTACTGCTCTTGCTCTTCGGCTCCGGCTTCGCCTTCTCTCTTGCCGCCCAGGACGATGTGATTGCGGTCGGCATCCTGGTCTACGACGGCGTCTACAACACCGAGCTGGTCGCCCCCTACGACGTCTTCCAGCACGCCGCCACCCACACCAACGGGCGCCTGCGGGTCTTCACCGTCGCGCCCCGCGTCGGCAGCGTCACCACCGCCGAAGGCCTCCGCCTCATCCCCGACTACAGCTTCCTGACCGCGCCGCCCATCGACTGGCTGGTCGTCCCCAGCGGCGAGAACTACCAATCCGATAGGAAGGACCCCGTCCTGGTCGACTGGATTCGCCACACCGGCCGCCGGGCCCAGGTGGTTCACTCGAACTGCTGGGGCGCCTTCCTGCTCGGCGCCGCCGGGCTGCTCGACTCCAAACGCGCCACCACCTTCCCGGCCTCGCTCGACGACTTCGCTCAGGCCTTCCCCAAAGTAGACGTGCGCCGCGATGTCGTTTTCGTGGATGACAACGGCATACTCACCTCCGCCGGCGGCGTCACCAGCTACCAGGCCGCGCTCTATCTCGTCGAAAAATATCTCGGCCCCGACGTCGCCCAGAAGGTCGCCCGGGGACTCGTGCTGGAGTGGGACCTGGCCCGGATCAAACACGAAACCGTCCCGGCCCCCGCCGGCTCCCGGTAACCGGACAAGCAGGTAGTTTTTCGATGCCCGCCAACCTCACCCCCGAATACCTGGCAGCCGAAGAGCGCTTCAAGCAGGCCCGCACCCCCGAGGAAAAAATCGCCGCTCTGGAAGCGATGCTCTCCGCCATCCCCAAGCACAAGGGCACGGAGAAAATGCAGGGCGACCTGAAGCGGCGGCTCAAGAGGGTGCGCGGCGAAAAGGGCAAGAAAGGCGCCACCCGCCACGCCGCCCCCATCCACTACGTCGAGCACGAAGGCGCCGGCCAGGTCGCCCTGGTCGGCCCGCCCAACTGCGGCAAGTCGGCCCTGCTCGCCGCCCTGACCCGCGCCACCCCCGCCGTCGCCGACTATCCCTTCTCCACTCGCTCGCCCCTCCCCGGGATGATGCCCTTCGAGAACATCCAGGTCCAGCTTGTGGACTTGCCCCCGCTCGACCCGCTCTTCCCGGAAGCTTGGGTGCCCCAGACCATCCGCAACGCTGACGCCGTCGCCCTGCTGGTCGACCTGGGCGACCCCGATCTGCTCGACCACTTGACCCAAACCCTGGAGCAGCTCGACCACGGCAAGATTCGCGTCGCCCAGGGGCAAGGGGAGCTGCCGAGGGGCTTCGTCCGCAAGCCCGCCCTCTTGGTCGGCAACAAATGCGACCGCCCCGGCGCCCGCGACAACCTCGAGGTCTTGGCAGAGCTCTGGGGGGAGCGCTTCCGGCTTGCCCGTCCCGCCTCCCCGCCTGCCCGTTCCGCAGGCGGACAGAACGCGCAGGCAGGCGGGCTGCTACCCGTCTCCGCGCAGACGGGCGAGAACCTGGAAGAGCTGCGGCGGGTGCTGTTCGAGCTGCTCGGCGTGGTCCGCGTCTACACCAAGAGTCCCGGCAAGAAGGCCGACCGGGAAGCGCCCTACGTGCTGCCGCGCGGCGCCACCGTGCGCGACGTCGCCGCCCGCGTCCACAAGGACATCGCCGCCGGGCTCAAGTTCGCCCGCCTCTGGGGCGGCACCCGCTTCGACGGCCAGCGCGTCGACCGCGACCACCTCCTCGACGACCAGGACATCGTCGAACTCCACACCTAAGTCGCGCGCTGCACTTCCCTGGCGCTGACCCACAAGGTAACTTCCCGAACCCCCGAGTTTCGAGTTTCGCTTTTCGGTTCCTTGACATCTTCTCCTTGACTCTCCCATTTCGGCAGGCGCACAATGCCCGCACCGTCGCCTCGCTGACAAGGAGCTTCTAGCAATGAAGTTGAGCCCCAAGCCGTCCTGAGGCAAGACCACCAGAAGAGTTGCAGAATGAGTTCTTCAGGAACCCCACAGGTGGTAGGCGCCCATCGCCACGGTAAGACCCTTGTTGTCGCACACGCTGCTATCTTGCCCAACCGCTGCTTCAAGTGCGGCCAGCCGGCGGGAGATAAATTGCTCAAGAAGGAATTTCGATGGTACGAACCCTGGCTGAATGTGTTGCTTCTTCTTGGCTTGCTCCCCGCCCTGGCAGCAGTTGCTTTTGCGAAGAGACGGATGGAAGTCAGGCTGCCTCTTTGCGAGGCACACCGCAAGCGACGGCGGTATTTGCTGATAACGGGGGTTGTCCTGCTACTCGGCTGCATACCGGCAGGCGTCCTTGTTGCGCCCGTTGTGGGCGGTGGCTGGGCCTTCCTGGTCGGCCTGATGCTCTTCATTGCTTCGTTAGTTTTTCTGGTGGTGGGTGACCGCACCTTGCGTCCCACCTACATCGGTGAAGACCGGGCGACCTTCGCCCGAGCCGACGGTAATTTCTTGTTGCACCTTGCGGAGGGCCCTCTCCCGGAGAAGAAGACCCCAACCGGGAAGCCGCTGGCAGCAGCTGCCGCTGTATTTCTCTTGCTAGTTGCGGGTGGCGTTTATTTGAACTGGGAAGCTATACAGTGGGGAAGACTAAACGATGCCGGAGTGGAAGCCTATGAGCAAGGTCAGCACGCAGAGGCAGAACAAGAGTTCAGTGCTGCTGTTGAAGTGGCGGAGAGGTTCGGGGAGAACGACGCTCGATTGGCAATGACGTTGCACAATCTGGCGCTGACCTATCAGGCTCTTGGTGAGGCTACTGACGCAGAGCGAGTATATAGGCGAGCCATCACGATTTATGAGAACGCTCTAGGGCCAGGGCATCCCGAGGTAGCGCGAACACTTGAGAACTACGCTGCTCTTCTACGCGACACGGGTCGGGAGGATGAGGCGGCAGAACTGGAAGCCCGCGCCCAGGCCATCCGCGCCAAGCACGCCGCGCAAAGATCAAAAAATTGAGTGCCCGGGGGGGAGTCACCTGTCCTGTCGGAGCACAGCGGAGATCCCGAGCGAAGTCGAAGGGTCGAAGCGCAGCGAAGATCCCGATCCCGCAGAGCGGGACGAGGGAAGCGAAGCCGAAGGGCCTGTCCTGCTTGCCCTGAGCGAAGCCGAAGGGAGCGAAGCCGAAAGGAAACCCACACCCCCTTGGATCCATGGCGCCGCGCCTCCAAGCTTCGTGTTTCGAGTTTCGCTTTTCGAGTTTCGGTTCTTTGTAGTGCCCGGGGTGGGTCAAGCCTTGCGAAGGCCATCCTGTAACAGCTTGACCAGCGCAGCGGTGGCCCGCGAGAACCGTGTGTCCCGGCGGTGAAGTAAGTAAAGGTGCCGCGGTATGTTTAGTTGCCGGATTCTCACCTCCGCCAGCCACTTGCGCTCGACTTCCCAGCCGACACACATCCGGGGCACGATAGCCACGCCCATGCCCATCTGCACGAAGCGCTTGATGCTTTCGATGGTAGGCAGTTCCACGACCATCCGCAGTGGCACGCGATGCTTTTCAAAGAGCTGAATGACCCGCCAGCGGTAGGGCGACTCGACGATGTGCGCGACAAAAATCTCCTCGCCCAACTCCGAGATATCCAAGACTCGCCGGCGCGCCAGCCGGTGGCTGGGATGCACCACGAAAGTTAGATGGTCCCGGAAGATTTCTGTCGCGGCCAGCTTTTCTTCTTGGGGAACATAGGAAATCACACCCAGGTCAAGGCGGTAGTTCAACACTTCGGCGGGGATGTGCCGGGAGAAAGTCCGTTGGACGGCGATATGGATGTTGGGATGGAGCCACCGGAAGCGCGATAGCACGGGCAGGAGCGCGTGGATAGAACTCTCGTTGACCCCCAGCGACACCCGCCCGCGGCGAACGCCCCGCAAATCCTCCACGGCACGCTTGATCTCCTCGCGCAGATTGAGCATGCGCTCGGCATAATCCCGAAGCAGCTCGCCCGCGTCCGTCAGCCTAGCCGCCCGCGAACCGCGCACAAAGAGCGGCTGGCCCACCCAGTCCTCCAAGCGACGAATCGCCAGGCTCACCGCAGGCTGGGTCCGATAGAGCTTTTCCGCCGCGCGCGAAAAACTCTTTTCCCGCGCCACCGTCAGAAAGACCTGTAGTTCCGCCAAGTCCACCAGGAATGCAATGATAAGCATAGTTTATGGATAAGTCAAAAATTATAAATTTGACTTCTCCCGGGCTTCGCGCTTAGGTAAGCGCCCCTCCGAGGAGGGCGTACTATGGACACGGTGCGAATCTTCGACACCACGTTGCGCGACGGCGAACAGTCGCCCGGCTTCTCCATGAATGTGCAGGAGAAGCTGCAACTGGGCCGGCAGCTAGAGGAACTGGGGGTGGATGTGATCGAGGCGGGATTCCCCGTCGCCTCGCCGGGTGACCTGGAAGCGGTCCGGGCCGTCGCCCGCGAGATTCGCTGTTGCCGGGTGGCCGCCCTGGCGCGAGCCAAGCAGGTAGACGTAGATGCGGCCCTCCAGGCGCTCGAGCCGGCGGCGCTTCCGCGGCTCCACATCTTCCTGGCCACCTCCGACCTTCACCTCCACTACAAGTTGCGGATGTCCCGGGCCGAAGCGTTGAAAGCCATCGTCGCCATGATCCGCTATGGCCGGCAACACTGTCCTGAGGTGGAGTTCTCTGCCGAGGACGCCAGCCGCACCCAAGTGGATTTCCTCTGCGATGTCATGGCCGCCGCCGCCGATGCCGGGGCCAACGTACTCAACATCCCGGATACCACGGGCTACAGCGTCCCCGAAGAATACGCTCAGCTCTTCTACCGTGTGCGTGAACGACTGAGCAGGACAAACGCCATCACCTTGAGCGCCCATTGCCACAACGACCTCGGACTAGCGGTAGCCAATTCCCTGGCCGCGGTGCGCGCCGGCGCTCGCCAGGTGGAATGCACCGTCAACGGGATCGGGGAGCGCGCGGGCAACGCTTCGCTGGAAGAACTTGTGGTCGCCCTGACGGTGCGACAAGCCAGCTTCGGCGTGCGTACGCACATTCGTCTCGAGAAGCTCTATCCCACCAGCCGGTTGCTTTCGGCCATCACCGGCGTCTCAGTGCCGCCCAACAAGGCCGTGGTCGGGGCCAACGCCTTCGCCCACGAGGCCGGCATCCACCAAGACGGAATCATCAAGAATCCCCTCACCTACGAGATTATTTCGCCCCAAACCGTGGGGGTGCCTGCCCGCCGACTGGTCCTAGGAAAGCACTCCGGTCGGAACGCCCTGCGCCTGCGATTGCAAGAACTGGGCTACGAAGTCCACGAGGAGGAACTGGCGGAGTGTTACCGGGAGGTGATGGCTCTTGCCGACCAGACAAAGCAGGTTAGCGACCGCCAGTTGCTGACCACCGTGCACAAGCTGATGCGCCGCCGCGCCCAGCGGACTGCGGGTATCCCCGCAGCCAGCTCGGCCGCCGACTAATAACTTCAACACGCTCGGAGAGGAGTCCCCATGACCAGGACAAGAAAGACCATTGTCCTTCTTCCAGGAGATGGCATCGGACCCGAAGTTCTGTCGGCGGCGGCGGCGGTGCTCCGCGACTGCGGCGGCGAATTCGGCCACCAGTTCACCATGGTCGAATATCCGGTCGGCGGAACCGCCCTGGAGCGCTGCGGCAACGCGCTGCCCCAAGAAACCTTGAATGCCTGCCGCGCTGCGGATGCCATCCTACTCGGCGCCGTCGGCGGGCCGCGCTGGGACGTTTTGCCTTTGCCGCAGCGTCCGGAGAGCGCCCTGCTCCGCCTGCGGCGGGAACTGAACCTGTACATTAACCTGCGACCCATTCGGCTGCGCGAATCGCTGGGAGGCGTCTCTCCCCTCCGGCCGGCGCGCAGCCGAAGCATTGATCTTGAAATCGTGCGCGAACTCGCGGGCGGCATTTATTTTGGAGAGCATAGGACCGAGCGCAGCAACGGAACCGAAAGAGCCTTCGACGTCGAGGTCTACAGTACGGCAGAAGTAGAGCGAGTAGCGCGCTTCGCCTTCCGGTGCGCGGCCGCTCGCCGGAATCAGCTCGTCTCGGTGGACAAAGCGAATGTGCTGGCTACCTCGGCCCTGTGGCGAAAAACGGTGGGGCGCGTCGCTCACGAGTTCCCCCGCGTAGCCCTTACACACATGTATGTTGACAACGCTGCTCTGCAACTGGTCGTGGCACCGCAGCAGTTTGACGTCATCGTAGCTTCGAACATGTTCGGGGACATTCTGAGCGACGCGGCCGCCGGCTTGGTGGGCTCCATCGGGCTTATCCCGTCGCTGAGTTGCGGCGACGGCCCCCCGCTGCTGGAGCCCATTCACGGCTCAGCCCCCCAACTGGCCGGACAGGACCGCGCCAGTCCCCTTGGAGCCATCCTCTCGGCTGGCATGCTGTTGCGAGACGTGTTTGGATTGCAGATAGAGGCTGACTGGATTGAAGCCGGCATTGATTGCGTGCTCCGCGGCGGCTACCGCACCGCCGATCTCGCAGAGGCGGGAAGCACCGTAGTCACCTGCTCCGAGTTCACGCAACGCCTGCGCCACGAACTGCGCGACTCGGTGAGAGAGTCGGAAGCCTACGGCTGGGGGGTGTGAACACCCCCTATCCAGTGGAAGGCCAGCCCAAGCTCAAGTCGCAATGGGGTCGCTTGTCCCGAGCCCGCAGAGCGGGACGAGGGAAGCGAAGCCGAAGGCCCTGTCCTGCTTGCCCTGAGCGAAGTCGAAGGGAAGCGTAGCCGA
>JBHHYS010000111.1:0-7034 GCA_046757645.1 Terriglobia bacterium | reverse complement strand
GTGGCACCGGCGTCAGTGGCACCGGCGTCCCGCCGGTGTCTGCCGAGCTCCGCACAACCCGGCGCAACCTCCCCCACTGGCAACTGGGCGGGGCAACCTATTTTGTCACTTTCAGAGTCAAGACCGGCACCCTGTCAGAAGAGGAGCGGAGCCTGGTGCTGGCTGCTTGCCGGCACTGGGACCAGCGCAAGTGGAGACTCTTTGCCGTCGTGGTCATGCCAGACCATGTGCATCTGCTGGTCCAACCGTTGCGCTGCGGAAAAAACCAGTGGTATGCACTGGGAGAAATCCTGCACAGCGTCAAGAGCTATAGCGCCCACCAGGTGAACAAGCATCGGAGAAGTGCGGGTGCGGTTTGGCTGGATGAAAGTTTCGACCGCATCGTGCGCGATGAGGCGGAGTTCAAAGAAAAGTTGCGCTACATGGCACACAACCCGGTGAAAACCGGCTTGGCGAGAACAGAGAGGGAATATCCTCATTTTTGGCTAGGGTGATACACTGGCGCGGGGACACTGGCGGGACGCCAGTGCCACTCAGGCAAGTACAGGCTGGGGCAAGGGTAAACACCGGCGAGACGCCGGTGCCATGGACGCCGGTGCCACCAGAACTCAAGGTCAGGAGGGAACAACTGAGCTGAGCATGCGGGGCACACTGGTCATTTGCACAGACCTGGAAAGCCTGAGCCGGGAAGCGGCCCGCCGGGTGGTGGCCGCGGTCGAAGCCCAGCGCCCCTGGCCGTTCTGCGTGGCGCTGGCGGGGGGCTCGACGCCCCGGCAGCTCTATGAGTTGCTGGCGAGCGGGGAATGGCGCCACAGAATTCCCTGGGACCAACTCCACTTTTTCTGGGGCGATGAGCGCCTGGTGCCGCACGACCATCGCCAGAGCAACTACCGCATGGTGCGCGAAGCCCTGCTGAAGCACGTCCCCGTCCCCCAGCAGAATATCCATCCCGTCCCCACCCAGGCCTCCCTGGAAGCAACCGCCCGCGCCTATGAACAGGAGCTGCGCGCCCATTTCGGCCATCGCTGGGGCGTGCCCGGCTTTGACCTCATCCTGCTCGGGCTGGGCGCCGACGGGCACACCGCCTCCTTGTTTCCGGGGGCCCCGGCGCTCGAAGACAAACAACACCTGGTCGTGGCGCACCGTCCTGCGGGATACGAGCTGGCCCGCGTCACGTTGACCCTGCCGGTGCTCAACCACGCCCGACGAGTTTTTTTCCTGGTGTCCGGCGCGAGCAAAGCCCTAGCCCTGCGGGACGCCTTCGAAGGCACAGGGCAACGCCCGGCGCAGCGGGTGGCCCCCAAGAAGGGCGAGTTGGTCTGGCTGGTGGACTCAGCGGCCGCCAGCCGCCTGACCCGCGTGCGGGTGGAATCGACAGCGTGAGTGGACCCCAACCACCTGAGGTGAGGCAAGCCGAGGCATGATCCTGGCGGGCGACATCGGTGGAACCAAATCCCTCCTCGCCTACTTCTCGCCCCAGGATGAGCCCCGCCAGCCTCACTATGAAACCAGCCTGCCCAGTCGGAACTACTTGGGACTCACCGAGGTGCTGAAGGATTTTCTCGCCAAGAACCCCGCCCCGGTGGAGTTCGCCTGCTTCGGCGTGCCCGGCCCGGTGGCCGAAGGACGCTGCGAGACGCCCAACCTCCCCTGGGTGGTGGACGCCCGGGATCTGCGCCGGGTGACGCACAGCGAGGTGGTGCTGATCAACGACCTCGAAGCCACCGCCTACGGCATTGCCGCCCTGCGCCCCCAGGAGTTGTTCGCCCTCAGTGAGGGCAAGCCCGCTCCCCAAGGCAACGCTGCCCTGATCGCGCCCGGAACCGGGCTGGGCGAAGCCATGCTGTTCTGGGACGGCGAACAGCACCGGCCGGCCGCCTCCGAAGGCGGCCACACCTCTTTCGCCGCCCAGAACGCTCTCGAAATGAATTTTCTCCGCTACCTACTGAAGGAATTCGACCACGTGAGCTACGACCGGGTGGTCACCGGCTCGGGCCTGCGCCGCCTCTACGACTTTCTCAAGGAAACCGGTTACGCCGAAGAACCCTCCTGGCTCCGAGAAGAGCTGGCTTCCGCGGAGGACCCGGCCGCCGTCATCTCGCGGGCGGCACTGGAAAAGCGCAGCGAACTCTGCGTCAAGGCGCTGGACATGTGGGTCTCCATCTTCGGCGCCGAAGCCGGCAACTTGGCCTTGAAGGCCCTGGCCACTGCCGGTGTCTTTCTGGGCGGTGGCATTGCGCCGAAAATCCTTCC
Source organism: Terriglobia bacterium (assembly GCA_046757645.1). GTDB lineage: Bacteria > Acidobacteriota > Terriglobia > Acidiferrales > 2-02-FULL-67-57 > JBHHYS01. The sequence continues at coordinate 4,781 of JBHHYS010000111.1, read as the reverse complement.
CAAGCTCAAAGACGGAACCTTCCTCACCGCTTTCCAGCACAAGGGCCGACTCTCCTCGGTGGTGGGACAAATCCCGGTGCGCGTCATCTTGAACGACAAGACGGCGCTCTACGGCACCGCCGGCTACGCCCTCGAACAGCACAAAGGGAAATAGGCCGTCGCGGCAGCGAGACAGTTCAAACCGCCGTTTCCTCGAAGAGCGCGAAAAGCTGGCCCCGCCCCTAGACACCTCAGCTCGGACGAGGCGCTCCGCACCCGCTCGCCCAGAATTCCTCTGCGGTTCTCTGCGTCCTCTGCGGTTCCTTTGAGGTGGCGGGGTTGCCCCGCCGCCGGCCGAGGGCTCCGCGGCGGCGCTGCCGGGCGCCTCAAGCCGGACTAAATCTCAAGAATTTCCTTTTCTTTGTTTTTGGAGAGGGCGTCGAGTTTTTCGGTGTACTCGTGGGTGAGTTTGTCAAGTTCGGTGATGCCGTGGTGTTTGTCGTCTTCGCTGATTTTCTTCTCTTTGAACAGGCTCTCGATGGCCACCTTGCTATCCCGGCGAATGTTGCGCGCCGCCGTCTTGTGGCTTTCCAGGACGGAGTGCAGGTGTTTGACCAACTCCTTGCGCCGCTCTTCGGTGAGCGGGGGAATGGGCACCCGGAGTACCTTGCCGTCGTTCACCGGGTTCAACCCCAGCTCGGCGCTGCGAATCGCCTTCTCCACCGCCGGCGTCACAGAGGGGTCGAAGGGCTGCACCACTAGTAGGGTGGGTTCCGGGGTGGCCAGGCGGGCGAGCTGGTTGATGGGGGTAGCGGTGCCGTAGTAGTCCACCCGGATGTCCTCCAGCAGCGTCACCGAGGCTCGCCCGCTGCGCAGGTGCCCCAGCTCCCGCCGGAAGTCCTCCACGGTTTTTTCCATCCGCGTGCGGCTGAGCGTCAGCGCTTCTTTGATGCTGCCGGCTGCTTGCATCGCTCTCACTCCCTCCCCCGCCCCGGCCGGCGAGGCCGCCGCCACGCTACCCGACTTGTTGAATAACTCGCCGACGGTGTCATTCTGAGGAGCCTCAGGTGACGAAGAATCCCGCCCGCCGCTGATTCCCGCGGCCGAGCGTCCTTGCTTCGCTCAGTGAGAATGACGGCGAAAAAGATTTCTCCGCACCCTCCTATGCCGTCACCAACGAACCCACCTTCTCGCCCTCCACCGCCCGCTTGATGTTGCCGTGCCGGGTGAGGTTGAAGATGATGATGGGCAGGCTGTGGTCCATGCAGAGCGAGATGGCGGTGGCGTCCATCACATGCAGTGATTTGGAAAGCACATCCAGGTACGAGATGCGGTCGAACATCTTGGCGCTGGGGGTGATTTGCGGGTCGGCATCGTAGATGCCGTCCACGTTGGTCGCCTTCAGGATGACTTCGGCGTTGATCTCCATCGCCCGCAGCGCCGCCGCGGTGTCGGTGGAGAAATAGGGGTTGCCGGTGCCGCCGGCGAAGATCACCACCCGGTCTTTCTCCAAGTGGCGAACGGCGCGGCGGCGAATGAAGGGCTCGGCCAGCTGCTGCATCTCGATGGCGGTCATCAGCCGGGTGACCACCTCGAGTTTCTCCAAAGCGTTCTGCAAGGCTAGGGCGTTGATAACGGTGGCCAGCATCCCCATCTGATCGGCGGTCACCCGGTCGAACCCCCGAGCGTCTGACGTCCGCCCGCGAAAGATATTGCCCCCGCCGACCACCACGCCGATTTGCACTCCCAGCTTGTGCACGTCTTTGATTTCCCCGGCGATGTGCGCCACCGTTTCATCGTGGATGCCGAAGCCCTGCGGCCCCATAAAAGCCTCTCCGCTGAGCTTCAGCAGCACTCGTTGGAAAACCGCCGTGCCTGCCATGGTCAGCTCTGCGTCTCCGCCGGGACGGGCGCAGCGGTCTCGGCCACCATGGCCGCTTCGCCCACCTTGAAGCGAGAAAACCGCCGCACCGCCACGTTCTCCCCCAGCTTGGCGATCATCGAGTCAATCAACTCTCGGATGGTCAGCTTGTCGTCTTTGATGAAGTGCTGCTCGTAGAGGCAGTTCTCTTCGTAGAACTTCTCCAGCTTCCCGGCAACAATCCGCTCCGCCACCTTCGCCGGCTTGCCCGATGCCCGCGCCTGCTCCTCATAAATCTCCCGCTCCTTGGCGAGGATTTCCGCGGTGACGTCCTCACGGCGCACGAAGCGGGGCTCGGCGGCGGCGATGTGCATCGCCAGGTCGTGCACCAGCTGTTTGAACTCCTGGGTGCGGGCCACAAAGTCGGTTTCGCAGTTCACCTCCACCAGCACCCCGATCTTGCTCCCGGCGTGCACGTAGCTGGCCACGCTCCCTTCGCTCGTGGTCCGAGTGGCCTTGCCCTTGGCCGTGGCCATCCCCTTCTTCCGCAGCCAGGCCACTGCCTGCTCGACGTCACCCCCCGAGGCCGCCAAGGCTGCCTTGCAGTCCATCCAGCCCGCACCGGTTTTCTCCCGCAACTGCTTCACGTGCTGGGCGGAGAGCGAGACCTTGGTCGCCGCCGGGCGGGGCGGGGCGTTCGTGTTCGTCTCGGACTTCACGGCGCTTGCTGTCCTCTCCCGGACATAAAAAAAGGGCCGGCGGCCCCTGCGGGTGCTCGGCCGAGGGAAAACCTATCGGGATCAATCATCAGGTGTTGCTGCCGGTGGTATCCTCGGGTTGACTCTCCCCGGCTCCCTCCTCCACAAGCTGCTCCGGCAATTTTTCCCCCTCTTTACCGCTCTCCGGCACGGCCTGCGGGCGCAGGTGCGGCGGCAGCGATTCATCCGGGTCGTACACCTCAGCCACCTCTTCCAGCTCCTCCGGGGTGCCGGCGTATTCAGCGGCGGCTTCGCCCTCGGGGACGCCGCTGGCCGCCGCCGCCTCCACCTTGGCCGCCTCCAATTGGGTTTGCTCGTAGAGGGCGCGGCCAGCCCGCACCGCCTCGGCGATCTTCCCGGTAAACAATCGGATGGCCCGCAAGGCGTCGTCGTTGCCGGGAATGACGTGGTCGACCTGATCGGGGTTGCAGTTGGTGTCCACCACCGCCACCACCGGAATCGCCATCTTGCGCCCTTCCTGCGCGGCGATCTGTTCCTTATCGGGGTCGATCACGAAAACCGCGTCCGGCAGCCCGGGCATCTCTTTGATCCCCACCAGGTTTTCCCGGTAGTGGCGGAGTTCCCGCCGCAGGCGGGTGGCCTCCTTTTTCGGCATCGCCGCCATCCGCCCGTCCTCTTCCATGGCTTCCAGCTCTTTGTAGCGCTTGATAGATTTCTGGATGGTCTGCCAATTCGTGAGCGTGCCCCCCAGCCAGCGGTGGTTGACGTAGTACATCCCGCAGCTCTGCGCGGCTTCGGCGATGGCTTCCTGCGCCTGGCGCTTCGTGCCCACAAACAGCACCACCTTGCCCTGCGCCCCCAGCTCGCTGACGAACTGCGCCGCCTCCTTGAACAGCTTCAACGTCTTCTGTAGGTCGATGATGTAGATCCCGTTCCGCTCCCCAAAGATGTATTCTTTCATCTTCGGGTTCCAGCGGCGCGTCTGGTGGCCGAAATGAACTCCGGCCTCCAACAGCTCTTTCATGGTCACGTTGACCATCCTCGCCCCGCTTTCCCTTACCGCTTGGTCCATTGGAAGCGTCGCCGCGCCCCTTTCTGCCCGTACTTCTTGCGTTCCTTCATCCGGGGATCGCGAGTCAGGAATCCGGCCCGGCGGAGCTTCGGCCGCAACTCGGGGTTCGCCAGCGCCAGCGCCCGCGCCAGCCCCAAGCGCACCGCGCCCGCCTGCCCGCCGCTGCCCCCGCCATGAACCGTGATTTCCGCGTCATACTGCTCGGCGCCACCAACAAACACCAGCGGCTCGTGGGCATGCTGGCGCCAGTGCGCGCCAAAGAAGAACTGCTCCAGGGGGCGGCCGTTCACCCGCACCTGCCCGCTCCCGGAGCGCAGGTAGACACGTGCCACCGAAGTCTTCCGGCGGCCGGTGCCATAGTAGCGCTCCCGGGGCGCGGCGGCGTCCGGTGCCGGCTTGGGGATCGGCTCCGGCACAGCCTCAGCGCCGGGTTGTGTCCCCGCCCCGGCCTCTTCCTGCGCCGCGGGTTCGGCCGCGTCCGGCGCCGGCACGTCCGGGATTCCTTGCTCGTTTTCCGGGTCGCCCACTATGCCTCCTAGTACGCTTCTGCCTCAGTGGAACCAGTTTCTCGCGCTTCCATCTGGGCCGACAAACGGAACTAGCCCTTCCACTCAATCGGCTGCGGCTGTTGCGCTTGGTGCGGATGCTTATCGTTCGGGTAGACGCGCAATTTTTTGGCGCGCCGCTGGTGCAATTTGTTTTTCGGCAGCATCCCCAGAATCGCTTCCCGGACCATCCGCTCCGGCTTGGCGTCAAACAGATGCCGGGCCTTGACCTCTCGCAGGCCGCCCGGATAGCCGGTGTGCCACCGGTAAACCTTCTGGTCGAGCTTCTTACCGGTCAAGCGGACGGCGCGGGCGTTGATCACCACCACCCGGTCACCGCAGTCGAGCCAGGGGGTATAGCGCACCTTATGTTTCCCCATCAGCAGGCGCGCCACCCGCGAGGCCAGCCGGCCCAACACCTGGCCACGGGCGTCCACCAGATGCCATTTCTCCGGCGCCGCGGCGGCCATGGTCTTGCCCTTGAGAAAGTAGGTCCGCATAGATACACAAAAAGTTTGCGAGCGAGGTCGCAAACACTTCAATTTACAGGAGCATGGCGATTTTGTCAACGCCATCCTTCGGGCTTTCAGGCGTTTCCGACCACT
>JBHHYS010000110.1:0-7123 GCA_046757645.1 Terriglobia bacterium | reverse complement strand
AAGCGGGCGGCCCGCCGGCCCCGACTTTGTCGGGGCCGGCTCTTTTTTTGGAGCGAAGCCGGAGCGCAGACGAAGGGTGGCTACTTCTTGAAGAGGTTTTGGAAAGCCCGGCGGGCATCTTCGGGCCGGGCGGCTCCGGGAGAGGTGTCCCGTTCCACCACCGTGCGGAGGGCAAAGTATTGACAGTCGTTGCGGGCATCTTTCTGGGCCATTCTGGCCTGGATGGGTTGCGTGCACTCAAACCGGCTGGCCGTATCGAAGTGGACACACTGCCGGCAGGAGTGCAGCTCGAACCCGCACTGCGCACACTGCCCGAAAGCCTCAATCGCCACCGGCAGCACCGTGCCGCAGCCCGCACAGCGGGAGGCGACCCGCGCCCCCGGCATCCGCGGCGCCCGCGGGCCGGTTCCCTCTAGAGCCTTGGGAGGCGCCCCTCTTTTTCCGCGCTTCTCCTGCTCGTACGCCTCCATGTAGCCTCTTTGCCGGTATTTCCTCACCACCGCTTTCCTCCCGCACTGCCAAAAGCAGTCTACTTCCAAAGCGCCTCGGAGAGCTACGGAACTTTCAGTGTGAATCTGTGTGCATCCGTGCGTTCATTCCGCCGGTCGCTGGCCACCGGTGACCAGTTACAAGGTGAAGCCGCCGGCTCGTTCGAAGGCGTGGCCGAGTTGCAACAGGCGGCATTCGTCGAAGTGGCGGGTGAAGAGCTGGAGGCCGACGGGCAAGCCGCTGCGGGAGGTCCCGCACGGCACCGAGATTCCCGGCACGCCTGCGAGTGAGCCCGTCACCGTGTAGATGTCCGCCAGGTACATTTGCAGGGGATCATCCAGCTTCTCCCCCAGGCGAAACGCCGGAGTGGGCGAGGTGGGCGTCAGGATGGCGTCCACTTGCTTGCTCGAGTCGGACGAGAACGCCCGCAGGAAATCCTGGTAGAGCAGCCTCCGCACCTTCTGTGCTTTCAGGTAGTAGGCCTCGTAGTAGCCGGCGCTCAGCGCGTAGGTCCCCAGCATGATTCGCCGCTTCACCTCCGCTCCAAACCCGTGCCCCCGGGTGGCGTAGTACATGGTGTCTAGCGTCCTCGCCCCCGGAGCGCGGAAGGCGTAGCGCACCCCATCGTAGCGCGCCAGGTTGGAGCTGGCCTCGGCGGTGGCGATGATGTAGTAGCAGGCGATGGCGTAGTCGGTGTGCGGCAGGCTGATTTCCCGGATTTGGCAACCCAGCTCCCGGAAGCGTTCAATCGCCTGCTCCACCTTGGCGCGTACTTCGGTGTTGAGCCCGGCGCCGAAATATTCCTTGGGAATCCCGAGCCGCAGCCCTTCGACGGGTTGCTCCAATGCGGCCCGATAGTCCGGCACCGGGACGTCGGCCGCCGTCGAATCCCGCGGGTCGCCTCCGGCGATGAGTTGCAGCACAGCCGCCGCGTCGCGCACCGTGCGGGCAATCGGCCCGATGTGATCCAGCGAAGAGGCAAAAGCGATCAACCCGTAGCGCGACACCCGCCCGTAGGTTCCCATCACCCCCACGATCCCGCAGAAGCCCGCCGGCTGGCGGATGGAACCGCCGGTGTCGGACCCCAGCGCCGCCACCGCCAGGCCGTCCGCCACCGCTGCGGCTGAGCCGCCGCTCGAGCCGCCCGGAACCCGCTCCGGGTCGCGCGGGTTGCGGGTGGGAAAGTAGGCAGAATTTTCCGTCGAGGAGCCCATGGCGAACTCGTCGCAATTCGTCTTCCCCAGCAAAACCGCGCCAGCCTGCTCCAGACGCTCGACCGCAGTGGCGTCGTAAGGCGGCCGGTAGTTTTCCAGGATCCGCGAACCGGCGGTGGTGGGAAGATCGCGAGTCACAATGTTGTCCTTGATGGCCAGGGGCACGCCGGCCAGCGGCGGCAGCGGTTCGCCCGCTCGGATCCGCCGATCGATGGCATCCGCCTGGGCGAGCGCCCGCTCCGGCGAAAGCCTCAGAAAGGCGCGGAGTCGAGGATCGCGCTCCCGGATGCGCTCCAGTTGCCGCTCGGCGAGTTCGCGGGCGGTAACCGCGCGCGTCCGCAACCGCTCCTGCACAGCCGCGATGGTCAGTTCGCCTAGCTCCATCTACAGACCCCGGTGGCCGGAGCCACCGGGTTGGACATTAGACTTCATGGTCCAGCCCAGCGGCCCTCACAGTCCAGCCCAACGGCCCCTGCCGCTGGGGCGGTCAACCTAGCGCTCGATCACCTTGGGGACTTTGACGTAACTCGAGTCCTTGTCCGGGGCGGCGGCCAGGGCGTCGGCCCGTTCCAGGCCGGGGCGCGGAGCGTCCCCGCGTAAGCCGGCGTCGGGACGCGATTCGGCCAGCACTTGCGCCATTGGCTCGCTCGCAGCCGTGTCCAGCTCATTCAACTTGTCCATGTAGCCCAGGATAGCGTCGAGCTGCTGCTGCATGCGCTCCAGCTCATCCGGCGTGAGTTCGAGGTGGGCGAGCGCGGCGACGTGCTCCACATCTTTGCGCGTTATCTTCATCTGCGTAAAAGCTCAGTCCGGGAGCGGTGCGAAAAGTCGAGTTGGGAAGAGCCCCGCCTTGCGGGGCCGCGTTTTTTTGTCGCCCCAGGCGCCCTGATTCTAGCATACCCACGAAATGGGCACCTCCGGCACCGTGCCTCCCTCCGCTCTGCTGCGATCCGCCCACTCGACAGCGTATAATCAGCTTCACCGCGATGAAGCGGCTCATTCTGGCCTCCGCCTCGCCCCGCCGGCGCGAAGTCCTGCGCAACGCTGGCTTCCTCTTTGAGGTTGTTCCCAGCCGGGTGGACGAGTACTACAGCGGAGATGACGACCGTCCCGCCGCCCTGGCCGAGCGCACGGCCGGAGAGAAAGCGGAAGAAGTAGTGAAGCGATTCGGCCCGGAGGATGATGTGGTGGTGCTGGCGGCGGACACGCTGGTGGTGGTGGACGCCAGAGTGCTGGGCAAGCCCCGCTCCCCGGAAGAAGCCGCCGCAATGCTCGAGAAACTCTCTGGAAGGGCGCACGAGGTAATCACCGGGGTGGCGCTGGCCGCCCCGGGGACCCCGCGCCGCACCCTCGCCCACGAGCTCACCCGGGTCTTCTTTCGCCCGCTCACCCGGCAGGAAATCGATGCCTATGTGGCCAGCGGCGAGCCACTGGATAAAGCCGGCGCCTACGCGGTGCAGGGACGCGCCGGGCGCTTTGTCACTCGGGTGGAAGGTTGCTACTTCAACATCATGGGTTTGCCGGTGGCGCTGGTGGACCGCCTGCTGCGGGAGTGGGAGAGGGGCTAGGGGGTCAGTTCGTCTTCGGCTTTTCTTCCGGCTGCTCTTCGGGCTTGCTTTCCGCCTTCATTTCTTCCTTGAAGCCGCGCAGGCCGCGGGCCAGCCCCCGCATCATCTCCGGGATGCGGGTGGCGCCGAAGAGCAGCAGCAGGATAAAAGCGATGATCAGGATTTCCGTCAGGCCGATTCGGCCCATGGTCGTCACTCCTCAGAGCGATTCTAGGCTTGGGTGTGCGGGGAGTCAAATGAAATCGCGCCGCTAGAGCAGAATCAGCCGCTCGTTGCCCACCCGCCGGGTGAGGCGCTGCCGATCCAGGTACTCGAGCAACGGAATCGCATACTTCCGCGTCACCCCGGTCAGCTCTTTGAAGGCGGGGACGGAGAGGCGCTCGCCCTTCTTCTGCTTGTAGCCGCGCAGCAGCTCCGGCATCCGCGCCAGGGCCGCGCGGTGAAACAGCAACTCCTCGCTCACCTTGACCAACACCTTCTCCCGCAGCAGGATCTGGATGATTTTCTGGGCCCGCTTCGCTTCCACCCCTGCTTGGCCCAGCACCTGCTTGACCCCCGGGACTGTCAAGCCGGCGCGCCCGAAGGCCTGTTCGATCGTCTGCTTGGCTTCCGCCTCTTCCCGACTCAGCGTCACCTGGCGCCCGGCATGTTTGACCCTGTCTCCCGCCAGCGTGAGTTGGCCGGCGGACGTCAGCTCCTCGACCACCGCCTCGAAGAGCCCCGCCGGGGCGTGCGCGAAGAGGCGTTCCTTCAACTCTTCTTTGGGGATGCCTTCGAGCAGAGGTTCCTTTTCGTGGAAAGCTTCAATGGCGGCGCGGGTGCGGGCGCTGAGTTCGGCCAAGCGGGCGGGGCTGGCCAGGGTGAGCGGTTGCCTGGCCACCCGGCGGAGCTTACCCGCGGCGAGCAGCGTCTCGAGGGCAGCGCGCAGATCCACTGGCCGCCAGGGGGTACACGCCGCTAGCTGCCCCTCCTCCAGCGCCCCCAGCGGCGCACGCGCCACGCGTGCTTCCAGGATGCTCTCGCGGTTGCCGCCGCTCAGCGTTTCCAGGTAAGCGAGCAGCGCCGGGTCGTTGCGTTTGTGCCGGCCCGCCCGGGTATCCAGGATGCGCCCGCCGCCGATGGTGATCACCGGAGAGAACTGGCGGATGATGAAGCGGTCATCCGGCAGCAGCAGCGCCGGGGCGCGCAGGCGAAGCTGCGCGTACGCCTGGCTGCCGGGTTCGAGCCGCGCCCGGTCGAGCAGGCGGACTTCCGCGATGATCTCCGCCGCTCCCTGGTGAAAACGGACGCGCGCGCCATCCTTGAGCGGGCGGGCAGAGGACAATAGGGTGAGCCGCACGTCCACGCGCTCGCTGGCGTCGAAGAGCTTGGGGACGGTGAGCACCATCCCCCGTTCGAGCGCCCCCGTTTCCACCCCGGCCAAGTTCAGCGCCGTGCGCTGGCCGGCGTAGGCGCGCTCCACCCCCTGGTTGTGCACTTGAATGCCGCGCACCCGCAGCCGGCGCCGCCCCGGAAAGACCTCCACCTCTTCGTCCTTGCCAATGCTGCCCGCCATCAGCGTGCCGGTGACCACGGTCCCGAACCCTTTCATCACGAAGGCGCGGTCGATGGGCAGGCGGAAGTAGTGGGAGGAGTCTTTAGCGGGCGTGCTCGCCGCGACGCGCTGGAGTTCTTCTCGCAGGCGGTCGAGCCCCGCGCCTGTCTTGCTGCTCACCGGGACGATGGGCGCCGCGTGGAGAAACGACCCCTTGAGGAATTCTTCCGTTTCCAGGCGCACCAGCTCGAGCACCTCAGCTTCAACCAGGTCGGCCTTGGTCACTACGGTCAGTCCCCGCGAGATGCCCAGCAGGCGGCAGATGTCGAAGTGTTCGCGGGTTTGGGGCTTGATGGATTCGTCGGCGGCAATCACCAGCAGCACCAGGTCAATCCCCCCCACCCCCGCCAGCATATTCTTCACAAAGCGCTCGTGGCCGGGAACGTCCACGAACCCCAGGCGCACGCTGTCCTCGGCCTCGCTTTCCGGGGGCAGGTCCAGGTGGGCAAAGCCCAGATCAATGGTAATGCCGCGGCGCTTTTCTTCTTCCCAGCGGTCGGGGTCGGTCCCGGTCAGCGCCTCGACCAGGGCGGACTTGCCGTGGTCAATGTGACCGGCGGTGCCGACAATGACGTGCTTCATTGGAGCGCCCTACGCAAACCGCAAACAACTATTGTAGCGCGGCGGGGGAAGGCGGGCGAGGCTGTGCCCAGCTCCCTTGTTTCCTAATCTGAACCCAGCGGTAGGAGTGGCTGCTTGGCCTGTGGTTTGCAAATGCGGATCGGATGTCCAGCGATATTGTCGTTGTATCTGAGCAGCTTGTCGTCAAAAGTGTGGAACTCGTCCACTTTGTGAAGGATTGCCGTGGCAAGATGCTGGGCGTCGGGTGTTTTTAGGCTTTCCCCTCTAGCTTTGCAGTGCTCCCTCAACTCGCGGGCGAGGTCGGCGACTGCCGGGTCTACATTTACTTCAGTTACATCGCGCCTTCCCATCAGCAGTCTAAAATTCTTTCTCATCTTGTTGTCCAGATTACCCTCGAAAACCTCCGTCCTTGTAATGACCGAAGTCACAATGACCGCCACGCCTTTGTTGACTTCAGACACGATGCCCTCTACAAGCTCAACTCTTCCTTGCTCTCCCTTGAGCCAAGCTAGAAAAACATCTGTGTTCCAGTAGTATTTTCGCCTACTCTGCATCCCGCAGCCTGCGAACAAACTCAACAGAATCCAGGGTCCCAGTGATGCCAGGGGCTGCGCCACGCAAACTCTCTAGTGTCGGGAGTTCTTCCTCCGGCGGGAAAACATCTAGGTCCTGAACCTCAACCCGGTACGGAAAGACCTCATTATGCTTGTAGCGGAGAGTGCCAGCAGCGACAACGTGTCTCTTAATGCCAGCCTTGACCTTTTCCAAAATCTCATCTGGGAAATAGCATTCGATCTTCGTTGGTCCGACGACCGGGTAGATAAAAAACGCGTTCTTGTCATGTACATTCACGACGTCGAGGTAGCCCGATACGGAGCCAGAAGAGACGATGTCCTCTCCAATTATTCGCTCAATGTTCACCTCGATTCGCTTTGAGATTTTGGTTTTGAGGCGACCACGGCCCAGCTCAATTCTGTCAACTTTCCGACGGAGCGGTTTTGCTAATTCTTTGAATGCTTCAAGCAGCGGTCTGTCGAACCCAGGTGGGGCCTTCCCTTTTTCTTCGAGCCAAACAACCCCTTCTACGAACATGTCAACGACTCTCGCAGCATAATCTTCGTCTTTTCGTGCGGGAACTGCCTCAACTTCAATTGTTGCGCTCCCACTGCGGAGGTCTGCAATTCGATAGTAGGTTGTAGGCTTATCTTTCTCAGAAACAAAGCTGTCCAAGCGGTGCAGGCAAGCTCGTAGGCTCCCTAGAAATTGAAGGAAGTCATTGAAACGCACCTTGCCCAGGTCTTCTGAGCTTCCGGCAAGACTTACTCGAAAGGAGCTTCTTGGCATATATGTGCTAGGAGACTAGAGTCGTGACTACTGGCCCCCCGAAAAGGCCGCCAAATTCTAGCATAGTCCGCCACCGACTAGGATACTAGCTCCCGCAGGGGCTAGGGCAGGGCAGTACTCACTTCCTCGGCCAGCGCGTCCAGCACGCGGGCGGGTGAGCGCGACTCGATGATGGCGCGCCCCACAACCACGTAGTCGGCGCCGGCGCGGATGGCCGCCGCAACAGTGCCGCCGCGCGCTTGGTCCCAGGCGCCGCGCCGCCCGGCGCGGCGGATAGCGGGGGTAACAATCAAGAAATTTCTGGCGCAGGCGCGCCGGATGGCGGCGGCGTC
>JBHHYS010000109.1:0-7535 GCA_046757645.1 Terriglobia bacterium | reverse complement strand
TCGCCGCGGTACTGCTCGCCGTCCACCAGCACGTCCAGGCCCAGCTCTTCCTGCTTCTCGATCCAGAAGCGGGTGGCGCGTTGTTCCTGCTGGCGGAGCTCTGCGGCGGTGATCTTGCCGCGCTGGAAATCGACCCGCGCCACGTAGTCCAGCTTGGGGAAGCTGCCCACCGAGGTGACCGGAAACAGGGGCAGGTCCACGCCCAGTTGCTTCAATTTCTCCCGGCTCATGGTGCTCCTTAGCTGTGGAGGTGCGCGCGCACCTGCTGGAGAAGTTTCAGTTTAGCGCAGGCGCGGTCGCGCGGCAAGTATTCTAGCCCACAGGAAGGATTCAGGTAGCAAAATTCGGCTTTGACGCGCAGGCGGATGCGGTCCACCTGATGGGCCAGTGCCACCGGGTCTTCCAGGCGAGTATTGCGGCCGTCCACCAGCCCCAGGGCCAACGGCTTGCGGGCGCCCAAAGCCACCACGCGCTCAGCGAACCGGGGGTTGTAGGTGAAGTCGAGGCCGAGAATGTCAACCGGGAGTTCTTGCAGCCGGTCGTAGAGCGGCTGGGGATTGCCGAAATAGACGTAGAGGGCCAGCTTGGCCTTGCCCTTGTGCTTGGCGAGAAGCGCCAGGGTGCGCTGCAGGACGGGAAAGTCGGCGGGGCGCTGGAGAATCGCGGGTTCATCGAGTTGGATTACCTCCGCTCCGGCCTGCGCCAGGGCTTCAATCTCGGGGGCAAGCGCCTGAGCGTAAGCGCGGGCCAGCGGCTCGAGCTGCTTGTAGGGGGCGTGCTCGACAATGGTATGCCGCGCCAGGGTGTAGGGGCCGGTGAGGACGGGCTTCACCGGCTTCGGGCTCTGGGCGCGGGCGAATTCGAACTCGGAAAGGAGCAGGCCGTCCCGCCGCTTGATCTCTGCCCTGGCGACCGGCTGGCGAAAGTAAAAGTTGGTGTCGAAGTAGCGCAGCAAGCCGTTGATTTCGATTCCGGCGAGCTGGCCCGCCAGGTGCGAGATGGGGTCGTACCAACGCACCTGGCCGTCGGTGACCAGGTCCAGTCCCGCTTCCGCCTGTTCAGCGAGGGCGGCGCGCACCAAGGCCTCCTCGGCCGCTTGCAAGGCTTCCTTCGCGGCTTCCTTGCGCTCCCAGGCAGCATAGCTGCGGCGAAGCTGCTGCAGCTCGGGGGTGTCGCCGATGCGGGGATAGCTGCCCGTGTTGGCCAGAAGGATTTTCATCCCGACTATTCTACTGTACCCCTGCGGGTCTCACCAGCGGAGAAGTTTCGCCTTTTTTGGCCCCACTGATGGCCGAGCCGCCGGGGAGGGGTTGAGCGAGTGGACTGGGGGGTGGGAAAGAGACAACGCCGGCCACCGGACCGGCATAGTTGACAAAGTCCGAGTCGCTAGAGTAGGGTTCGTGCGGCAGCTGAATTTTGCAGTAGCCGGGCGATTGCTTTCCCTTCGCCCCACATCTCCATGGGAGCGCAACCATGACGCGGAAGAAACTTTTCTTGGCGAGCTCGCTGGTTCTCACCCTGCTCTTTGTCGGCTGCCGCAGCGAAGGAGGGTTCATTTCGGAACCCCAGCCTCAGCCGCTGGTCGTTCCGGCAGGCAGCGCGCTCGAAGTGCGTCTGACGACCGGGCTCAATTCTAAAGACAACCAGGCGGGTGACCGCTTCGAGGCCACCCTGGATCACCCGGTGGCGGTGGGCGACAAAGTGGCGATTCCCAAAGGAGCTGAGATCAAGGGCAAGGTGACCAAGGCGGTGCCTTCCGGGCGCCTGAAGCAGCGGGCGGAGTTATGGGTGACGCTGACGGGAGTCAGCGTGAAGGGTAAAAGCTATCGGATTGCCACCTCCACTACCGGCCTCAAAGAAGGCAGCAAGAAGAAGCGCGACATCCTCTTCATCGGGGGTGGCGCCGGCGCGGGGGCGGCCATCGGCGGGGCGAGCGGTGGCGGCAAGGGCGCCGGCATCGGGGCGGCCATCGGCGCGGGCGCGGGCACGGCTGCCGCGATGCTGACCGGCAAACGCGAGATCAAGTTCCCCCCGGAAACCCGGCTGCGCTTCCGGCTGAAGGACGCCCTACAAATTCAGCCCTAACCAAAGCCGGCCCCTCGCCCGGCGTTTTTACCGCACCCGCGCGACCCAAGCCGTTTCGGTAAGCCTCGGCCCCGGCCTAGCGTTCCCCACCTGATTCGCCGGGGACGAGTTCGACTCTCACCCGCTCCGGGATCAGCCGGGCGGCGAAGGCGCGGTCCAGGAGCTCTTCGATAGCCTGGCGGCCTTTCTCCCCGCAGTCGAGCGTCCATTGGTTGACGTACATCCCCACGAACTTGTCCCCTAGCTCGCGGGAGAGCCCGCGGCCGAACTGCAAGGCATACGCCAGGGCTTCGCCGCGGTGCGCAAGAGCGTAGCGGACGCTGGCTCCGACCGCGGCGGCAATGCGCGGGACAAGCTCAGGCGCGAGGCTGCGGCGCACGGCGAGGCCTCCCAGGGGCACGGGCAGGCTGGTTTGCTCGTGCCACCAGGCGCCGAGGTCAACCAGGGGCGCGAGGCCGGCGTGGGCAAAGGTCAACTGCCCCTCGTGGATAAGCAGCCCGGCGTCCACCCGGCCTTGAGCCACCGCGGCGGGAATCTGGTCGAAGCGAACCGAGACGGTTTCCGCCTGGGGCGCGAACAGCTTCAGCAACAGGTAGGCGCTGGTGAGCTTGCCGGGCACCGCCAGGCGTTTTCCGCCCAGGCCATTCGGGGCAAGCCCGGCTGCCCGGCGCGCCACCAGCAGCGGCCCGTAACCATCCCCGAAGCTCGACCCGCAACGCAGCAGGGCGTAGCGGGCGCGCAAGTAAGCGTAGGCGTGAAAACTGATGGCGGTCACGTCATAGGTGGACTGCAAGGCTTTCTGGTTCAGGGTCTCGATATCGGCCAGGACGTGCGCGAAGCGCAACTCGCCGGTGTCCAGGCGGCCTTGGGTGAGGGCGTAAAACATGAAGGCATCATCGGCGTCGGGGCTGTGCGCAAGTGTAACCAGAGAAGGCATCGAAGTCGCAGGCAAACCAGAAAACGCTACCAGGGCGAGGGTGCGCTCACAAGCGCAGGTCTACTCGCCCGGAACCGCCACCATGATGTCGTCCCAGTGCTTCTGGGTGATTTCCCAGCGGCGGCGCTCGGCCTGCCGGTGCGCCTCCGCGTCGGGGTAGAGCCGGCGCTCGATGGCGTCGAAACGGGCGCGGTCGCCCAGGGCGGCGAAGTCGCGGTAGCGGAGGATGACCTTGAAGTCCCAGGGCGGGCCGCCTTGGTGGAGAAAGGGGCGGTAGATGACGATGTCGAGGATGTGGCCGTCACGCTGGCGCGCCTGCAAAATCGGCAGGTGCTGAGTGCGATAGATTTCCAGCCAC
Organism: Terriglobia bacterium; assembly: GCA_046757645.1. Classification (GTDB taxonomy): domain Bacteria; phylum Acidobacteriota; class Terriglobia; order Acidiferrales; family 2-02-FULL-67-57; genus JBHHYS01. Next base: position 4,155 of record JBHHYS010000109.1, on the reverse strand, counting down.
TCCGCCGTTTTCCCGGGCGCAATCTTGTAATAACTCTCTACGACAGGTGCCAGGTTGTCGGTGGCGGGCGGCGCTTGCGCGGCCAGGCTCCACGCCAGCACCACCAGAGCGGCGAGGGCGACGATCCCCAAAAAGGTGAGATGCGTTTTCATCGTTCCTCCTGCGACCCGCGAAGCCATTGACCGAGGCCGCTATTGTACGGTTTCTTCTTCGGCACGGGGTAGGGGCGAGGCGTGGTGGTGAACCAGGAGCCAGTCGGCGTTGCGGTTCACGTAGATGTTGGTGGCCTGGACCCAGGCGGTGGAGAAGCCGGTTTCGAAGCTGGAGGTGACCTGCTCGATGCAGTTGACCCAGGCGGTGCCGGCTTCCACGCGCACGTTCAGGTGGCTGATGCCCACCTTCATCCGGCGAGTGTTTTCAAAGATGCGCTGCCAGCTTTCCCGGATCTCCTCCCAGCTCTCCAGCAGCTCCCAGCCCGGATGCACGCACGCCACCCAGTCTTCGTGCAGCCACACGGCATCCATCGCCTCGAGATCCAGGTTTTCCAGGGCGGTGTAGAAACGCCGGTTGGCAGCGAGGACTTTCTCTTCAGCGGTCACGGGTGATTCAGTCGGCCGGTCGGGCCTAGGGGTTGCGCGGCTGACCCCGGGCCAGCGCCCACCAGGACGCGGGCAAGCAAAGCCCCAGCAGGGCCACCTTCGCCAATTCGCCGGGAAGAAACGGCAGCAGGCCAAGCCCCAGGGCCTCGAACCAACTCACCTGAGTGAGGAGCTTGAGCCAGGCCGTCCCCCCGAGAAAAATCACCGCCTCGGCGGCCAGCACCGCGCCCAGCCAGCCTCGCCCATCTCGCGGCCAGCGCTCCATCAGCCAGCCCAAAAGAAACGCCGCGGCGGGAAACGCCAGCAGGTATCCCCCGCTGGGTCCGAGCAAGCGCGCCAGGCCGAGCGGCCCACCCGGGGCAAACACGGGCAGGCCGACAGCGCCTTCGGCCAGGTAGAGCAAGAGAGCGGCGGCGCTGCGGCGGGCGCCGTAGGTCGCCCCCAGCAACAGCACGGCAAAAGTCTGTCCGGTGACCGGCACCGGGCTGAACGGCAACGGGAGGCTGAGCTGGGCGGAGAGCGCGACCAGCAGGCTGCCGGCACCAATCAGCAAAATGTTTTGCGCCAGGGTCACGCGCGGCAGCAGCGCGTGGAGCAGGATGCCTTCTGAGGTGCGTGGAGGCATTGAAGGATAAGCCGCGCGCCGGGGCTACTGGGTTTTCTCCTGGTAGCTGTCAATCTCTTCGGTAATCGCCGACACGGTCCCCTGGATGTTTTCCTCGGAGCGGGCCAGGTACTTCTTCATGCGAAAATAGAGATAAACGGCGGCGATGGCCACCAGCAGCAGCAAGCCACCCAGCACGTAGAGCACAATCTGCACAGCTGTTCTCCTTGGGGAAGCTGAAATCTGATTCTACACCAAAGGATTCCCACCGCGAGGGGAAATTTTGCCCTTCCGTCGTGCTAGAATCACGGCGTTCGCGGTTGTTCCCATGCGGAAATCCGAGGCAAAGCCGTGGCTGCTACTCGCCGGGCTGGCGCTGGTATTGGTGCAGTGCGGAGGTAACTCGCCGCGCGGGGAACGCAAGCGGGTTGCGCAGGAGAACGAAGAGCTGCGCGCCGAGCTCGAACGGCTCCAGCGGGAGAACCGCCAGTTGCGCGGCCAACCCGCCACGGCCGAGGACGTCTATGCCTATTTTGCCAACGACCCCGCCCAGGGAACGCTGGCGGGCTTGCGGCCGGGCAATGAGCTGCCCCACGCCCGCGCTCGCTTCGGGCAAGTGAACCGCACCCGCTCCTGGACGAGCGAGGGCCAGCCGGTTTTCCAGTACGAATGGGACCTGGAGGGCGGCGTCACCCTTCGCGTCAATGCCGACGGCAACGGCCGCCTGCAAAGAATCGCCGTGGTGCTCGCCGACCCCCACGGAGTTGACATCCCCACCCTGGCCGGACTCCGCCTCGGCCAAGAAACCTTCACCGGCCTGCAGAAAAAGTTCGGCGCCTCCCTGACCACCTCTCTGCAACTCTGGGGCGCGCAGGGGCTCTATACAGTGGCGCAGCGAACCCCGCCTCCTCCCGAACGACAAACCCCGGCGCGCGGCCGCTGGCGGCTCGAATTCGCCTATCAAATGCCGGCGGGGTTGACCCGGGCGGAACTCGACCGCATCGAAGAGGAGGTGCGGCGCCGGCGCAACCTGGCGGTGTTGCAAGCCCATCTGGCCGACCGCGCCCCCTTCATGATCGCTCTGGAAGAAATCCGCTAGTTGGCTGGCGCTCTGGTCGTGAAAAGCCCGACGAGGAATGCGGGCTACTTGTCCCGAGGCTATCGACGGGCGCCCAAACGCATTCCTCGCCCCTACCCGCCCTCGTGACTCCCTGGTCGCTGGCCACCGGACGCCAAAAGTGTTTCACGTGAAACACGGCCCAAAGCCGAGCCAAGCTGTTGAGCGCAGAGGCCGTGCGGATTTCGCGGTTTTTGCGTTTTCTGCGGTTTTTGCGGAAATTGCCTGCCCGGTCACCGCGTAGCGAAGACCCCGCGTCTTTTGCGGGGAGCCTGCCGAAGGGTCGGCGCGCCGACAATGACGAGCCGATGACAACCCCCCACGCGTTCCGCCCCTAGTCCCGGTGTAGCTAATCACTTGCCGGGGCGAACTGCTGCAGCAGCGCGGGCAAAGTGGCGGTGAACTTCGACCGCGGCAGCACCTGCTCGCAGCCCGCCTGCTCGGCAGCGCGCTGCAAGTCCACCTGCACGTGGGAGAAAAAGCCCAGCACGGGAATCTGCCCGAGCTCTCCGTCGGCCTTGAGCTGGCGGATTAGCTCCACGGCGTTGCCCGAGGTGGTGTTCAGGTCGAAAACCACCAGGGCAGGTTTTTGCTGCCGCACGCCCTCCAGGCGAAAGTCGGCGGCGCGCACGGTGGTGAGCTCGGCGCCCACCTGCCGGGCCGTCCCCTGCAGCTTGGAGACAAAGAAAAGATCGTCTACTACGGCTAGGACGCTCGCCACAGTTGCTCCCCCTTTCATGCTGAACGAAGTGAAGCATCCCAGAGATTCTTCGCCTGCCTGCCGCAGGCAGGCTGCGCTCAGGATGACAGTGTGGTTATTCGCCGTTCTGTATTTAGGCCGACTCCGGGGCCGAGTTCGACGCAGCGGGGGCGGGCGCGGTCTTGGGTTTGTCCTGCATCGCTTCCCGCCAGCCGCGCCGGAAGGCTTCTGTCATGGGCGGGGAAATTTCAGCCAAGTCTTTGACAATGGTGCCGCAGGCCTTGCCGGTGAATTCCGCAATTTCATTCAGGGTCTGGTTCATTTCTCCTCCCTCCTCTGCTTCCTGTGCTTCCTGCCGGCTCCAGCACTCTTATGGCCAGGCGAGATTCGAATAGCCGCCGTCCACCCCTATGGTTTAGTTCTTCAACGCATCGGTGTCGACCACGCCGGGTGACACTATATTGATACGGAGTCCGCGGCGGCCAAGTTCCACCGCCAGGTGGCGCGCCAGCGATTCGAGGGCCCCTTTCGTAGCTCCGACCGCGGCGTAGCCGGGGACGGCTCGCACAGCGCCGAGACTCGAGACGGCGATCACCCGCCCGCGGCCAGCTCCAGGGCGCTGGCGCGACCAATGCCGCGCGCGCCGCCGGTCACCAGTGCGCTGCGGCCACTCAGGTCAATCCGGGCGGGTCTGCTCATCGAATCGCGCCCTCAGGAGAAGCGCTGGCGGCTGCCCGAGCTGCGTGCCCGGACACGGTCGTAGGCGGTGACTTCGCTGGTGGTGCCGATGGATTCGTTGTAGAAGCTGGGAATGCCGAGCACGCTCTTGAGCTCCTCGCTGAACCGGTGCAGGGCCTTGAGCTGCTCGGCCAGAGCGGGGCGAGGCGCCTCGCCCGGAGGCTCCTCGGTAGGCGGCCCCAGCAGCCAGAACTTCTGGTAGCCGGCATCCCACAGCCGCCCGATCTCACCCCGAAAGAGATACCCCGGGGGCTGTGCCAGGCGGAGTTGGCCGTTGGATTCCCGCTCGAAGAGCGCGGCGCAGTTGTGCTTGAGGACACGAATGCGCTCGGGGTTGCTGCCAATGGTCGCGCACTCGAAGCCCGCCTGCCGCAGCCGCTCAATCAGGTGCGCAGGG
>JBHHYS010000108.1:0-7805 GCA_046757645.1 Terriglobia bacterium | reverse complement strand
CGGGAGCGTCGATGAGACGTCCGTTCGTGTGCGTCGGGGTCGCCGTTTCGGCGCACGAACAGACACCGCCTCATCGACGAGGGCAGCGGCTGGGGCATACACTCGCGGAGACGACGATGACCCACTACACGCACCTGCGGCGGGAAGCGAGCCGCAGGGCTGCCGAGGTGCTATCACAGCGAGTGCGCACACCGGGTCTTGGGAAGCTTTCGCCGAGATTTGGTGGCGAATGGTGGCACACGGAATCGGCGGCCGCGTGTAACTGATTGAAAAGATGGCGCGCCTGGGGCGATTCGAACGCCCGACCTCTGGTTCCGGAGACCAGCGCTCTATCCGCTGAGCTACAGGCGCGCGCGAGCTATCACTTCTTGGGTTTCATTCTATTGAGGGAAGCGGCTCCGGGTCAAGCAGGCAGACTCTGAGGTCAGATTCATGATGGCGAATCGGTCGCCGCGGTTGTGGGCTCGCCGGAGCAAGGGGATCGATTTTTGCTCAGGGCATTCGCGGGTGTGCTTACCTAAAAGATCCTTACGGTATCGGGCAGACACCATCCAAATTCACCGCACCTTCTGTGCCTCCCCAAAAGACCTGGTCAGTGTCGCCAAACACACGGACAACGACATTCAAAATAGTCGCACTCTCCGGTAAGCGAAACTCGATTTCGTGCCAGCCCTGACCGGAGTCGATTTGATAAAAAACCGGACTTCCCGCACTATCAACGGGACGGAAAAACACTATTTGATTGTTGCTCTTTCGTACCTTCAGCAGTGGCTGAATCGTAATCCCGGGCACGCCGGCCATGAAACGAAACCGGTAGCCGCTGATTCCTTGCCAATCGGGCCTTGTCTCAAGATCAGGCGAGATGAAGTCAATGCGCCACAGATTGGCTACGCTGGGGTCCGTCGGAAAGCATCCTCCCACTGCGTCTGGCTGCATGAAAACCCAAATGGACCCTCGTGCGTCACCGGGAAGGGACACCGGCCAGTTTACGCCGCTCCATGCCAGGGTGGGATCACATGTTCCGATGGCATTCGGCGTGTCCCCGTCATAGATGGCGTCGAGCGTCCACCCGCTGGTCCCCCGGCCGCCATCAAAGGAAAAGCAACAGTCTGGGGCATTGACTAAGAAGGTTTCGACCGCTGTCTCGGTGCGGTTCGCGTACCCCAGAAACGCAAAAACCCTGTAGGGCACCATTAATCTCAGCTCATACGCCCCGTACTCCAAGTTTTGTAGGTTCCCTTGATAGTGAATGCCGGGTTTCTTTGACATCTGCCCAGCATCTCTGTAGGGACCGTGCGGTGGCGGATACGGACCCACGCCGAGCGTTGGTGTCCCGACCGTTGTGAGCCAAGGCCTGACATCGGCGTCAACCGGGATCGGTTCACCTTGCTTTCGTGCCTGGATTTGAAGGTTTTGGATGCTGGGGGCGCAGCCGGAAGCCAGTAACGCCGCAATTACTAAAAGATGTTTTGCGAAATTGCTGCCCATATTTTCCTTCCCTCCCTTCGAAGCCAGAAGAGTTGTCTGAGAAACTTTGTCGGCGAGTGTTTGGCCAACATGCTAGTCCCCGCACTTGTCAGGCGTCAACGACAACTTTCAACGGTGGATGGTTGAAGGACTCCTGCTCCAACTGCAGAAACTCTTCCTGTACTTTAGCGGTGACCATTTGTTTTAGCGGCAGAGAGCCGCAGCGGGCAGTGGCACAGAGGGCCATCGCCTTAGGTAGAGCTATCTGAGAGCGTCAGAATTGACCCGGGAGGGAAGACCTAGCCGTGCTTCGGGTCGCCTTAGGGCCCGTTCACGATGACCCTTTTATGGTGGTTCGATCCCACCAGACCCGCACCATTCCCTCCCCGCGCAATCTTGCCCCCTCGTGGAACTGTTGGGACCTTTGGGGTGAGCGATGGGATTCGAACCCACGACCCTCGGAGCCACAGTCCGATGCTCTACCAGCTGAGCTACGCTCACCAGCGGGATGCTCAACCACTCGCCATTATTTCCCACCGCTCCCAACTTGTCAATCGAGCCTGGGAGGCCGGAGGAGGTGCCTTTCGCCTACCTGTTTGGCACTTTCCTTCGATTGGGGCTGTCTTTCGCCAGCAAATCAGCGGGGGTGTTGGGGCTGAGGCACAGACCCCGGACACAATTCTCTAGCAGTGTGCTGAAAGAGTCCTTCAAGCCGTCATTCTGAGGAGCCGAAGGCGACGAAGAGTCTCGTAACCTGTTGAGCTGCTTCTTAAGAGGGATCCTTCGCTGCGCTCCGGATGACAGGAAAAATGGTTTTTCCGCACCGTGCTAGGAGGGTTCGGGGCGGCGGGGCGGGGCCAAGCGCTGGCGGGCGGTGTCGGCCCAGGGGCTGTAGGGGTCGAGTTCAAGGTAGCGGTGCCAATGGTGGCGCGCCTGGCCGAGGAGGCCGAGTTTTTCGCAGACCAGCGCCAAGTTGTAGTGGGCATCGGCGTAATCGGGCTTCAGGCGTACCGCCTGGCGCAAGTGCTCCCGGGCCCGCCCCCACTGGCCGAGTTCATCGAGGACGCTTCCCAGGTTGAAGTGCGCCAGGGGGAAGTGCGGGTCGAGCGCCACCGCACGTTGGTAGCAGCGCGCGGCCGCTTCCCGGTCCCCCTGCTCGTAGAGCAGCGTGCCCAGGTTGATGTTCGGTTCCACCCACTGGGGTTTTTTCTCCAGCACTCGCTGGTAGGCCTCGATGGCCTGCGAGTGGGTGGCAGGGTCGGCTTCGCAATCGAGCCCCAGAGCGAACCACTCCTCTACGCTGCGCTCGGGCATCACCCGAACCTTTGCCCTCAGGTCGCGGGTGTCGAAGTTGAGCAGCAGTTGGCCGGAGAGAGGTTCGAGCCGACCCCCCGCCTGCTCGACCACCAGGTGGCGCCCGGTGGAGATAACCCGCAGTTCGGTGAGAGGAGCCTCAACCTCCGCCAGTTGCCGGGCGAGGGCGTCCACCGCTCGGCGCAGCCGCCGGGCGGGAACGCGCCGCTCGGTCAGCCGTTTGACCGTGCGCAGACTGATGAGGTCGCTGAACCGATAGATTTTCTTCCCCCAAGACTTTCGGGGACGCACCAAGCGCAGACGTTCCCAGTAGGCGAGCTGTTTTTCGGTGACGCCCACGATGCGGAGGACTTCGCGCCGGGTGAACTGCTCCATCGGCAGCCTCGGCATTCAGCGGGAGGATTCTTTCTGAACTTGAAGCCGGGATGGCATTCTCGCCAACCTGCCCTCGTGCCCCTCAGCCGCGTGCGGGACCGGGGCGAATGGTAGACCAGGGTGGACAAGGAAGCAAGCGGGCTGTCGGGAGGACCTTAGAGGCGGCGCTTGCGCGGCGGAATCGAGGACCCAAAAACCTTCTCCCGGTGCCGGGCGGCTTTCAGCAGCCGGAAGAAGCCCTGCTTGATTTCGATCAGCAGGGGACCCTGCTGGCCGGTGCGCATCATCTGCTCGACGGCGTGGGGGTCAAGCGGCACGATCAACAGCGCCCCCCTCCTTTCCAGGCGGAGGGTGGAAGGATAACCGGGGCGCGCGGGCGGCTCCACGATGGCCTGGATGTCGCTCCAGCCTTGCTGCCGCCGGACGGTCTTGACCAGCTCGTTCAGCCGCTGGAGCCAGGCTGGGGGAAATTGTTTCATCGAAATTCGCTCCAGGGCGTCAGCCGCCCGGACGCCGAGCAGCTTGAACGGTCCTCGGCGGCTCGGCCGGCAGCGGGGCTAATCTAGCAGAGGGCCGCGGCCCTGCACAACCGCGTAGTGTGCTCACTTGGGAAGAGGGGCTAAAAACGCAGCGGAAATTGCCCTGGCCTCCCCCGGGCGGGTGTCTGGGGACCTACCCACAAGCGGGGGAAAATTGACACCGCCGCCAGCCTCCCCTAGAATAGCCGCGATTCGATCAGCGGGGCCCACGAAGCTGAATCAGGGCAAGCGCAAGGCGACTCACACTTCCTTCTGCCCGGCCCACGACACAGAAGATGCCTTCCACTTCGCAGGCCATTGAGCGCATCAAGGCCCTGGCGCGACTGGTGCTAGCGGCGACCTTGGGGCTGGCGCTGTTGCTGGCTCCCCCGCGCAGCACACCCTTTTTTCCCCTGGTGGGTCTGATCTTTGGCCTCTACTTTCTCTACGCCGGTGTAGCACTGCTCTTCCACCAGCGGCTCACCTCGTGGCCCTGGCAAATTGCCACCGTGGCGGGCGACGGGGCGGCGCTGGTGGTGGTTCTCTTGTTTGCCCCCAGTCATCCCGCTCCCTTTCTTCTCTTCTTTGTGTATTTCACCTTGGTGGCCGGGTTGTGGGGCGGATGGCGCGCGGCCGCCGGGCTGAGTCTGCTGGTGAGTGCCGCCTACTTTTGGGTGGTGTGGAAGCAGTCGGCGACAGAACCGGAGACCGCGCTGCTGGCGCGGGTGCCGCGGGAGAGCTGGGCGGTGGCCGGAGGGCTGTTGGTGGCGGGGGTGCTGGTGGGTGCGGTGGCGCAGCGCGAGCGGCGCCACCTGGAGCGCACGGCTGAGGTCGAACGCTTTGCCCAACTGCTCAGCCTGGACACGGGTTGGTCAGAGCTGTGGCAGCGGTGGCTGGACAGCTTGTGCCAGCAGTTTCGCGCCCGGCGGGCCCTGCTGGCCTACCACGATCCGGAGACGGACCGTGTGCTCCTGTGGCAATTTCGCCGGGACGACGGGGGTCGCTTCGAGGAGAGCGACCGCCCGCCCCGCGATGTCCGGGCTCTTCTGCTCGCCGCCGAGCCCCTCAGCGTGCTCGCCAACGGCTTGGAGGGGAGGCGGGCAGGGGAGTGGCACCTGCGCCGGGAGTTGAGCGGGGTAGAGGTGGAGAAAGAATTTGATCTTCCCGAACGGTTCGTCCGCGAGTTTTCCCCCCGTTCGCTGCTGAGTGCTCCATTGGCGGAGAGCGGAAACTGGCGGGGCCGGCTGCTGTTGCTGGACGCGGACGAGGGCGGCTTTGCGCTGAATCAACTGGACGAGCTGCAACGGTTGCTCGCGGGGCTGGGACCGGTGCTCGCCAACCTGTTGACCGTGCGCAGCCTGATTACCCAGGCGGTGAACCAGGAACGCGATCGCATCAGCCGCGAACTGCACGACGGGGTGGCCCAAACCCTCGCCAGCGTGGCCATGCAACTGGACGTTTTCCGACGGCAGGCCGGCCAGGAGTCCGCCGAGGGCGCGGAGGAACTGGGCCGGCTGCAGGGCGTGGTCAAACAAGAGCAGGCAGAGTTGCGCCGCTTCCTGCGCACCCTCAAGCCGGTGCGGATGTCCGCGGCCGAGCTGAGCCGCTGGGTGGTGGCGCATTGCGCCCAGTTTCAAGAGGAGACCGGCATCGAAGTGGATGTGTTGGCCGAGCCGGTGGACGCCCGGCTGCCGGAAGGCGTCTGCCGAGAAGTGTTTCTGATTCTGCGCGAAGCGTTGCATAATGTGCGAAAGCACGCGGAGGCCCGACACGTGCTGGTTCGCTTGCGTCAGGACGAGGCCTATCTGCGCTTGCTGGTGGACGATGATGGCCGCGGCTTTCCTTTCTCCGGCACCTATTCGCAGCGGGCGCTGGAAGAAAGCGGGCTGCTTCCGGTTTCCATCGGGGAGCACACGCGCGCCTTGGGGGGCACGCTGACGATTGATTCCACCCCGGGCAGCGGGGCCACGCTGCGGGTGGACATTCCGTGGACGTAGGGCGGTGGGAACGCGCTCGGCGAAAGCGAGATTACAATGAGCGGCGAGAAAATCCGCTGTCGGCTAGAATGAAGCTCTTACTGGCTGGCGAGAACAAGAGGCGACTGCACTAGGAGCGAGATGGCCAAAGCCAAGAGCCGGGAGCGCATTCGGGTGCTGGTGGCCGATGACCACACCATCTTCCGCGAGGGTCTTTGCCGGCTCTTAGAGGCGGAGGATGACATCAGCGTCATCGGTGAGGCGCGCACCGGAGCCGAGTGTGTGGGTCTGGTGGGCAAGCTCAAGCCCGATGTGGTGTTGCTGGACTTGAAGATGCCTGACCCGGACGGGCTCAGCGTGCTCAACCAGCTGGGCGGTCCGGGGAGCGCGATTCGAACCATCGTTCTTACCGCCTCGGAGGACGAGCGCGACTACGTGGAAGCGGTGCGCCGCGGCGCCCGGGGGGTGGTCTTGAAGCAGGCGGCCACCGAGCGGCTGCTGGAAGGGATTCGCAAAGTGCACCGCGGCGAGATGTGGATCGATCAACGGGTGGCCGCCGACGTGATTAAGGCGATGAGCCGCCCCGCCGCGGGGCCCGCCGAGAAGGCCTTGCTGACGGCGCGGGAGCAGGAGATTGTTTCCCTGGTCACCCAAGGGTTTCGCAACAAGGAGATCGCGTACCGACTGAGCATCAGCGAGCAGACGGTGAAAAATCACCTCCACAACATCTTCGACAAACTGGGGGTGTCCGACCGGTTGGAGCTGGTGCTCTACGCCCTTCATCACAAGTTGCCCAAAACCGGCTAGCGAGCCCGCCGCGCGCCGCTGGTACTTTTGTACTACCGGGATACTTTTGTACCCCCCTGATTGTGACTTCCTCTCTATTTCCGTGGGCTGCGGGCTTTTCTAGAGTGAGGGCACCACGGGGATCCACTGGCGGCGCGAGAGGGAAATCATGAGCAGACTCCGACCCGCAACACCGAGGCGCCACGCCAGTACAACGACTTTACCTTGCCCACAAGTAATGGAGGTGGGTGAGAACGGGCCGGGGACCGGGTACGCCCTCCCCCGGAATTCCCGGCCCGTTTCTTATTGAGTCGGCGATTTGGGTTGTCGAGGCCGCGAGGGTTGACTACAATCCTGCCAGCCGCGGGGGAAAACGCAGAGTGATGCCAGAAGTAAAAGGCGCTCAAGGGAGCGGGGCGGAGCGTCGTACCGCCAAGCGGGTTTCGCTGGCGACTGAGATTCGCACCGTCCTGGAGGGGCAGACCCTGGTGGGCTACACGCGGGATATCAGCACCGGCGGGGTCTTCATCGAGACGGAAAATCCGCCCGACAAAGGGGCCGAAGTCCGGCTGCGCTTCAAGCTGACCCCGGAGTCGCCCATTCAGGAAGCGCGCGCCGCTGTCATCTACCGCATCCCCCGTGAAGGGATGGGTTTGCGCTTCGTCGACCTCCCGGCGGAGCTTCAGCGGGCCATCGAAGAGTTCGTCACTCAGTAGCCCGGAACTTCCTTTCCCCCAGAAAAGCCGCGAGGTGAGCTATGTCTGAGTCGGAGGGGTGTGCCGAGGGTGCACGCTGCGCCGCCGGCGCGCCGGGCGGAACCGCAGCAAGGCATTGCGGTGCAGGTGGAGATGGTCACCCCGGGCGAACCAGACGACCAGATGGCCGCTCTCACCTTCCAAGCGGAAGCGCAGGGCGCGGCGGCCCACCGCTACTTCTTTGATCTCCTGGGTGAAGTCGTGGTCGTCCGCGTGGCTTTCGCCGCAGTTTTCGCAGCAGCACTCCAGCTTCTCGCCCGAGTCGAAGACCAGGTAAAGCTGGCGGCCGTGGCGGCTCAGGCGTTCCACCCGTCGAGGGGCGACGAAGCGGTTCAGGTACTCGAGCGCACAGACGCGCTCGCCCGCGCGCCTCAGCCAGTCCAGGCCGTGGTCGCAGGTCCGGGCGGGCGGGGTTTCCTGAGAGGGAGCCTTGGTGGTCATGGGGGGGGTTCTGTCAGCCGAGCGGCATTCCGAAAACCAAAAACCGAAAACCGAAAAGCGTGACTGCCGATGGTTCGTTTTTTCGATTTTCGCTCTTCGTGGTTCGACTCCTTCTGGTCGGGGCGGTGGGATTTGAACCCACAACCTCCTGCTCCCAAAGCAGGCGCGCTACC
>JBHHYS010000107.1:0-8113 GCA_046757645.1 Terriglobia bacterium | reverse complement strand
GTCGTTATCCTGGGAGTGCAACTTGCTGGCCGGAGGGTTGACATTGAGGCCGAGCGCGCCGCCATCCGCCAGGCTACCGATGTCGAGTGGCTCGAAGCAGGGCAGGCAAAGGACCTGGAGGGCTGGGTTTCTTTTTACACCGACGATGCTGCGCTGCTCCCCCCCAACGCCCCCATCGTCACCGGCAAAGAAGCCATCCGGGCATTTGTGTCCGCTCTGTTTTCTACCCCGGGCTTTGCGGCAACTTGGCAGACCACCAAGATCGAAGTGTCTCGCTCCGGCGACCTGGCTTACTCCTACGGCACCGAGGAAACCACCGTGAACGACGCGGAGGGCAACCCGGTCACCGACCGGCAAAAGTGGGTTGTGGTTTGGAAGAAGCAGCCCGACGGCTCCTGGAAATGTGTGGTGGAGATCTTGAACTCCGACCAGCCACCGCCGGGCGCGGCGACCGACTAGCCGCGGGGATCGCCGAGGTAGGTTCTATTCCAGCTTGAGAAAGGAGTATGTCATGAAGAAACTTTACCCAGTGTTGGCAACACTACTTGTGCTTGCCGCCAGCGGGTGCGCGCCGCCGGTGGACGTTGAGGCTGAACGCGCCGCCGTCCGCACGGCTCTTGGCGAGGCGTGGAACGCCGTGGCAACGAAGGATGTCGACAAGTTTGTTTCCATTTGCGCCGACGAAGACATAATGTTCCCACCCAACGCTCCCATTGTTATGGGCAAGCAGGGGGTGCGCGAGTATATGTCTCAGCTCTTTGCCACGCCGGGCTTCGCCGTGAGCCAGCAGCCACCCCAGGTCGAGGTGTCTCGTGCGGGCGACTTGGCCTACACGTGGGATACCGCCGAGTTCACGCTGAACGATCCCAAGGGGAATCCTGTCACTCAGCACATGAAGCATGTGGTGGTCTGGAAGAAGCAACCCGACGGCACTTGGAAAATTGTGGCCGACATCTGGAACTTTGACCAGCCCCCACCGGCCGCTGAGTAGCCGCGCCGTTCAACCCACGGGCTCCTGCCCGTGGGTGGTTCCCAGCAGCCGGCGTTGACTTGCCTGCGGGCGTGCCCTAGAGGTGCGCCCTTGACTCCCCCACTCAACGGGGAGCACAATCCCTCCCACAGCGCCTCGCGGAAGCGCAAGTTCCAGTGACGCAACCCAACCGCAACTCCCTCTGAGGCAGGTTCCCCATAAGTTGCACAGGAGGGCACGGCCATGAAAAAACTTTGGATTCTCCTCGTGGTGCTGATCGTCGTAGTGCTTGTTGTCGGTGTTCTCACCAGGGGTCGGAGGGTGGACGTTGAGGCTGAACGCGCCGCCGTCCAGGAGGGTCTGACCCAGTGGGCGGAAGCCTGGAATGCCAAGGACGTTGAGCGCGTGCTGGCCTTTACCACTGGAGACGCCTCGCTGTTCCCACCCAACGCTCCCATCGTCACCGGCAAGGAGGCGATTCGTGCGTTGGCCACCGAGTTCGTTGGGAGGCCAGGCTTTGCCCTGGCTGCGCAGCCGACTAACATCGAGATCGCCCGCACGGGCGACTTGGGGTACTCGCTCGGCACCTATGAAATCACGGTGAACGACGCGGAGGGCAACCCGGTCACCGACCAGGGCAAGTGGCTGGCGGTCTTGAACAAGCAACCCGACGGCACCTGGAAAGTCGTGGCCCACATCTGGAGCTCCGACCTGCCCCTGCCGGCCGCGGCGACCGACTAGCTGCGCCCACAAACGAAGCCCGAGTCCAGCTCTGCGGGAGAGATTTGAGCAGAGCAGGATTGAGTCATCGGATGAAACCTCTCGTTGACACCGCCCAGGCGACGCCCTAGGCTGGCAGCCGGGTCGGGTCCACCATTCAAGCACTTTCCGGAGGCGCAGGTGCACGCTGGTTTTCCATCTCCGGGGAGCCGTGTGTCCAGCCCGGCCGCTCGCGACGGGCTCCTGTCCGAAGGAGGCTGACCATGAAAAGATTTTCCCTGATTTTGGCAACCGCGTTTGTGCTCGCCGCCAGCGCCTGTGCCCCCCTACCAGACGTTGAGGCCGAACGCGCCGCCCTCCGCGACACCGAGCGGCGGGCAGCGACTGCCGCCAATCAAAAAGAAGTCGAGGGCTGGCTGGCCGTCTTCGCCGAGGACGCCTCCATGTTCCCGCCCAACGCCCCGATTGTGACCGGCAAGCAGGCCCTCCGCGAGTGGGGGCGGGCGTGGATGGCGACTCCCGGCTTCGCCTTCGCGCTTCAACCCGACAAAGTCGAGGTGTCTCGCGCCGCGGATCTGGGTTACACGCTGGGCACCTACCAGATCACCATGAACGACCCGCACGGCAACCCCCTCACCGAGCGCGGCAAGTACGTTACCGTCTGGAAGAAGCAGCCCGACGACTCCTGGAAAGTTGTTGCCGACATCGGCAACCCAAACCAGCCGGTGGTCCCCGCGGACTAGCGCCACCGAGCAAATTTAGGCGCGGACGGCAGGGGTAGGGCGCGGCCCCGAAACTTCGGGGCGCCTTGCCCCGCTCACTCGCCCGGCGGCGCGTTCCGCCCCCGCCGCCCCTTGACGCGGCTCCGGCCCGGAGCTCCCCGGTTCCTGGCGGGATTCCCTCACTGGCTGGGCGGCTGCTAGGGGGAGTAAAATAGAAAAGGTTCGTGCGGAGTGATGCCGGTGCGGCAGAGGGCTCTCATTGTCGGGATTCTGTTGCTGCTGGCGGCAACTCTTACCGCGCAAGAACCGCCGCGCCCCTATGCCGGCGAGCCCATCTCCCTCGACCTCAAGGAAGTCGACCTGCTCGACTTCTTCCGCTTGATCCACGAAATCAGCGGACTGAACATCGTGGTCGAGCCGGGCGTGCGCGGCACCTTGACCCTGGTTCTAATCGACGTTCCTTGGGACCAGGCGCTCGACGTCGTGCTCAAAAACCACGGCCTGGTCACCGAACTCCAAAATAACCTCCTGCGGGTGATGACTCGGGAGACCGCCAAGAAGGAGCAGGAGGCCCGCACCCAGCTTGCCCAAGCAGTTCAAGCGGCGGTGCCGCGGCGAACCGTTGCCTACCGGCTCCGCTACGCCCACGCCGCTGACCTCGCTGAGATTCTTCGCCGCTTTCTCTCTCCCCGGGGGGAAATTGCCGTGGATGAACGCACCAATACCCTCATCATCACCGACGTGCCCGCCGCCCTCGACCAACTCCTCGGCCCGCGCTCCCGGCCGATACCTTCGCCGCGAAGCCCGCGCGGACAGCTCCGCGAAAAATCTCCGCCGCCGCGGCCCCGCTATGTCCTGGCGTTGAAGGACGGGATCGACTACGGCGTCTACTCCTGCGAAGTGCGCGGCGCCTGGCTCCGCTACCACACCACCTACGGGGCGCGCGCCTGGCTGCCGGTGGAGCGGGTGGATTGGCTGCGAACCAACTGCGCCGCTCAATCGCTTCCCGGCAAGTAGGCGAAGAAAATCCCTGCCCCGCACCGGGATGCTTGACTCCAATGCGGCAAGCGGAGCAAAATCCTTCCACGCGATGCCTCCCTCAACTGCACCCCCAAGCGGACAACCCTCTCAGCCCGAGTTCACCTGAGGCGCGCCTCACCTCGAACCAGGAGCTTGTGTGGCCCGGCGGAGGATAACTTCAGAACGACGCCGCTGGCAGCGCCTTCCCCTCACCATTCCCGTCTTTGTGCGGGGCGTGGATGAACGGGGAAACGAATTCCTGGAATTCAGTTCCCTGCTCAACATCAGCCGCGGCGGCGCTCTCTTGGCCATTCGCCGGTATTTGCCTCGGCGCTCGCAGCTCTGTCTCGAAATTCCCTTCACCCCCATGCCTCGAGTGTCCCTGCCGCCGCACTCGCTACGAACTCTGCGCGCGCGTGTGGTTCGGGTCACGCATTCCGAAGGGTGTCAATTGTTGGGCCTGCGCTTTGCCCGGGCACTGGCTTAGTTAGGAACGTGAGGCTAGCAATGAGAAGCCTGTGAGTGTTCCCCTTGAGACCACGATCGAAACCCGGCGTGCGAAAAGCCAAGCAATTTACGATTAGGTTCACCGACCGCCCCGGCCGGCTGGGCGAAATCGCTTCGGCCCTCTGGCAAAGAAGTGTAAATATTCAGGCATTCCTGGCCGATATCCACGCGGGGCAGGGAAGGGTCCACCTGGTGGTGGACAATCCCGCCATCGCCCGGAAAGTTTTTGCCGCGCACGGCTGGAATGTCACCGAAGAGGAGATCGCTGCCCTCACCCTGCCGGACAAACCCGGGAGCTTGGCGGCGGTGGCCAGCAAGCTGGGCAGGGTTGGAATCAATATTGAATATGCCTATACCGGCCCCGCAAAAGCCAAAGGCAAGGTGAATACCTACCTCGCCATTTCCGATCTGGCAGGAGCCTTCAAGGCATTGCGCTAGCTCGGCCAGCGCCCTCGGCCGACCCGCCCACAGGTTCCCCCCGAGCCGGTAGCGGCGAGGAATGCGTTTCGGCCCTCTTCAACAAGCTCCGGGCAAATTCCGCTATGCGGAAATTGCGGTTTTCGATGTGAGCCCTGGCGAACATCGCCCTGAGCGAAGTCGAAGGGTGCGGTCGTTGCACCGAATCCCTCCGGCCCTTTCCCACGCTGCTGCGTTTTTTGCCCGCTCGGCTTCGCTCCGGGCAAATTCCGCTATGCGGAAATTGCGGTTTTTGCGGTTTCCGCGGTTCTGAGAGGGCCAAAATCGGGCCGAATTCCTCTCCGGCAAAAAAAACCTCCGCAAAAACCGCAGAAACCGCAGAAACCGTAGACACCCGCCTTGCCTTTCTGCTACCAGCCACTCGGTGAGCGACCGATGCGCGAATACCAGGCCGACTTCCTCCGTAGAGTGGTTTCCCCCGTGCTTCGATTGCAGCAACGCACCGGGCTGCCCGCCTCGGTGGTGCTGGCGCAAGCGATTCTCGAGTCCAACTGGGGCCGCTCCTTGCTGGCGCGCCGCAACCGCAACCTTTTCGGAATCAAGGCGCACACCCGCACGAACGCTGCCGCGGTCGTCTACTCCACCAGGGAATACACTGGCGGGCGGCGGCGCCGCCAGAAGGCCCGCTTCGCCCACTACCCCGGCTACGAAGCCTGCCTGGAGGATTACGCCCGCCTGCTCGCCCGGCCCCGCTACGCCTCCGCCCGCGCCGTCGCTGCCAATCCCTTTGCGTTTGCCGTCGAGCTGCAGCGCTGCGGCTACGCCACCGATCCTCGCTACGCCTACAAGCTCTCCATCCTCATCCGCCGCTACAACCTCACCCAGTTCGACCTCCCCGCCGGCCTCGCCGCCGAAGCCCCTCCGACGAAGACGCGTGCCCCCGCGCCTGCCCGGGTTGATTCCACCTAGCATTCCCCACAAGGAGCTTGCCGCCATGCCCGTTTTTCTCGCCCCTCGCCCCCGTCACTGGCCGCGCACAGCCGCCGCGCTGCTTCTGGCTTCCGTCCTCTGGCTGCCCGCCTGCGACAGCTTCGAAAAGAACGCCTACCGCACCTTGAAGGTGGCCAAAGTTGAATACGAGCTCTTGCAGGAAGAGGCCGCCCGCGCCTTCCTCGACGCCCGCCTCACCCAGGAGCAGTGGGACCGCTTTGCCGTTGCCGGCAACCGCTTCATTGCTGCTCACACCCTGGCCGCCGACTTGATGAAGACCTACCAGCAAGTCCGCCGCGCCGGGGATTCATCCCGCGCCGAGGCCACCGAGCGCCAGGTGCGCGCTGCCCTCGACCACTTGCCCCGGCTCCTCACCGACCTCCGCGTCCTGCTCGCCTCCTTCGACCCAGCGCAGCCGGGCAACGAACAAGGCCCACAGGAGTAGAGGTAGGGCGGGGGCTTGCTTGCTCCGCTTGCCCTGAGCTACGTCGAAGGGAGCGGAGTCGAGCGGCCCCCTGCCGGCAGTTCGTCGGGGCACAGCTTCAGCCGTGCCGGATACCGACCAACAAACCGGTAGCGCAGGATGGCCGCCGGCCTCTTGCCGGCCCACGAGACCGGTAGCGCAGGATGGCCGCCGGCCTTCCTGCGGTCTTTCTATCCGAACCGAAAGGAGAACCTCATGGCTCTCACCAAACGCGACATCGTCACCTGGGCGGAGCTGCTTCAGCTCATCGCCCGCATGACCCTGGCGGCGGTCGCCGCCTTGAACGACGACGACCCGGTTGACTTCGACGCCGTCAAGATCTCCCTCACCCCGGAAGAGGCACTGCGCCGCTTGTCCCGAGCGGAGTCGAGGGACATCCGGGATGAATCCCCGCCCGCAGCTCGTGGCTAGGGCGAGCCGGTAGCGCAGGATGGCCGCCGGCCTTCCTGCGGTTTTTCTCTCGTCGGTTTCTCCCAGAATGAATCTCCTCCAATGACCACAGAGCCTGGTGCCAAACCCCGCAACCGCCGCTACCTCAAAGCCACCCTCGCGGGTGGCGCCGGCGGCCTTCTCACCCTGCTCATCTTCTTGCTCGAGCAGCGCCCCGCGCTCGCTCAACTCCTCCTCGAGCGCGTGCTCATTGCCTGGGGACCCCAGTTCGTCATCGTTCTGCTCCTGTTTGCCTTTCTTTATCTTCTGGCCGACCGCTACGCCCCGCGCTTGATCGCCGCCCAGAACCAAACCGCCCTCGCCCTGCAAAACCTGGCTCGCGCCGTCGAGCAACTCGTCAGCCGCGACAACGCCTTCCAGCGCGAGCAGGACGTGCTCTTGAACCACGTCGCCCGCCGCGTCGACGCCCTCCATCGGCTGGTGGAATCCCACCACCGCACCCTCAACGGCCGCCTCGCCCGCCTGTCTCGAGCTCGCCCCGAGCGCAATCGACGGGCAAAGTCGATGAGACCGGACTCGAGGGGTTTCTCCCGAGCCAAGTCGACGGAAGCAGCGTCGGCGGGTTCGTCCGAGCATTCGCAACGGCGCCCCGGCAATCGTGGTCCCGGCCCCAAGGCAAGACGGCAACGTAGGGGCACGAGCGCCAGCTCCAGTAGCCACGCGGCCTAGCCGTATCTACTTGAAAACAAAGCGAGAAGAGGGTGCAATTTTAGTTGACATGGGGCGTCTAATTTAGCTAGGCTGAAGTTCGTAATTATGGACCCCGCGGTTCCTTCGGGCACTGCGGGAGAAGATCAAGGCCTGTGGCGGCAGCCACAGGCCATTTTCTTTAGGTCTTGGGAGGATACGGATGGGAGTGGGAGCGGTATTCATAGATGGAGGATATTTGGAAAAAGTTCTCCACTACGACCACCAAGAACCGAAAATTGACTTTGAGAGGCTCGTGCGTCTGATGGCGGAGCCTGACGAGCTTTTGAGAGCGTACTACTACCATTGCCTGCCTTACCAGAGTAATCCACCCACTGAAGAAGAAAGACAACGATATTCTTCTAGACACCGTTTTATTACTGCCCTGTCGTACTTGCCGAGATTTGAAGTAAGGCTAGGGAAACTAGCCTATAGGGGACAGGATACCGACGGAAACCCTATTTTTCAGCAGAAGAGAGTTGATTGCATGGTGGGCGTGGACATGGCGCTATTGGCGGGCAGGGGGAAAATCACAAACGTCTCTATCTTTACAGGGGATAGCGACCTTATCCCCGCGCTTGAAGCAGTGAAAAGGGAAGGTGTGCTCGTTACTCTGTGGCATGGGAGCTTCTCGCCGAATACTAGACCGAGCAGGGAGCTAGTCGAAGTTGCAGATGAACGACGCCAACTAACTGGCGAGGTTATCGAGAACATTCTTCTCACACGCAGAAGATAACTTTCCTTCTCTCTTTCCCGCGCTTGACTCGCCTCAGCGGCCTTCCTATAATCCGCCCTTCCGTCATTTCGGTGGCTGCTTTCAACTGGACAACTGAGGAGCGCGGGCGTAGTTTAGCTCCCGTCAGGGTGAGCCTTCCGGGCGAACCCTGAGGGCCGCTGCGGCGGCCTGCCGGAGCGGCGCCACCGCTTCCCCCGAGGCGAATGCGGCCAGACGAACGCCCCGCGGGGCGCCTGGGGCGCAGACGCTTCCACCGCCAGTTGGGCGAGAGGAGGGCAACGTGCAACTTAACTTCTGGGGTGTGCGCGGTTCGGTCCCGGCACCCGAACGCGCCACTTGGCGCTACGGCGGAAACACTCCCTGCCTGGAAATACGCGCCGGCGACCAACTCTGTATCCTCGACGCGGACA
>JBHHYS010000106.1:0-8182 GCA_046757645.1 Terriglobia bacterium | reverse complement strand
CGGTGTTTCTCCGTCAGGGCACGGCTTTAGCCGTGCCGAAAAGCGCCAGCGAAGCGAGGGGCTTTAGCCCCTGAAGTCTGAGGTTTTCTCCGCGTCTCTGCGGTGAGTTTCTGTTACCTATTAGGTCCAAAAGAGGTGCTCAGCACCGGCCGGCACCCTAGCCAAAAAAAAACCGGGCTTTAGCCCCGGTGGCTCCCCGGCTGCTCGCTTCGAATCCGCAGGGCATGATTCAGCACCCACAGCGGCCCCACCAACAAATGCGCCAGGTTGGTAAAGAAAGCCGGCGAGCGCTTCTCATAGACCCCGTGGCCGACGAACTGGAACCCCCAGCCCACCACGAACAGCCCCAACGCCACCGGCCACGCCAGCAGCCGCGCCCCCAGGTAGATCAGGAGCGTCGCCGCGAACATGGCCGCGCCCAGCTTCGCGTCCAGCCACAAGTAGAGCCCGCCGGTCACCACCACCAGCAGCAGCGCCACCTCCACCGGTAGCCGCTCCACTCGAAACACCGGAACCGAGAGCAAACTGAGCAGCCCCACCAGAATCAGCGGAATCCCCACCAGGTGGCACCACTTGTTGCCCGCGGTGCGGTGATGCTCCTCATAGTCCGCCCACAGCCTATCCAGTTTGCTTGCCATAATGTGTTCTCCGGCCCGGTAGCTTCCCGGCTGGCAAATTTTCGCTGTGTGTGGCGCCCATCCTAGGAGGGGGCGAGGTGAAAGTCAACACCGGGCCGCCTCGCGCCGGCTGTCGAACTCTGCTTTTTTTCACTGTCATTCTGAGCCTGCCCTGAGCGGAGCCGAAGGGCGAGGCGGAGAATCTGCTTTCTTGAAATCAGTCACATTTGAGATTCTTCGTCGCCCCCAGCTCGTCAGAATCACACCCGGGAGAGTTTTCCATCACCCCTCTAGCTTCCAGCTAGTAGCCTTGCCAGGCGAGCCCCGCCAGTAATGCCCCCACGCCGAGCAACACCGCCCCAATCGCTCGCTTCAACGTGGGCAGCGGCAGCCGCCCGGTGAAGTGCGCCCCCAGGTAAGAACCAAGCAGCGCCGCCAGCCCCACCACCACCAGCGGCAGGAGCGCGACTTGCTTTTGCGCCAGGTGCCCGGTGGTGGCCGCCAAGCCTCCCACCAGGCCAATCGCCATATTGGTCCCCACCGCGGTGCGCGTATCCACACCCAGCCAACGGATCATCGCCGGCAGCCGCAAGCTGCCCAGCAGCATTCCCACCATCCCGCTGAGCACGCCGATGACGAACCCGATGAGCATCGCCGCCAGGTGACGCCGCCACGGCCGCCCCCAACCGCGCTCCCCCAGTGCTGCTGCTTCCGGGGCGCTGGAGGCGCGCAGCATCCGTGTTCCTTCATAGAGCAGCAGCGCCGCGATCAGACCCAACAGTGCCGCTGCCGGGAGGGCGCGGGTCAGAAACGACCCCACGAATCCCCCCACCACCGCCGCCCCACCCAGCCACACGAACAGCGACCCGTCGAACCGCCCCTCGCGCACGTGCTTGTAGGTTCCCCCCACGGCGCTTACCGTGCTCACCGCCAGGTTCGTGCCCGCCGCCAGGGTGGCATTCCCGGCCAGCAGCCCCAGCACCAGCGGCCAGCGCAGGTTGCCCAGCACCAGACCAACCAGCCCGCCCGCCAGCGCCGGCACCAGCCCGGTCAGAGTCGCCTCAATCCACCACATCTAGCTTTCCGTTTCTTCTCGTTCAGCCCTGCTGCTGCCCTGGCAAGGCTTTGTCAGAGCACGGCTTTAGCTGTGCCGAAAAACAAGTCGGAAAGAATGGGGCATTAGCCCCTGAGGGTAGATCCGTCCCTATCCGCGTGCATCCGGGGTTTCATTGCTTCTCGACGGGATACCCCGCTTCCGTCCAAGCCCGCCAGCCGCCCCACAGAGAGAAGACGTTCTGGTAGCCCATCTTCTGGAGGTTCGCAGCGGCCAGCGCGGAGCGGAACCCGCCCCCACAGTAAAGCACAATCGGGGTGGCGGGATTGGGGACCAACTTTTCGATGTCGCGCTCCAGAATGCCTTTGCAGAGCGGCTCCGCCCGCGGCAGGTGCCCCCGGGCGTACTCGTCGGCTTCGCGGACGTCAATCAGCCGGAACCCTTCGCCGCGCTCCAGCTTTTCCTTCACCTGATCGATCGAGAGCTCCTGAACGCGCTTCCGCACCTCCTCCACCAGCGCCAAAAATCTCTCAGAATGCTGCTTCGCCATGAATTCCTCTCCCCGTGCAGACCCCCGCAGGGCTGGGGTCGCCGCCGGCAGTCGTACGGCTCCTTTCTACCACTCTATAAAAACACTTGACAAAAACGTCAAGCAAATTGACAATCGATGCTGATAGAGATTCCCCCTAACTACGCCGTTGATCCAAGTAGGCCCCCCAAAGGGCCTCGCGCAGGGAGGGGGGTACCTACCTACGAGCGTCTAGGTGCCCGAAAAGATAGCCGTCCTCATGGACGGTGGCTTCGTCAAGAAAAAGCTCTCTCAGCAGCACAACAGATTCCCTACCATCCAGGACATTACTGGCCTATACCAAACCATTCTCATCTCAATAAGCCAGCCCTCGCTGGGTCCCGGCTATTTCGAGTGTATTTTTATGATGCACCCCCTTACGAAGGAACAAGTGTCAATCAATTTTTCTGCGACACCGCAGGCCGTGCAGAATCAAAATCTACTTCGTTCTCTCGAGCTTCAGCCAAATTTTGCCGTCAGGCGGGGAAGTCTTGTTTTGAGCGGATGGAAACTCGGTAGTGCTGCACTAAAGGCCTTATTAGCTGTGCAGCGTCCCCTGAATGCAAACGATCTTGTTCCAGACCTTAAGCAGAAAGGGGTTGATATGAGGATTGGGCTGGACATCGCTTGGTTATCTCTTAAGAAGATTGTTGCCGGAATGGTGCTAGTCACCTCGGACTCTGACTTCATACCTGCAATGAAGTTCGCAAGAAAAGAGGGTATCCAAGTTTTCCTGGAAACGTTGGGACACCCTGTCTTTCGTGAGCTGAAAGTCCACTCCGATATCGTTTTGTGACGTTAGCGCATCAGGACATATCACGTGAATACAATTTCTTCGCCGCCCAAGCTGTCCAAGCCGGCACGGCATCGTCACCCGAAATAAGGACACTGCGGCGCTGCTCAGTAGTCAGGCCGCCCCGCCACCCGCATCTCTTTGAACTTGAACTTGGCCTTCAGCTTGTCGCCTTTTTCCCCCACAAAAACAAACTCAGCCCACTTCGTATCCGCCGGTAGGGTGGTCCGGCCATTTTCCTGCCGCGGAAAGAAAAAGGAAACTCCTTCGCTTGCCCCCAGCCCGTGACGGAGAACGCGCTCGGGCTTCAAGCGGCGTCTCCGCCCGATGCGCAGCTCGGCCCGCGCCCGCAACCCCTCGGCGTCGAGTCCGGCGAAGACGTCGGCTACCTGCGGGGGTAACTCCCGCACCGGCCGCCCTGTCTCATCCTGCAGCAGGGGGCGAGAGTGGGATTCGATCCTCGACTCCTGGGGCGGCTCCACCACCCGCACGGTCACCACGTAGTGCCCGGGGGAAAGCTCGGGCGGCGGTGCTTGCATCTCCCGCAGCACCGGGGCGATTCCCTGCAAGCGGCCGAGCGCCTGCTGCAAAATCGCCGCCGAGCTCCACCGCACCGCGTACAGCGCCGGGGCCAGCTCCGGCTCGATGCTCACCGGTTCCACGGTGTACCGCCGCGGCGGCAAGTTGGGTGCGGTGCGATAGATGACCTTGTGGCCGTCCGGCAGCTGCGCCAGTAACCGTCCCGTCACTTGGTAGAGCCTGACTCGCTGCGTCCAAGGTGAGTCGTTGAGCAGCTCGAGCGCTTCCTCCTGCGTCCACTCGGCCGGCGGCTTCCTCGTCCAGAAGTTCTCCGCGGCCGCAAGCGTCCCGGCCGCCAGAACCGATAGCAGCACCGCTGAGGTCAGCCCTCGCATCAGGCGCCCGCGCTTAGCGGAGAAACGAGCCCTTCAGAGCGAACTTGGTTTTCAGTGTGAACCGTCTGCCCTCAAACCGGAATTCGACCTTTTCGCCCGCCGGCCGCAACAGCGGCTCGCCTTCGTAGCTGCGGGCAAAGAAGAAGTGCACCGCCGCATTGGCCCCCAACCCGCTGCGCTCGACCTCGACCGGGGCCACCCGGCCCCGCTGGGTCTTGAGGCGCGCCCGCTCCCGGAGCTCCTTCTTGCCCAACCGGTCGAAGAGGTCGGGCCCTCGGGGGGGTGGTCGCGTGGTCTTCACGGTGATCACGTAGCGGTCTTCCGGGAGTCGCGGGGGCGGCGACTGGAAGTTCGCGCTGGCCCGCTCGCCCAACTCCTCCAGCCGCGCGAAGGCTTCCACTACGGGCCGGGCTGACTCCCATCGCACCAGGTAGCCCGCCCGGGGAAACTCATCCCGGCGAATCACCGGCCCTCGTGAAGGCCTCGGCATTCTTCTCTCCGGCGCCCCCTGGAGCAGCGGATCGCTTTGCCGATTCCTCCACGCGGCGCTTCGATTCGCCCCTCTCCCTCTCAGCCACCCGGGAGGTACCACGAGCTCTTCATGCGCCCAGGGGGAATCCTGCACTACCTTCAAGGCTTCTTCGAGTGTCCACGTCGCCGCCGGCTTCTTCTCCCAGAAATTCCCTCCCGCCAACGGCGGGACCAGACCCGCCAGCAGCACCACGGCCGTCAGCGTCAGCAGACCTCTCGCCGCGTGCTTGTTCGCTGCAACCGCCATCGTCACTTCTTTGGATGCAGGGTAACACATTCTAGTGGGGCCGCCATCCCTCTCTGCCCAGCGTTCTTCTCTCAGTCCGGAAGAGGTGCTCAGCACCCGCTTGTCCCGCAATTGGTAGCGGCGATGAAGGCAGAGCCTTCGTCGCCGGCTTTTCCTCCTGAGTGTTTCTCTGCGCCCTCTGCGTCTCTGCGGTGCGAGCCTTTGTCCTGGTTAGGGCAGACATTCCTGTCTGCCCCAGAGTTTTTGTCTCAGTCCGGAAGGGCCCCGACAAAGTCGGGGCCGCGTCCGTTTCTCTTACTTCACCGCCGCCCAGTTCGAACCGATACCCACCTCCACCACCAACGGCACCCGCAGGGGATAAACCCGCCCGGCGGGCAGCTCAACCTTTTCCATGGTGGCTTTCACCAGCTCCTTCGCCCGGCCGAGCTCCTCCGGGGGCACTTCAAAGAGCAGCTCATCGTGCACCTGCAAAAGCATGCGGGTGCGCAGCTTCTCTTCGCGCAGCCGCTCCTGCACCTGGATCATCGCCAGCTTGATGATGTCGGCGGCGGTGCCTTGCAGGGGCGAGTTCAGCGCGGTGCGCTCGGCGAAGTTGCGCTGGGCGGCGTTGCGCGAATTGATCTCCGGAATCGGCCGCAGCCGCCCGAAGAGCGTGCGCGCCACTCCCGTTTCCCGCACCTCTTTCAGCAGGCGCTCCCGGAACGCCTTCACCCCGGCGTAGCGCTGGAAGTAGGCGTCAATGTAGCGCTGCGCCTCGGCGGGCTCGAACCCCAGGCGGCTCCCAAGGCCGTAGGCGGTCAGCCCGTAGATGATGCCGAAGTTGATCATCTTGGCGATGCGCCGGTGCTCGGACTTCTGCATCAGCGGTGGCACCCCCAGAACCTCCTGCGCGGTGCGCGCGTGGACGTCCTCTCCCCGCCGGAAGGCCTCCAGCAGCACCGGGTCTTCCGACATATGCGCCAGCACCCGCAGCTCGATTTGCGAGTAGTCGGCGGCCAGCAACTCCCAGCCCGGCGCGGCCACAAACGCGGCGCGAATCCGGTTCCCCAGCTCCGAGCGGATGGGAATGTTCTGCAGGTTGGGGTCGGAGGAGGACAGCCGCCCGGTGGCCGTGCCCGTCTGGTGGAAGCGGGTATGCAGCCGCCCGGTGCGAGGATGAATCTTTGTCGGCAGCACGTCAATGTAGGTGGACTTCAGCTTGGCCAATTCCCGGTACTCCAGCACCCGCGCCGGCAGCTCGTGCCGCCCCGCCAGTTCTTCCAGCACGTCGGCTGCGGTCGAGGCCACCTTGCCTTTGCCCCGCTTGCTGGGCATCGGCAGTTGCAGCTTTTCGAACAGGATTTCCCCCAGTTGCTTGGGGGAGTTCAGGTTGAACTCCACCCCGGCCAGCGCGTAGATGCGTTTCCTCAGTTTTTCAATTTCCTTCTCGCAGGCAGCCGAAAGCCCGGCCAGCGCCTCCGGGTCGAGCCGCACCCCGGCACGCTCCATCGCCACCAGCACCGCGCTCAGCGGCTGCTCGATGGCTTCATAGACGGTGACCAGCTCCTGCGCCTCCACCCCGGCGCGCAGCTCCGCCGCCAGCCGCCCCACGAAATCGGCTTTTTCCGCCACTGCACCCGACAGCCGCAGGTTCAACTGCCGCACCACCACGTCCTCCAGGCTGTGTTTCGTCGTGGTGGGCTGCAGCAAGTAAGAGTAGAGCGCCGTGTCGTGCACCACCCCGCGCAACTCGATTCCCTCCGGGGCCGGCCCCGACGTGGTCGGCGCCAGCGCCAGGGCCACGCTCTTTCCGTCGTGAACGATTTTCGGCTGCTGGGGGTCTTCGAGGAACCCCCGCGCCGCCTCCAGCCAGCCGGAACGATCCCGGTTGAGATTCACCAGGCAGGCTTCCCCCGAGCGCGGGGAAAACGCCAGCGCCGCCAGGGTCAAATCGAGCGGGGCCTCGCCCCCGGCTTCGCACCACACCGCCAGCGGCGACCCCCGCGCCGCACTCAGGTAGCGCTCGAGCTCCTCCGGGCGGGTGAGCTCCCGGTAGCGTGCCTCGCTCGATGCCGCCGTCTCGGTGGGCAACTGCTCTTTGAGCAGAGAAGTGAAGCCGAGTTCGGAGTAGAGCGCCACCAGTTGCTCCCGGTCGGGTTCCCCGCGCGCCAGCCGCTCCAGCTCAAGCTCGACCGGCAGGTCGGTGTGCAGCGTCGCCAGTTGCTTCGAGAGCCGGATCTGCTCCTGTTGTTGTTGCAATGCCTCCCGGTATTTTTTTTGCTTCACCTCTGCAGCGTGCTCCACGGCGGCTTCCGCCGAACCAAACTGGGTGATCAGCTCGTGCGCCCCCTTCTCCCCGATGCCCTTGGCGCCGGGGATGTTGTCGATGGCGTCGCCCATCAGCGCCACCACCTCCACCACCTGCGCCGGCGGCACCCCGAAATATTTCTCCACCTCGGCTTCGTCGTAGAACAGCTCCTTGGTGGGACTGAACACCCGCACCGGGGCCCCTTCCTTCGTCTGCACCAGTTGCAGCAGGTCCTTGTCGGACGTGACGATGACCACCTCCAGGTTCTGCTCCGCCGCCCGCCGGGCCAGCGTCCCGATGACGTCGTCCGCCTCGTAGCCTTCGTGTTCCAGGATGGGCAGCCGCAGGGCGGCGCACAGCCGGCGGATGTAGGGAAGCTGCGCCGCCAGGTCGTCGGGCATCGGCGGCCGCTGGGCTTTGTACTCTTTGAAAAGGGCGTCGCGCACCGTGGGCCCGGCCGACTCGAACACCACCGCCACGTAGTCCGGCTGGTGCTCCCGCAGGAGCTTCCGCAGCATGTTGTTGAAGAGAAACACCGCCTGGGTGGGCACCCCTTGGGCGCTGGCAAAGCGCTGCGGCACCGGGGCGTGATAGGCGCGAAAAATGTAGCTCATGGCGTCAATCAAGTAGAGGCGCTTGCGCCGGCTGGATGCCTGCAGGTTCATCGGAGAGGGTTCACCCGGAAGCTTCTCCCTCACGGGCAGTATAACTCAGCCCCGAGTTTCCGAGCTCGTCCGCGCCGCCCGGGTAGGGCAGGGGCTGGCTTGCGCCGAACGGAGCCGAAGGGTGGAGTCGAGGGAAGCCTGTTGAAGCGTCTGCCCCCCTAGCCGCAGCGCGTAGCGGCGACGAACGCTTTTGCGCTCGTCGTCGGCTTTTCCTCCTGAGTGTTTCTCTGCGCCCTCTGCGTTTCTGCGGTGCGAGTTCCTGTCCTGGTAGGGCAGACATTCTTGTCTGCCCTGCTCTAGCCGCAGCGCGTAGCGGCGACGAACGCTTTTGCGCTCGTCGTCGGCTTTTCCTCCTGAGTGTTTCTCCGCGCCCTCCGCGTCTCTGCGGTGCGAGCCCCTGTCCTGGTAGGGCAGACATTCCTGTCTGCCCGGGGTTTCCCGCATTTATTGTTTCGATTTTTTCTTCGCCGATTCCAGCAGCAACGACTGCGAATAATGCCGCCCAT
>JBHHYS010000105.1:0-8193 GCA_046757645.1 Terriglobia bacterium | reverse complement strand
ACGCTCTCTAGCGCCTGCTCAACTTCCAGCAGCGGGCCGATCCACGAGGAAATTGGAGGGCTAGTTTAGGTTAAGAACCCTAGTTGGTCGAATTCCAATCAGGGGGAGACTTTTGTTTGCGGACATCGTTGTGCTTGCTGCAACGGCTTTGCCGAGTCCGCTGGGGAAGTAACAAACAACCAAAAACGCGGGGGGGGGTTCCCTCATGAGCATAATCTTGATTGTCTCAGGCTGTATAGTAGTTGTGTTGAGCATTTTCTTCTCTAAGCGCTTGCCTGAGAGAATCCAGAAGATTGAAATCCAAAGACTAGGCATCAATTTGGGTATCGATGCTGTTACTCTATTTGTCATGGTGGGGCTCGGTATAACCCTTTTAGGGTTCTACCCCTTTCTTCGAGATGTAAAAGAGATGTCTGGTGAGATCGCAAAACTGGAAAGACAATTAGCTGATGCTAAGCAAGGTTTGACGGAACTCCGGTGGCGGTTCACACTTGAGCCGACTTCTAAAGGTTTCCGTCACGACGAAAATGTTGAATACTCCCATACCATTAAAGAAACAGAGGGAGGTGAGGCATCTGAGCTAATACCATTGGCGTGCCGTGAAGAGGTGACTTTCGACACTGAAGGACGCGAGCGTCATGAACTTCAATGTTGGGCCAAGTTAAAAGCAAATGACATTGTGATTATACAAGCCCAACGAGGGGAAAGACGTTGGCAATCCCGTCCCTTCCGACCGTCCACCGGGCACAGAGTAAGGATGTTTGAGCGAGCTGCGACGATGCCGGTGACGGCGACTCCGGCTCCGGGCATTCCATCGCCTACTCCTCTAGAACCCAAGCCTGTAGTAGAACCCCCGCCGTAACCATTACCATATCTCATGCACCGAGGAGGATTACTAGGATGACAACCCGATTGCCAAAATTCATCTTCCTCCTATCTATCATCTTCGTTTTGGGACTCAGTGCTTCTCCCGCACAAGCATCTCCAACACGCATCGTTTCAGTTAAAGAAATACTCCGTCGTTTAGTCACTCTTATTGGACGGCTTGAAAAGTTGAATTATCAGGTTGAAGACATTCACCTAGCAGTTGTGACACGGCGCAGCTATAAATATAGGCAAGAGCTTCATGCCGGCCATGCATACATGATTGTCGGCCTAGGCGATGACCGCATTCGCGATTTAGATATCTCTCTGTATGATGAAAGTAATTATCGTGTGGCTAGGGACAATGACGCCCAGAATATCGCCGTCGCCAGGGTGACCCCCAGGCGCACTGAACGATTCATTACTAAAGTGGACGCGTATGAGTTCAATCCAGGTTATACAGATGGCTTCTTCGTAATCGTAACCAGCCGTAAACGTCAAACCGGACGGGTTGTTTCAACGGTAAATATGCTGCAACGTCTGCTGCGAACTCTTCGGATGTTGGCAGAGAATAACTTCCAAACGATAAAGGTTCAAATGGGCATTCTGGCTAAAGGGGGGGCCGAGACGTACATCTATAGCCTTGGTACCGGTATTTATTGGATTGTGGGCGTCGGCGATAGCCGCATTGGAGACTTAGATATCCGTGTCTATAATGAAAAAGGGAAGTTGATCGTGAAGGACAATGATCCTCAGAATGTCGCCATCGCCGAGGTGAAATCTAGCCGGACCGGAAAGGTTCGCGTCAGGGTGAACGCGCACCGGTTCAATGGACGTTATAGAGATGGCTACTTCGTGATTGTAACAGCCTTTAGGTGATGTGTATTCACCTCGGGGCTCATTGTAGGATGGGTGGACACAGTGCACTAGTCGGTGGATTTGATTTTGCCGTGGAAGTAGAAGTAGCCGCGCAGGCGCTCGAGCAGGCGCGTCCAGAACATCCGCTGGCCGAAGAGTTGCCCCCGACTGAGTCGGGGCAAGCCGGTGTGGTGGACGGAGACCAGGGTGCCGTAGGGGGCGGGCTGGGCCTCGAGCGCCACCTCCGAGGCGGGTTCTCCTGATCCTTCCCGGCCTTCCCAGCTGAAAGCAATTCGCTTGTTCTTCTGCAACTCCAGGAAGACGCCGGTGTGCACGTGCTGGCCCCGCTTGTGCTGCCAGGAAAAGCGCTCGCCCAGTTTCGCTTCCACTTTGGCTTTGCCCGGCAGAAGTTTCGCCAGGGCCTTCGGGCTGAGCCAAGCGCGATAAACCTGCTGCGGGGTGGCGCGCACCAACGCCCGTACTAACACCTCCCGCTCCAGGTCCTCTGTCTCCAGGTAGGTCTTCAGCCGCAGCAGAAAATCGGCCCAGGCGTATTCGTAGTCGGCCAGTTTCTCGCCGGGCGGTGCCGCGCCTTGCACCACCGTCACCAGGGCCGCTTGGCCTTGCCCTTTTACCGTGATGGTCACCACCGGCTGGGGACCGAGGACCAAGGTCGAATTTGGCACAACGTCGAGTACGGTCCCTTTCCAGGTGAAGCGTCCCGGGCGGCCACGCGGCGCGAGCTTTTCCCACACCCCCCACTGCCAGGTGAGCGGTGCACCCGGCTCGGCGCGCATCTCCACGCGGCCGAGCAGTAATTGGCCAAGGTCGCGCGGCGCGGTAAGTGCGGCCCACACGCGTTCGACCGGCCGGAGGACGGCCAGGAACTCCACGATGGGGCCCGATGTTTTGTGACCCATCACCTCTCCTTTTCTCCGCCGCCAGCGGGCACTGAAGAAGCCTTTGTTATATCATTCTGGGGACGGGGCACGGCAAGAAGCGTAGCCGGCCCCGGTGCTGATTTGAGCACCGTCGCCGAACAATTCGCCCTCACGGAGGAACAGCGCGAAAAGAAGAGTGTGGCGCTGACGAGCCTGCTGGCCGCGCTGCTGCTGGTGACCTTGAAGACGGCCGTCGGCCTTTCTACACACAGCCTGGGGGTGCTCTCGGAAGCCGCCCACTCCGGCCTCGACTTGGTGGCCGCCGCCATTACCTACTTCTCTGTGCGCGTCTCCGACCGGCCGGCGGATGCCGACCACCAGTACGGCCACGGCAAGTTTGAAAACTTTGCCGCCTTCCTCGAAACCGGCCTGCTGCTCATCGCCTGCGCCTGGATTGTTTGGGAAGCGGTTCACCGGCTCTTCTTCAAAGCGGTGCCGGTCGAACCTTCCGTTTGGGCCTTTGCGGTCATGGGGGTCTCTATCGCGATTGATAACGCGCGCGCCCGCGCCCTGGCTCGGGTGGCGCGCAAGTACAACTCGCAGGCGCTGGAAGCCGATGCGCTGCATTTTCGCACCGACGTCTGGAGCTCTTCGGTCGTGATCCTCGGCCTGTTGGGGGTGCTGCTCGCGGACCGGCTCGGCTGGCCCGGCCTCCGCGCTGCCGATCCCATCGCGGCGCTCGTCGTGGCCGGCATCGTCGTCTGGATCAGCGTGCGCCTGGGGAAGCGGACCGTGGACGTGCTGCTGGACGCCGCCCCCGCGGGCCTGCGGGCGCAAGTGGAAGCGGCCGCCGCCACCGTCGAAGGCGTCTTGAGTGTGGACCGGGTGCGCACCCGCCGCGCCGGCACCCGCACCTTCGTGGACGTCACCATCGCCGTCCCCCGCACCATTCCTTTCGAACGGGTGCACAGCATCTCGGATGAAGTCGAGGAGGCGGTGCGCAACCTGCTGGGGCCGACCGACGTGATGGTCCACATGGAGCCTCGCGCCCCCGCCGGCGAAAACCTCTTTGACCAGGTGCGCGCCATCGCCCAGCGGCATAACTTGCTGGTGCACGAACTTTCGGCCCATCAGGTGCGGGAGGGCCCCGGAGAGCCGGGCCGCTTGATCCTCGAGCTCGATGCGGAAGTTGATGAGACGCTTACCCTGGGCGCGGCGCACACCCTGGCGGACCGGGTGGAACAAGAGATCTACCGCGAACTCCCCCAGGTGTCGCAGATCAACACCCACATTGAGACCCTGGGGCGGGAAGTGGTTCCGGCGGCGGAACTGGAAGAGCTGGCCCGTGCCCTGGAAGCTCACCTGCGCGACGCCCCCTACCACTTCCCCGAGCTGCTCGACTGCCACGATGTCCAGGTGCGTCAGGTGGAAGGCAAGATCGTCGC
This sequence comes from Terriglobia bacterium, assembly GCA_046757645.1. Lineage (GTDB taxonomy): Bacteria > Acidobacteriota > Terriglobia > Acidiferrales > 2-02-FULL-67-57 > JBHHYS01. The sequence goes on along the minus strand of JBHHYS010000105.1, from coordinate 4,145 downwards.
CTCCTGGCATGCCACCCTCGACGCCGGCCTTCCCATCCGCCGCGTCCACGACCTCACCCAGGAACTCGAAGCCCGCACCCTGCGCCACTTTCCCCAGCTCTTCCGCCTCACCATCCACACCGAGCCTCCCGACGTGCGCTAATTCTTGCCTCCTTGCTCTACCAGTACTAATTTCCTACCAGCCTCCAGTTGCTTTCCCGCATCTTAGTGGCATAGAGTGGACGGGACTTTATCGTAATCGGTCCCGTCACTAACAAGGAGTGGGAAAATGAGACGGATGCAGTGGGCACTCGTTGCCGCTTTCGCCCTGGCCCTTTCCCTGCCGGCGGCAGCCGCCCAGGGCCGGGGCCAAGGCGCCGCCAAAGGCAAACCGGAGACCGCAGGCCGGTCCGCCGAAAAAGGCCAGAAGGGCAAGGGGGGCGAAAGGGCAAAGAGAGAAGCCGACGAGGAGCGCGAGGGGCGGGCCGCGCCACGCCGGGCGTTCGGCAAAAAACAAGAAAAGAAGATCCGCGACTGGTTCGCCAACAAGGCCAACTTGCAAGGTTTGCCGCCGGGACTGGCCAAGCGCGAACAGCTTCCCCCCGGCCTTCAACGCCACCTGGAGAAGAACGGCACATTGCCCCCCGGGCTGCAGAAGCGCCTCCAGCCGCTGCCGCAAGAGTTGGAAAGCAGGCTACCCCAGACGGGCAAGGGGGTGAGGCGGGTGGTGGTGGCCGGCAACGTCATCCTGTTGGAGGAACGCACCGGCAAGATCCTTGACATCATCCAGGACGTCGTCCCCCGCCGGTCGAAAGAGTAATGACCGGGAAAGGACCGGGGTGCGTCCCCGGCACGAAATGAAGTAAGCTCGTCCGCCCGCGCCCACCATCCCACTAGGAGGGCCGATCGCCGAATGCGCCTGCATGTCATCTGTTTCCTGGTTATTCTCACCGGGCTGGCCGCGGTCGTGCCGGCCCAGGAACCGGAGCCTGAGCCCCCACCCATTCCGGCTCGTCCCGCCCACATCGTCTTGCTCAACGCCAAGGTGTGGACGCTTGAAGAGGAGCAACCCGAGGCGCAGGCGGTTGCCCTCCGGGGCAACCGCATCATTAGGGTGGGCACCAGCGAGGAGGTCAGCCGGTTGGTGCTGGGAGAGTACACCCGGGTGATCAACCTGCGGGGCAAGCTGGTGCTGCCCGGGTTCATTGACAACCACACCCACTTCGCCGCCGCGGGCCGGCGGCTGCTGGGGCTGAACCTGCTCGACGTCGACGACGCGGAAAGCTTCCGCGCTCGGGTGGCCGAAGCGGCCCGGCGCCTGCCCGGTGGGGCTTGGCTGGTGGGAGGCGATTGGGGTGCCTACGAGCAATGGAGCCAGGGCTCAGCGGGCGGGCCGGCTGCCACAGCAACCGAAGCCCAGCGCGGGGCGCAAGAGAAGTTTCTCCCCGGCAAAGAGCTGATCGATCCGGTGACCGGGGACCACCCCGCCTTGATCAGCCGCTTCGACCAGCAGCTCTTCCTGGCCAACTCACTCGCCCTCCAAGCCGCCGGTATTACCCGCGACACGCCCAATCCGGAGGGGGGCTGGATACTCCGCTATTCCACGGGCGAGCCTACTGGCTTGCTGCTTGGCGAGGCGTACAAACTGGTGGAGGCGGTTATTCCCGCGCCCAGCCGCGAGCAGCGCCTGGCAGAAGCCCGGTGGGCCCTGGAGGAGGCCCGGCGCTGGGGCGTCACTTCCATCCACGACAACGTGGCCGACTTTGAGCAACTCGAACTCCTCAAAGAGCTGCAAAAGAACAAGGAGCTCACGCTGCGCGTCTGGGCGCGCATGCCGCTCAGTGAGTGGGAGCGGGTGCGCGACTACATCCGCCTCTACCGCATCCCCCCCGCCTCGGGCGGCTGGGGCGACCAGTACATTCGCCTGGGCGGGCTGAAAGCCTGGGTGGACGGCATCATGGGCAACTCCACGGCGCTCTTCTTCCAGCCCTATGAGCACCAGCCCGAGAACTACGGCCGGCTGCGCGAAGTGATGTTTCCCGAGGGCAACCTCTATCGGCTGATCAAAGAGGCAGACCTCGCCGGCTTTACCGTCACCGTGCACGCCATCGGCGACCGCGCCAACCGCCACCTGCTCGACACCTATGAGCGGGTCTTTGAGGAAAGTCCCCCGCGCGACCGGCGCTTCCGCGTGGTGCACGCTCAGGTTGTCCGCCCGGACGACCTCGCCCGCTTCGGCGCCCTTGGCCTGATCGCCGAAGTCCAGCCCTACCACACCATCGACGACATGCGCTGGATGGAGGAGCGCATCGGGCACGAACGCGCCCGGGGCGCCTATGCCTTTCGGTCGCTCATTGAGGGGGGCGCCACGATGTCGTTTGGCTCCGACTGGCCCGGCACCCACGCCTCCCTCTACCCCATCAATCCCTTGCTCGGTATCTACGCCGCCGTCACCCGTAAGACTCTCCAGGGCCAACCGCCCGGGGGCTGGTTCCCCGCGCAGCGCCTCTCGGTCGAAGAAGCCATCCGCTTCTATACCCTCAACAACGCCTACGCCAGCTTCGAGGAGAACATCAAAGGGTCAATCAAGGAGGGGAAGCTGGCGGATCTGGTCGTGCTCGACCGCGATATTCTTTCCCGCCCGCCGGAAGAGCTACTCGATACCCAGGTGCTCTATACCATCTTCGACGGCCGCATCGTTTACGACAAAGCCGCCGAAGCCCAAAAGGCAAAATAGGCTCAGGGGGGTCGTGCCGGCCGGGAGTGGCTCGGCCGCTCCACTCCACCGCCGGGTTGCCCACCGACGCGCTTTGAGCTTCCCCGCTGGGACGCGCGGGGCAGGCGGCGGGCCGGCCCGACGGGTTAGCCAGCAGGCTTCCCCGATTCATGACCGCCTAGCAGCAGTCATCCGGGCAACAGGGCCCAGGACAGCAGGGACACATCATCGGCCTCCTTTCCCGGCACCCGCCTGCCGAACGGGCAGGCGCACTAGCGCCGTCGCTTTTCTTGTATTCCCACCACACACGTGCCGCCGCGGCGGAGCTTCAGCCGCGCCCGCAGCCGCCGCAAATCCGCCTGGATGTCGCCGCAGCAACAGACCGTCTCCAGACAACAGCGCAGGTTGTCGAAGAAGGGATGGTCAGCGCCCTTCAGCCGGTAATACACCCAGCGGCCCTCGCGGCGCTCTTCGACCAGGTCGGCGGCCTTCATCAGCTTCAGGTGCCGGCTGACATTGGGCTGAGATACCCGGAGGGCGTCCACCAGCTCGCAGACACAGAGGCCCTCCTTCACGGCCAGCAGGCAGCAAGCCAGCCGCAAGCGCAGGCGCTCCCCCAGCACGGCAAAAAGCTCTTTGGGCCGCTCCAGGCTCAGTTGCATACATTCACATCTTAGAATATAAACCCGCGGTTGTCAACCCTTTTCTCAAGGCAAAAAGGCCCACAAAAAGGAGGCTAGGTAGCCCCGAGGAGCTACGGTGTGGTTCGTGGAGAAACGGCTGCGTGTGCCGTCAGGCGCTCTTCAATCGCACGTTTTGCTGATCCGCTTGACCGCGAGGGTGATGCCCTGCATGCAAATGGAGACTTCCGCCACGCTGCCAGTCACACACGCTTGGTCTCCGGCCTTGAAGCCTTTGAGATCCCCCACAAGGGTATAGACCACTCCATCGGTAGTGCGAAAGGCCTGGCATTCGACGCCCTCAGGGGTCAACTTCCCTCTCCGGGTAACCGTCTTGCCGGGTGCGGGTTCGGGGGTCGCCGGAGCCGCGGTCGCCGGAATCTCATACCATTCCACCTTCAGTCCGGGGGGGCGGTCGGCGTGGTAGGGATGGAGTGTTCCCCTCACCCGCAGGCGTCGATTGAGCAAATCCTGACGCTTTTTCAGTTCCTCTGCCTTGTCTCCGCCGGCTAGGAGGAATTGCCCCACCGGGCCGGGCATCTCCAGGAGCAACAATTCGTCCTGGCTTTTCAGCGTTCCCACCGCGGTCACTTCGATGGGGCCAGGGCTGAAGCCGGCATCCTTCACTGCTTTGGCAATTTTTGTTGGGTCGAAGCTCCTCGCCGGCTGGGGCGTGAGCACCGCCTGGCCACTCTTGAGGTCAACCTTCACGTCACCGACGCCATCCAGGCGTCGCAGGGCCTTTTCGGCCCCGTAGGCTCAAAGGGGTC
>JBHHYS010000104.1:0-8264 GCA_046757645.1 Terriglobia bacterium | reverse complement strand
CTTACGAGAATACCAATACACCCAATCGCAGCCGGGTGTAAAGAGCCAATTTGGCGCCCGGCCCTCGACCGGTCCCTCCAAGGGGCACTGAATCCGCCTCGGCCCGCCGGCCGGGCGCGCAGGCCGGAGCTGCCGACGAGGGTTTCCGCAAACTCCCGGCTCGCGGCGGAGTCCAACTTTGATTGACACCCGGCCAGAACCGGCCTAAGATGCCGACAAAGGCGGGGGCCCTCCCAAGAGCTTTCGGATTCGCGCAGGAGATCCTCCGGAGGCCGACATGAAGACGGAGCAAACATTTGCCGGGCGGCGTCTTGTCGCTACCGCAGGGCTTTCCGTACTGGCAGCGGTGCTGGCCTTACCTGGGGGGCTGGGAGCGCCCGACCTGCCTTGGGAGGGAGAAGCGTTTGCGGCCGACCCGGCGGCGGTGCTGGAGGCGGCCTCCCGAGTGCCGGTGGGAGACGGCCTGGATATCGTCGTCCTGCTCAAGGAACAAACCTACGTGTTCGATTCCAAGGGGCAGAGCATTTACACCTGGCGGCTGGTCTATCGCATCCTGAGCGCCCGAGGCTTGGAGCGCTGGTCGAAGACGGAGATGGCCTGGGCGCCGTGGTACCAGGAGCCCCCGAGCATTCGCGCCCGGGTGATCACTCCGGACGGGAACGAACATGTTCTCGATCCGAGCACCCTCGGCGAATTCCCGGAACTGCAAGCCGACCCGGATGTTTACACGGACCGGCGCATTCTGCGGGCGCCGCTGCCGGCGGTGACCGTGGGGGCGGTGGTGGAAGAAGAGGTCGTGCTGCGAGAGAAGTCGGTGCTTTTCGGGCCGGGGGGGGTGCAGGCGGTCTATTTCGGGGAATACTTCCCCGTGCTGCAGGCCCGGCTGGTGATCGACGCTCCCGCTTCCCTGCCCCTGCACTACGTCACCCGGCTGCTGCCGGCGATTCCTCGCCGGGAAGAAAAGGACGGCCGGGTGCGGCTGACGTTTGAAACCGGTCGGCTGGAACCCCTGGAGGGAATCGACTTCCTCCGTCCGAGCGACGAGCCGCAACAACCCTCTGTAGTCTTCTCGACCGCCGACTCCTGGGCGACGCTGGCCGCCGCCTACGCCCAGGTGGTGGATGAGCAAATCGACCCGGACTGGACGGCGGGGCTGGTGGAAGGCACGCTGGAGGGAACCGAAACGCGCCAAGAAACCCTGGCGCGGCTGCTAGCCCGGGTGCAGCGGGAGGTACGCTACACGGGGATTGAGTTCGGCAACGCCGCCATCATCCCGCGCACACCGGCCGAGACCCTGGCGCGGAAATACGGCGACTGCAAGGACAAGGCCACGCTGTTGATCGCAATGTTGCGCTCGGCCGGTCTGGACGCCTATGTGGCACTGCTGCGAGCGGGCCCGGGACCGGACGTAGAGAAAGGCCTGCCCGGGGTGAACCATTTCAACCACGCCATCGTCTACATTCCCGGCACGCCGCCGGTGTGGATTGACCCCACAGTGGAGTTCGCCCGCGTGAACCAGCTCCCGCTGGCCGACCAGGGGCGGCTGGCTTTGGTGGCCGGTCCCGAGACCACCGGGCTGGTTCGCATCCCGGCAACCGTCCCCGAGGACAACAGGATCGTCGAAACCCGGGAGTTTTTCCTCTCCGATTCTGGCAAAGCCCGGGTAATCGAAACCACGGAGGCCTGGGGCTCGGCCGACCTCTTCTACCGGGACGACTACTCCCAGGTGAGCTTCGAAATCATCCACAGAGCCATAGAGAACTATGCCGCCGCGATGTACCTGGCCGACGAGGTGACCGATCTGGCCTATACCGATCCCCACGACCTCTCCCAGCCGTTCCGCATCCGCTTTGAGGCCGCCGGGGTCAAGCGGGCGTGGACGGACGTGGCGGACGCCGGGGTGGCCATTCTGCTGCCCCCGCTCCTGGACCGGCTGCCCGATGTCCTCACCGCCGCCCCGGAAAGTTCGGATACCCCCGGCGCAACCCCCGCCCGCCGGGCCAGCGACCTGGTGCTCTTCAACCCCTACGTGACGGAATGGCAGTACCGGATCGTGGCCCCGCCCGGCTACCGGCCGCGCGAGCTCCCCGAGGCCCGCGAAGAGCACTTCGGCCCCGCCACTTTCTCCCAACAATTCGCGGTGGAGGAAAAGGGGGTGGTGACGGCCACTATTCGGTTTGACACGGGCAAGCGCCGCCTGAGCCCCGCGGAGGTGGCCGCGCTGCGGGAAGGGATCCAAGAGCTGCAGAATGCTTCGGTCGTGTTGGTCACCTTCGAGCAGCTCGGGGAGGCCCACCTGGCGGCGGGGCGTATCGGGGAGGCCCTGAGAGAATTTCGGGGGCTGGCAAGGCAGCATCCCAACGAAGTGCGGCATCGCACGCAGATTGCGCGGGCGCTGCTGGCCGGGGGGATGGGCGAGGCGGCGCGGGCAGAGGTGCGGCGGGCCATCGAGCTGGAGCCCGACTCGGCGGTAGCCCACCGAACCCTGGCCTGGATTCTCCAGCACGACCTGGTGGGGCGGCGGTTCAAGAAGGGGTTCGACCTGGAAGGTGCCCTGGCCGCCTATCGGCGAGCTTTGGAGCTCGACGCCGAAGACCTGGCGACCCGGGTTGACTTGGCCATCCTACTCGAGCACGATGCGAAGGGCATCCGCTACAGTCCCGAAGCGCGTCTGGACGAGGCCATCACCGAGTATCGCGGGCTGCTGGATGAACTCGAACCCTCCAACCCCTTGGTGAACAATTTGCGCGTGGCCCTGCTGCGCGCCCGGCGATTCGAGGAACTCCGAGACTTCATGGAATCTCATCCCGGCCTGCCCGCCCACCAGGCCTTTGTCCTGGTGGCCGTGGCGGCTTTGGAAGGCCCGGACGCCGCCCTGCGCGAGGCCCCCCAACTCTTCCGCGACGATGAGAGGCGGCGGGGCGCCCTGCAAACCGCAGGCAGGCTGCTGGCGGAACTTCGCCTCTACCCGGAGGCTTCCGCACTGCTGACCGCCGGGGCCAAAGGGGACCCCAACGCCGTGAACTTGCTGGCGCGGGCAAACCTTTTGAGCCGCACCCGGCGGCACGAGGAAATCACCTACCCGGAAGACGATCCCCGCGGCCTGGCACAAGAATTCATGGTGGCGCTGTTCCTAGGGGGTTCCGGCGAGGCCTACCTGAGGTTGCATAGCCGGGAGTTTCGGGAGTTGGCCAGCAAGGAGGACGACGCCGAAGGGTTGGAACAAGCGCTCCGCGGGGTGCGCGGGATGGCACAGCGCGAAGGCATGGTGCCGGAGATGATAGTGGACCTGGCCCTGGCCGGCGTCGAGGTCTCCGTGGACGGGGATGACTCGGTGGGCTATCGCCTCCGACAGCGGGGAATGTTCCCCGGGGCCGGCTCCGAAGAAGTGCTCTTCGTGGTCCGGGAAGAGGAAGAATTCAAGATTCTTGCCACAGCGCGGATGCTCGGCTTGCTCGGTCTGCGGGTCCTCGAGCTAGCGGAGGCGGGCGACCTGGCAGGCGCCCGGCGCTGGCTGGACTGGGCCCGGGAGGAGCGCTCCCTGCCGGGCGGCGACGACCCCTACGCAGGGCCGCCGTTCCCCCGCTTCTGGACGAGAGGCTCGGAGGCGGGAGTGGAAGAGATTCGCTACGCCGGCGCCAGCTTGCTGGTCGAGACGGCCCTGGCGGACCGGGCCCTGCCCATCCTGGAAGCGGGCCGCGAGCAGGCCGCCACCGAGGAAGAGCGACTGCGATTCGACCTGGCGTTGGCCGGAGCCTTCCTCCGGCTGGAGCGCCCCGCCGACGCGCTGCCGATTGCCCGCGGTCTAGTCGAAAGTCGTCCTGATTCCCGGGCTGCCTTCGGCCTGCTGGTGGGGGCGCTGTCGCAGCTCAGCCGGTGGGAGGAAGTCGAGCAGGCGGCCCAAGAGCGCCTGGAGCGGCTGCCGGACAACCCGGAAGCCCTGCGCACGCTGGCGAACCTGGCCCAGCAGAGGGACGACTATGAGCGGGCCGACGAATTGCACCAGAGGCTGGCGGAGTTGGGTGAAACCACGCCGGGCGACTTGAATAACCACGCCTGGCAGAAACTCTTCGAAGACAAGGTGACTGACGAGGCCATCCAGGAGGCCCAGCGGGCCGCCATGCTCACCCGGAACCAGGCGAGCTACATCCTGCACACCCTGGCGTCTCTCTACGCGGAAGTGGGCCGGACGAACGAAGCCCGGGAGGTTCTGCTGAACGCCATGGAGGTGGAAGCGATGGAAGAACCCACCCCAGCCTTCTGGTACGTCTTCGGGCGCATTGCCGAGCAGTACGGGGAGCTGGAAGCAGCCATCGCCGCCTACCAGAAAGTGACCCCGCCGGAAGAAGAAGCCGCTTTCCCTCTCTCCACCTACCGCCTGGCGCAACGGCGGCTGGAACTGCTGGGGGCGCCGGGGGAAGAAGAGCGCAGCGAAGAACCTGTCGGCACCGCCGAGTAGCTCCGCGGGAGCTGCGCGTAGCTTTCAATCGGCCTTGAAGACGGGAGCTTCGGGGTAGAAGGCGCGGGCGTCGGCAAGGAAGGAAACGAAGAAGCGTACGCTACCGCCCACCTCCCGGACCCGAGCGGTCTTTTCTTTCCGGTCGAACTCCACCGTAATCCTGCTGCCGGCGAGGCGGTCGGTGAGGGGCATCTCGGCGTCTTTCAGCTCGGAGAAAGGGTAAATCTTGGCTTGGTCGCCGGCAATCACCACCAGGGCTTGGCGGCGGTCGAGGGGGAAGTTTTGATAGGGGTCGTGGGCGTAGTCCCGCCGGTAGCCGGTGTTGAAGGAAAGCACCAGCGTCTGCGGGTGCTCCTGCTTCCATTTCTCCCATGAGGTGTTGACGGCGGGGAGGAGGCGGAGCGGGGTGCCGGTGAGCGGCCCGGTGACCGCTTTCCCCATCAATTGTGACCACAGGCTTTCGGTCTGCCGGTCATAGAGCAGCAGGTTGCGGTGGTAGAGCAGGCCAGAGACCCCGAAGGTGTGTCGCTGGCCGCTGATGATCGGGTCGTACACGACGCCCGAGCCGCACAGCGGTCACCAGGTGACCGCAATGGCGCGGCCCCCCACGGTGTCGTTGACAATCTCGTGCCAGTTGAGGATGCGAATGGGGTAGGCTTTGGCCACCCCGTTGAACTCCACCCCGATCAAGCGGTCGGAGTGGCGCAGGCGCCGGTCGGCTTCTTCCGCGGAGAGGAAGCTGGGGTCGCTCAGGGCGGGGATGCCGTCCTTAGGCGGGCCGCCGCCGCGAATCTCTCGGATGGGGATGACGTGCTGGGTGACGTCGAACTTCTCCCCTCGGCCGGCGTTGACGTACTGCCGCTCCTCCTCCGGCTGGGGCTCGGCCCGGCAAGAGAGAGAGGCGCCCGCCGCGGCCAGGCCCGCCAGCGCAAACAACAACGGCACTTTCTTCCAATTCAAGAGAAGACGCATTTCCCCTCCTCCTGCTTTGGATGCGCGGGAGGGGAATGGGTCGCAGCCCGGCGTGCCCTATTGGCCCAACTTGAGTTCAACCCTGTGGCTCCTGCCACAGGGCCCAGCGGCGGGAGCCGCTGGGTTGAACTCGGAGCCGCGCAAGCGCGGGTCGGGCGCAGCTTGAAGTGCTCCACCCCAATGCGCTGAGCCCCCAGGCACCTGCCTGGGGGAGAGGGCACCATATGATCCCAGCGGCATCCCTCGACTTCGCTCGGGACAAGGGGGCCGCTGGGCTGAGCAGACCTCATTCCTGCGTACGCAGCTTGAAGCGCTGGATTTTCCCGGTGGCGATCTTGGGGAGCTCGGCGACGGACTCGATCACCCGAGTGCAGCGGCGTCGAGCGTGTGTTCTTGACTTGAGCCTGGACGCGGGTAAACTGGCGCTACTGACGGCGAGGACTCCATGAGCCGCTCCTTCGGCGTAACCCTTTCAGCCATACTGTTGCTCCTGGGTAGTTTGTTCCTTCTTTTGATGGGCACCCTGTTTGTGGCAGTTGCCCTCTCCGATTTCCCCTCCGGCCAGTTTCCGCCGGAAGCGAAATACTTTCTCCTGCTCATCCCACTTTTCCTGCTGGGCGTGTCGGTGTGGGGAATCACAACTGCTGTCGGTCTGTTTCGCCTGCAACCATGGGCACGCTATTCGATACTCGTGATCGGCGGTCTCCTAGCCTTCTACGGGGTAACCTCGCTCCCGTTCTTCTTCTTTGCGCGCGAGCTTTTCCCGGAGGAGGCTTCACCAGAGATGATAAGCACCGTGCTCCTAGGAGTGGGAGCCTTCTACAGCACCCTGGCGGCCGTGGGAGGTTGGTGGCTTTATTTCTTCAGCAGGAGCGGGGTGAGAAATCAATTCATGCCCGAGGAATTGGAGAGGACCGCCCCTCTCACGAGACCTCTCAGCCTCACAGTCATTGCCTGCTTCTTGATTCTCGGAGCTTGCTTCTTCCCGGCCCTGATCGCGATGCGCCTGCCCGCGGCATTCTTGACTACCGTCGTAACCGGCTGGAAGGCCGCGCTCATCTATGGCCTGTTTGCTGCTGTGCAACTCTTTCTGGCCATCGGACTACTGAAAGGCGTACCGGTGAGTCGCACGCTCGCGGTCTACTACTTTGTTTTCACTGTAGTTCACGGGCTGGTGTTTGAGTTTTTCCCTGGCCGTGAAGAGCGCTGGGCTGCTCTGATGGGCTCTATGCCCCCGGAATTCCAATCATCGGCCGCCGCAACGCCAGAGCCGTCCGAGTGGGCGACGCTGGTGATGGTTTCCGCCACTGCCGGCTTAGCTTTGTGGTTCCTGGTGACCAGGAAGGCGTCCTTCCTCGCCTATGCCCAAGCGCGCCGAGCGGCTCGCGAGCTGACCCCGCAATAGGCCGATGCAGCCCTCGACAACACCCCGGCAAGCCAGAGTGCTTCCGCTGCTCCTGGCCGTTACCGCGGGGTGTCTCTTGGTAATGGTTGGAGGCGGCTATCTGCTCTCGCGGCACTTTATGACCGCCGTGCCCGACACCGTACGAGAGCCCCGCGTGCTGAAAGGAGAAGGTATTATGCAGAAGGCGGCCCTTTACGAAGACTGGGCCGTGGGGCTGATCACGGACATTCACTACCAGGAGCAGCCTCCCGAGGAACCCGAATTCGTTGTAGTGGGCGAAAGCGGGGCCGCCTTCCTCAGCCTAGATTTTCAGCGGCGGCGATTGGTGCGTTTTCCCCGCTTCGAAATGGACCGGCCGGTGCTCGTGGACCTCGAGGGGGATGGGACAAGCGAATTTCTCAGTCGTGGCTCGTGGGTAAGCAAGGTCATCCTTTTCGACAGTGACGGAAAACCACGGTGGACGTATGAGAGCCCCGTGGGAGTGGATGACGCCGCCGCCGGTGACGTAGATGGAGATGGGCAGGCCGAAATCGCGGTTGGTTTCAATGGAGATGGCGGCGTGCACCTGCTGGACATGAACGGCCAGAAACTTTGGGACGAGCCCGACGGCAACGTCTGGCACGTGGAAATCGCCGACGTAGACGGAGACGGACGCGGAGAAATCCTGCACAGCAATGCCCGGGGTCACCTCCGCATCCGTGACGCCACCGGAAGTGTGGTGCGAGAGTACGACCTAGAACCCTACCTGGCGGACTTCTCGCTCACGCGCTGGGGCGAAGACCTGGAGCCCAAGCATCTGGTTACCACTGACGATCAGACAATCTATGTAATCGATTTCGAGGGAAACATTGTGGCGGAACTGGAAGCACCCGAGAGCATAGACACTGCGGATGTTTATGGAACTTCGGTTCGGTTTCGCGAGTCGGTTCGCTATTACGCCGCGCTGCTATCCTACACTTACATGAGGCGCTCGATTCTTTACCTCTATGATCCAGAAGGACAGCTCTTTTACCACGAGCTTCTCGATGCAGGGTGCGCTGCCCTGTTGGCTCTTCCTTCCGGCAGGGCGGAGTCCTTGCTGGTGGGTTGCGAGGGCAAGGTTTGGAGGTATTCCTTGAGTCCAAATCAATCCCCGCCTCGCTAGTTGGTTGCCGCGCTAGAAGAAGGTACTTCCTCCGGTCGCGTCCCCAAAGACAACCCTTGGCTGTCCGGCGGCGCTGCTTGAAGGGCTGGATTCTGCCGGTGGGCCCTCCTTTCTGTCATTCCGAGGAGTCCAGAGGACAACGAGGAATCTGCCTGTCTTGGGCAAAACCGAAAAGCAGATTCCTCGCCGCGAAGATTCGAGGCTCGGAATAACAAGCGAAGGAATCCCCTAGCGGCGCAGCTTGAAGCGCTGGATTTTTCCGGTGGCGGTCTTGGGGAGCTCGG
>JBHHYS010000103.1:0-8290 GCA_046757645.1 Terriglobia bacterium | reverse complement strand
ACCATGACCCCACGGTGCTCGATCTGGGCACCGACGACGACCTCGAGGCCAAACCGGCGGAGTTCTTCTTCCGCGGGGTCCGCTTTGCTCTCGATGCTCTCGCCCTGCCCCACGCCAAAGTCCTGGTTCACTGCGCCAGCGGCATCCACCGCGGGCCAATGCTGGCGCTCGCCATCCTGCGCGTGCTCGGCTACAGCCGCCACGATGCCCTGGGGCTGCTCCGCGCCCGCCGCCCCCAGGTGGACTTCCCCGACGTCTACCTTGATTCTGTCGATGCCTTCCTGGCCGAGTGGGAGAGCCAGTAGCGTCCCGGGCCACTCGGAGCCCCTGCAATTGAGTTTGGTTGATTCCTGAGCGCTGCTTGAGTAGGATGCTGGGTGGATGAGACGTTTATGTCGCAAACTCTAGCTAAGGTGCGGCGGCGAGGCGCTAACTTGGCTTTTCGTCATTGATACCATTCGGAGCGGAAGTTATGACACCGACCGAACAGAAAGTCCTTGAGTTGCTGCAACTCTCTGGCTATTCGGTCAGAAGTAGCCCTTTGCCAGCAGGCTACGCGGGGTCTTCTCTTGACGCTTTCAAGTCGACGTCTACTGGCATTACAGCTCGAACTATCACCTGCATTCACGAGGCTGCACAAGTTAACTTACTTTTGAGGTCCGCTGGCCTCCGGAGGGAATCTTGGGTTGTAGTTCCTGACGAAATGCCCTTTTCTCCCTCACCCGGACTTCTGCGACATCTGCAGAAGCGCAAGCTTGAAGTTCTCACTCTGACACTCTTCTACGACCGGATGCTGCGTGCAAAGGATATATGTACCGGGACGCTCGAAGCCAGTGTTCGCTGGAAAGAGGAGGACATAGGTTTAGAGCGGCTCTCTAAGCTCTACGTGCCCCAGCGGGCAACGGTTCAACGTAACTCTGACGAAGAAGCCGTTGACGACTCTAGCGCGTTCGTTAGCTCCTGGCTGAGGACTTCCGGAGGCGGTGTAATCTTTATTCTTGCGGATGCTGGCCGCGGCAAGACTTGGCTAACTTGGTCTCTTGCGTACGATGCAGCCAAGAAATATCTGGATGCAGTTTCTGCTCCCCATGCTTCACAGTCACCTCTTCCGCCGATCCCGTTCCTAATTCCTTTTTCCCAGTACAAGCGCCTGACGTCTTTCAACGGCATTATTCTCGAGCGGCTCAATTCACTTGGTACGCTTGATATTCGTGCCGAAGGCTTTAAATATCTTCTATCGAAAGGAAGGATCGTACTGATACTCGATGGCTTCGACGAGATGCTCGAACTTGCTCCCGCACATGCGCGGGAGAATCTGCTCGAGATCAGACGGCATTTACAGGGTTCGTCAAAATTGGTTTTGACCTCACGTCGTACTGTCTTTCCTACTAAGAATGAAATCTCCGATTTCATTGGGGTTTCTGGAGCCGATTCAAACGGACTTGAGCTTTCGGTTTGTTCTCTCCAGGGCTTCTCATCGGAACAAATCGTCGTGTTTCACAAAGCTAGGGGAGCGTTGCAAGCTGAGCTCGATACGATACTAAAGTTGCCTGTCGACAAGGAATTACATCAGTCCCCACAAATAGCTGAATACTTTCTCGACATTGTCCGTGAAAAGATTCCGCTAAATCACCAAGGCGTATTCGAGACCATACTGTCTCTCATTTACAAGAGAGAGAGTGCCAAATGGGAAAAAGAGGGAAGCCCGCCCATGCCGGGCGAATTGCAAGAGCAGTTTCTGACGGAGATTGCTCTGGTGATGTGGCCGGGAGGTTCGGAGACGCCTGAACTGGTTCAACTGCTTGCGGACGACCTAGGTCATCGGTACCTTGCCAAGCATCATCTTCTTCAGCCAACGCTAGACGGGCAACTTCAGTTTGAGCACCACGTCTGGCGAGATTGGTTCATGACGCGGGCCCTTCGAGCCCGCATTGCTGAGGCTGGATGGGCGGCAAGGGTTTTGTCAAACTTTCTGGCCGATCCTCTCCCGGAATATTGCGCAACCCTCCTTGCGGTCAGCGTCGAGCGAGCAAATGTAGAGAGTGCTTTAAAAGATCTTGCACTCAGCGACGCGGCTTTCAGCAACCTATTGCGCATTGCCATTTTGCAAATTCCAAGGGGTGCTAGCCCCTCGGAGCGCGCGCGTCAGCTACGGCAATATGTTGGGTCGCCTAGTGCTCTCAGGCATCGGCACCTACAAAGGGTCAGATTTGAATTATTCGATTTTCGTGATTGGTCCTTTGAGGGAACCATCTTCAGTCACGTAGTACTGACCTTTTGCACGCTGCCTCGCGGTTTTGAGCAGGCTTTGCGACATTCCAGAGGTCTGCAGATTGTCGATTGTACATGGTGGCCTGAGCCGCCTGTAGGAGACAAGACTTTTCGCGAGGCAAGGGAACACTTGGGTGAAGTGCTGAGGAGATTCGTTATGTCGACTGAGCCCCTCAGGGTGAGGGACGAGATACAAAAAGAGAAGATGACGCGGGATTTTCGTATCTCCGACAAGGACAAGGCACTGCGATGCTTGATCAAAGCGGGATACATTTGTGTCGTTCTCCAAGCCGCGAGCGAGAAGTACTATGTCTTAGAAAAGAAGAATCTAGATGAGTTAGTGCGATTCATGAGCGAGGGAATAGGACTCGACCACGTCGTAAGGTGTATTGCGGAGTAGGCAGTGTGTCGCGTATCCGTTCTGGCTGCTGCTTGGCAAACAGCTTGCTCTCACGTAGAGCTGCGACTAGGATGGCGCCGAACTTTTCTCCCGGTTTATGGCCAAGCGCGCCCTCCAGCACGTGCGCCGAATGCGCGGCGGCGCCCAGGCCCATCTGCTGCGCTGCGATGACGGCGCCTACTACGTGACCAAATTTCAGAACAATCCCCAACACCTGCGCATTCTGGCAAACGAAATGCTAGCCAGTCGGTTGGCTGAGGCGCTGGGCTTGCCGGTGGCGCGAGCGGAGGTGGTCGAAGTGGAGGCGCAATTGATCGAGCGCACGCCTGAGTTGCGCTTGTACAAGCGAGGAAAATGGGAAAAGTGCGTTCCCGGGTTTCAATTCGGGTCGCGCTTCCCGGGGGAGTTGACCCAGACCGTCGTCTATGACTTTCTTCCCGACGAGCGCTTGGGAGCGGTGGAAAACCTGGCGGAGTTCCCCGGCATGCTGCTCTTCGACCAGTGGACCTGTAACACCAACGGCCGCCAGGTCATTTTCGTTTCCACGCCCCACAAACGCCGGGGCTACCGCGCCCTGATGATTGACCAGGGCTTCTGCTTCAACGCTGGGGAGTGGAATTTCCCCGATAGTCCGCTGCGCGGGCTCTACTACCGCCACCGCCCCTATGCTCAGGTGCGCGGCTGGGAGAGCTTCGAGCCTTATCTGACCCGCCTCGAAGCGCTTGCCCCCCGGGTGCTGGACGAGGCGGCTGCCGCTGTGCCCCCCGAGTGGTACAATGCCGATACCCAGGCCATGACCCGCCTGCTGGAACAGCTCGACCACCGCCGCGCTCGGATCCGCGAACTCATCGCCGCCACCCGCGGTTCCCATCGTCAGCCTTTTTCCCATTGGAGAAACTAGCTATGTCTGATGTCCGCCCAGCCTCCCCACCCGCTGGCCGAAGCCCGTGGGCGGAACCCACCGAGCGGACGACTTTAGTTCAGCCCCGCGGCTTCCGCCGCTGGGAATCACTCTGGAGTTAGCCATGCCGGACGGCGAGCGCCCCTGCGAGTTCTACCTGCTGCGCTACGTGCCCAACATCGTGCGCGGCGAGTTTGTCAACATTGGGGTGTTGCTCTACGACTCCGGCGAAAACCGGCTCTTCCCCCCGCGCCTCCTCGAGAACTTCCGCCGCGTGCGCCGCCTGCATCCCTGGGCCGACCTCGGCCTGCTGGCGGCGCTCGAAAAGCAGATTGAAGCCGACGCCGCCACCCCGGCCGGTAATCTCCCTGGCTACCTCGAACGCCTGCAGCAGTTCTCAAACGTGCTGGAATTCACCGCGCCCAAGGCGGTGCTCACCGCCGACCCGGAGGCGGAACTCGACCGCCTCTACGACACCTACGTCGCCGAGCCCCGCTATCCCACCCGGCTGGGGGCGGCTGTGGAGCGCTCCCGCGCCTGGGTGCGGTCGCAGTTGAACACCGCTCTGCGCCGCGCCGGCCTCTGGGAGGAGCTCGACCGCGGCGTGCGCGTGGAGCAGTTCACCCACCGCGGCGACCGCTTCAAGTTCGACTTCGGCTATCGACGAAACGGCAACCTTGGCTTCCTGCACGCTCTGGCGCTGGAGCGCGAAGTGGACCGCGCCAAGGTGCTGGCCTATACGATGGAGCGCATCTCCACGCGCCTGGGCGTCGAGCAGCGCGCCGCCCGCTGCACCGCCATCGTGGAGGCGCCCCCGGAGAATGAAACCGCCGAGCTCTCGGCGCGCATCCTGGCCGAGCAGTCCATCGCCGTGGTCCCCGTGGCTGAGCTCGCCGAGTTCACCCTGCGCCTCCGCCAGGAGCTGGCCTGAGCGGTGGCCTGGCGTTCCGCTCACGCTTCGCCCCGGCGGGTTCGCTCCGCCGAGGAACTCTTCAGCCGTTTTTCTCTTGCCTTCGCCCCCTGAGCAGGTAGAATGCATCCGATATGGGTGGGCGTCCCTGAGTTTTTCTGCCCTTAGGGCGCGGGGAGGGGCTCTTTGCTGCGTGATTCTCTGAAAGTTCTGCTCATCAGCCCCAACAATCCGTTCAACTGCTACCGGGTACCCGCCTTTCCGAAGTGGGCTTCGTGGTTTACCCGGAACATGCACTTCGGCACCGGGGGCGTCTTCCCGGGGCTGAACCTAGCCATCCTGGCCGCGCACACGCCCTCCGACATTGAAGTGCAAATCATTGATGAGTCGGTCGAGCCCATCGACTTCGAGACCGACGCCGACCTGATCGGCATCACCGCCATGACCAACGTGGCGCCGGCGGCCTACCACATCGCCGACAAGTTCCGCCAGCGGGGCAAGACGGTGGTGCTGGGCGGGGTCCACGTCACCGTGGCGCCGCAGGAGGCTCTGCCGCACTGCGACGCGGTGGTGGTGGGCGAGGCGGAATACCTCTGGCCGCTGGTGATCCAGGACTACCGCAAGGGAAAACTCGAAAAGACGTATCGCGCCGACCGGCTGTTCGACATGCAGGGCGCGCCGCTTGCGCGCCGCGAGCTGCTGAAGCTCGACCGCTACCTGATTCCGCAAACGGTCGAGACCGCGCGGGGCTGCCCCTTTGATTGCGATTTCTGCTCGGTGAGCCGCACCGCCGGCCGCGGCTACCGCTTCCGGCCGCTTGAGGAGGTGCAGGAGGAGCTGCGCTTGCTGGGCCGCAACCGCTGGGTCTTCTTTATTGACGACATCATCAACGGGAACCGCAAGCGCGCCCGCGAGCTGTTCCGAGCTATCGCACCGCTCAAAATCCGCTGGGGCGCGCAAGCCACCATCCTGCTGGGCGAAGACGAAGAGCTGCTGGAACTGGCGCGGGAGTCCGGTTGTGTAACGCTGTTCATCGGCTTCGAGACGTTTTCCAATGCCGGGCTGAAAAAACTCGGCAAGCCCGCGAACTGGCACGAGCGCTTTTTCCGCGTGGTGGAGCGCATCCACGCGAAGAAGATCGGCATCTGGGGGGCGTTTGTCTTCGGGCTGGACTCGGACACCCGGGAGACGCTCGAGGAAACCGTGCGGGTGGTCAAGCAGGCCCGGCTCGAATTCGCACAGTTTTCTTGCCTGACCCCGCTGCCCGGCACCGCCCTCTACCGGCAGTACATTGCCGAGGGGCGTCTGCGGGAGAGCGACTGGAGCGAGTACAACTTCGGCAACGTCACCTTCCTGCCCAAGAACATGAGCGAGCAGGAACTCAAGGAACTGCTGGCTTACGCCTGGGGCGAGTTCTACAACTGGAAGTCCATCCGGCAGCGGCTTTCTTGGCGCAAGCCGGTGCGCTTTCCTTACGGCCCCAAGGGCTTCCGCTCGTTCTTCCACGTGCGCAACCTGCTGTTTTGGACGGGCAACATCGGCATCAGCCGCCTGGTGCAGCACGGCTTGAAGAAAGGCGTGCGCACGCGCGCCCTGGGCCAGCCGGAAAGCGAGTTCGAGCGCATGCGACGAACTCAGGGACGCCCGGCGGAGCAGCCGCAGGTGTTCGGCCCGCGCGACCCCGATACCGTGCCCGGCGCGGGCGAGCTGGTCATCCTCCGCTCGGGCAGCGTCGACCGCCCTAGGGAGCCCCGCCCGTCGGAACAGCAACCCTCTGCCGACGACTAGCCCGGCAGCGCGCACAAAACGCCGGGCTCGTCTGGCCGCCGAGCGGCACCCAGCTGGGGGCACCGCCAGCGTCGAAGCACCCTCCGAGAACGAGGCCACGAACTCTCTGCCTGCATCCTGCCCGAATAGTCCATTGCCTGGTGTTCCCTGTCGCTGAGCGTCCCGAGTTTGCCCAGCGACTTCGCCCGGAGCTGGGCTGAACGGTTTTTCCGGTGGTGCTTGGCCTTTCTCCCTTGGCCATGAGGCGGCAAAGCCCTCAATCATTTCCGCTCTTGTCTTTATATTTCCCCGCGGGTAGAATCGCTCCGTCTCAGGGCGGGGAAATCATACAGCTTGGCGGCGTGCTCGCCGGAGGTGCCATTTGGGCCGCGATTCGCTGAAAGTCCTGCTCATCAGTCCCAACAACCCCTTCAACGGCTACCGCGTGCCAGCCTTTCCTCGGTGGGCTTCCTGGTTGACGAAGAACATGAATTTCGGCACCGGCGGTATCGTCCCGCCGCTGAATCTCGCCGTCCTGGCCGCCTACACGCCCTCCGACATTGAAGTGCAGATCATCGACGAGTCGGTCGAGCCGATTGACTTCGACACTGAGGCCAACCTGATTGGCATCACCGCCATGACCAACATGGCGCCGGCGGCTTACCACATTGCCGACAAGTTTCGTGCTCGCGGCAAGACGGTGGTGCTGGGCGGCGTGCACGTGACCGTGGCGCCGCAGGAGGCGGTGGCGCACTGCGACGCGGTGGTGGTGGGGGAGGCCGAATACCTCTGGCTGCGGCTCATCCAGGACTTCCGCCGGGGTCAGCTCCAGAAGGTCTACCGTGCCGACCGCCTCTTCGATATGAAGGGCGCTCCCATTCCCCGCCGTGACTTGCTGCCGCTCAACCGCTACGTGTTTCCTCAGACGGTGGAGACCGCGCGCGGCTGCCCCTTCGATTGCGACTTCTGCTCGGTGAGCCGCACCGCCGGCCGCGGCTACCGCTTCCGGCCGCTGGAGGAAGTGCTGGCGGAGCTGCGCTCTCTGGGACGCAACCGTTGGGTCTTGTTCATCGATGACATCATCAACGGCAACCGCAAGCACGCACTGCAGCTTTTCCGGGCCATCACGCCGCTCAAGATCCGTTGGGGCGCGCAGGCCACCATGCTGCTCGCGCAAGACGAGGAGCTGCTCGACCTGGCGCGGGAGTCCGGCTGCCGGACACTCTTTATCGGCTTTGAAACCTTTTCCAACGCCGGCCTGAAGAAACTCGGCAAGCCCTCCAACTGGCACGAGCGCTTTTTCCATATCGTGGAGCGTCTCCACGCCAAGAAGATCGGCATTTGGGGCGCGTTTGTCTTGGGGTTGGATACCGACACCCGGGAATCACTCGAAGAAACCGTGCGGGTGGTGAAGCAGGCCAAGCTGGAGTTCGCTCAGTTCTGCTGTCTGACCCCGCTGCCCGGCACCGCCCTCTACCGCCAGTACATCGCCGAAGGACGCCTGCGGGAGAGCGACTGGAGCGCGTACAGCTTCGGCAATGTCACCTTCCTCCCCAAGAACATGACCGAGCAGGAGCTCAAGGAGGCGTTCGCCTACGCGTGGAGCGAGTTCTACAACTGGAAGTCCACCCGGCAGCGGCTCGCTTGGCGCAAACCCTTCCGCTTTCCCTACGGGCCCAAGGGCCTCCGCTCCTCTCTCCACGTGTCCAACCTCATCTACTGGGCCGGGAACATCGGCATCAGCCGGGTGGTGCAATACCATTTCAAACACGGGGAGCGCAGCCGGGCTCTCGGCGCGCCAGAAAGCGAGTTCGAGCGCATGCGACGAACCCAGGGGCCTCCGGCGGCGCAGCCCCCAGTGTTCGGCCCGCGCGACCCCGATGTCGTGCCCGGCGCGGGCGAGCTCGCCATCCTCCGCTCGGGCACCGTCGACCGCCCCGGCGTTCGCCCCGACCACCCTTCCGCCGACGACTAGTCCCCAGGCGGGGAATTACAATCACGTGAGTCCGGAAGAGGTGCTTTGCACCCGCAGTCTGTGATC
>JBHHYS010000102.1:0-8306 GCA_046757645.1 Terriglobia bacterium | reverse complement strand
GAGAACGCGCCCGGCAGGACGGCCACGCCCTCCCGGAAGAAGAAATCGCCCGCCGGGTGCGCACCTTGCTGGATACGGTGGCGTTGGGCGAGCAGGCCGACTCGATGCCGGCGGACCTCAGCACCGGGATGAAGCGGGCGGTGGCGATTGCCCGGGCGCTGGCGGCCGAGCCGGAGTGCATTCTCTACGACGAGCCCACCACCATGGTGGATCCGCTGATGGCCCAGACGATCACGGAACTGATCCTGCGACTGAAACAGAAGCACCACAAGACCTCGGTGGTGGTCACCCACGACGTGCGCTTGGCGGAGCGGGTGGCCGACCGCCTAGTTATGCTCCACCAGGGCCGGGTCGCCTTCTTTGGCACCCCGGAGGAGTGGCGGGCGAGTGCCGAACCCGAGGTGGAAAGCTTCCGCGTGCTGGACGCGCTTCCGGGGACCCCGCCGGCCGGATTCTAAGCTCCGCGGTTGACTTCGAGCGCCATCGCCCCTACAATCGCCGGGCAGCACACAGTTTCTCAGGAAACGCATTGCCGACCACGAATCCGCCAACCATCTTCCTCACCGGGGCCACCGGGGCCATCGGCAGCCGGGTGCTGGAACACTACCTGTTGCACGGCTCCACGGTGCTGGTTTTGGTGCGCCCCCGGGACGGGCTCTCGCCGGCGGAGCGCATCGCAGCCCTGCTGGAGGCGGCGAAGCTGCCGGTGGAGCTGCGGCGCCGGGTGCAGGTGCTGGAAGGCTCAACCGAGGAGCCCCACTTCGGCCTGTCCCTCGCGGAGCGCAATCGGGTGATCGCGGCCACCGAGATGTTCATCCATTCGGCCGCTCTGACCCACCTGGGGGCGAGCGCCCGGGAGTGCTACCGAAGCAACGTGGTTGGCACTGACCATGCCCTGGAGTTGGCCACAGCCTGCTGGCGGAGCGGGCGGTTGCGGCGCTTCGCCTACCTGAGCAGCTATGCTGCCTCGGGCACGGCGCGGGGCGGCTTTTTCCCCGAGGATTCTTTGCCGGTGCGGGCTGCGTTTGCCAATGCGTACGAGCGCACCAAGCACGAGGCTGAACGGCGGGTGCGCACTGCGATGGGGCGGGCCATGCCGGTCGTCATCTTCCGGCCCAGCGTAACCGTGGGTGATACCCAAACCGGACGCATCGCCAGCTTCAATCTTTTCTACCAAGTGGTGCGCATCCTGGGCAGCGGGATGTTGTCGCACTGGCCCGACCTGCGGGAACGCAAGGTTAACATCGTGCCGGTGGACTACGTGGCCCGGGCCATCCGCAAGGGCCTGGCGGTGGCCTGGGCGCTCGGCTGCACCTTCCACCTGGTCAGCCGCAATGGCTGCCTGCTGCGCGACCTCTTCGAGCTGGTGAAAGTCTTCCCCTACCTGCGCATCCCCCGGCTGGTGCCGGTGGCGCAGTGGAGCCTCTCCTTGCTCAGCCAGAAGGAGCAGGTCGTGCACCGCTTGCTGGAGTCCTACCTGCTTCCCTACCTGAATGACCTGCGCCTGGAGACCCGCAACGCCGAGCGCCTGCTGGCGTTGCCGGTCATCAACCCCTCGTTTCTGCGGCGCCTCCTGGAGTATGCTGTACGGGCGGGCTACCTGTCCCCGGAGAGCTTTCGCACCGCCCAACTCGGGCCAGCGGGCGCGCTGGCCTGAGCGAACATCGCACGATGGAGGACGAGGGCAGAATGGGGCTGGAGGAGAAAATCATCGAGGCGGTGGCCAAAGTGTCCAAGCGCAAAGCGGACGAGGTGCGCTTGGATTCGCGCTTCGAGGACCTGGGTATGGATTCTCTCGACCGGGTCTGCCTGCTGTTCGAGCTTGAGCAGATGTTTGACATCAGCATTCCCGAAGCTGAGGTGCAGGGGATCCAGACCGTGCGGGACGTCGTCACCCGCCTGGCCCAGCACCTGGCCGGCTCCTCTCCCGGCGGCCCCGTACCCAGCGGCAGCCCTTCGTAGTGCCGTTCCAACTTTCATTACAATGCCAGGGGAACGAGCTTGCGCACTTTTTCGGGGTCGGATTTGGCCAGGCCCGACTCCCTCATGCTGAAAGAAGTGAAGCATCTCAAGGGAGGTTCTTCGCTTCGCCCTTCGGCTCCGCTCAGGGCAGGCTCAGAATGACAGAAGGATTCTGTCTGAATGAGAAAAGGATTCTACCGTTCCCCCTTGACTTCGGCTGCAAGGGGGCGAGAGTGAACACTCTTTCCGCTGGCAAGTCGGAACGGCACTAGCACAGAGACCCCGGGCACATGCGGCGCGTGGCCATCACCGGAATGGGGGTTATCGCCGCCACCGGTGTCAATCTGGGCGATTTCTTTGGCCAACTGGTAGAAGGGCGTTCCGGCACGCGCCGCATCCAGAACCTCCCCCCCCCGGTGGTTGAGCGGCTGAACTGCCGCATCGCTGCCGAGGTGCCCGGCTACCGGCCCACCCAGCATTTCACCGAGAAGGAGCTGGACCAGCTCGACCGCTTCAGCCAGTTCGCCATCGTTGCCGCCCGCCAGGCGCTGGCGGACGCCGGCCACGAGGAGTTCAACCCGGAGCAACAGCCGCGGCTCGGCGTCTGCATCGGCACCGCCTACGGTGGCACCGAGACGCTCGACACCCACTATTTTTCCCTCTATGCCGGCAACGCCACCCGCTTGCCGCCCCTGGCGATTCCTCGCTTGATGTACAACGCCGCGGCCTGCCAGGTTTCCATGCGCTCTCAGGCGCGGGGGCCTTGTCTGACTCCCACCACCGCCTGCGCTTCGGGTGCGCACGCCATTGGCGAGGCCTTCCGCTTCATCCAGCACGGCCAGGCCGAGTGGATGCTGGCCGGCGGTTCGGATGCCCCCATTACCTACGGGGTAATTCGTGGTTGGGAGGGGATGCGGGTGCTGGCCCCGGAAAACAGTGAGGCGGCGCGCGCTTGCCGCCCTTTCAGCCGCGACCGGCAAGGCATCGTAATCGGCGAAGGCGCGGCGGTGCTGCTGCTGGAGAACTACGAAACCGCCCGCCGGCGCGGGGCTCGCATCTATGCAGAACTGGTGGGCTACGGGGCCAACTCCGACGCCAGTCACATTACCCAGCCCAGCGTGGAGGGCCCCGCCAGCGCCATGCGTCTGGCGCTCGCCGATGCCCGGATGAACCCGGAAGAGATTGACTACGTCAACGCCCACGGCACGGCAACCCGGATGAACGACGTGATCGAGACCCGCGCCCTCAAGCAGGTGTTTGGGGAGCGCGCCCGGCGCCTGCCCATCAGTTCCACCAAATCGATGCACGGGCACGTGATGGGGGCTTCGGGGGCCATCGAGCTCGTTGCCACCATCGAAGCCCTGCACCGGGGAGTGATTCCGCCCACGGCCAACTACACCGTCCCCGACCCCGAGTGCGACCTTGACTTCGTGCCCAACCAGGCGCGGGAGCAACCCCTGCGGGCGGCGCTTTCCAACGCCTTCGCCTTCGGCGGGATGAACGCTGCGCTGGTGGTCAAACGGGTTTAGGAGAATCCTTCCCGCTGCCGCAACTATGAGCGAATCACCAGAACCAATCCCGGGACGGTTCCATCCCGCCAGCGCCGTCTACCGGTTCATCATCCTTTTCTTCGTCGGGCTGATGTTGGTGGGCAACTACTTTGCCTACGACAGCATTGGGGCGTTGGCACCGCTGATTATCGACGACATGCAGATCGGCCGCGAGCAGATCGGGATGATGTACAGCTTCTATAGCTGGCCGAACTTGGTGATGGTCTTCATCGGGGGATTTCTCATCGACCGCTTCGGCACCCGAAAGATGAGCCTGCTCTTCTCCGTCCTGATTGTGCTGGGCGCCACCCTGGTGGCCGCTGCTCCCACGTTCTGGTTGATGCTGGTGGGGCGGACGATTTTCGGCATCGGGGCCGAGTCGCTGATCATCTGCCAGAGTGCCATCCTGGCCAAGTGGTTCAAGGGCAAGGAACTGGCCTTGGCCTTCGGTTTGGCCCTCACCATCATGCGGCTGGGCACCTGGCTGAGTTTCAATACTGAGCCGGCGATTGCCGAGTACCTGGGGGACTGGCGGCTGGCTCTCTGGGCGGCCGCACTCCTCTGCCTGGTGTCTTTGCTCGCCAACCTGGCCTACGTCTTCCTGGAGCGGCGGGCCCGGGGTCGGGTAAAGCTGAGCGAGGGGCCGGCGGGGGATAAAGTCGTGCTCGCGGACGTCAAACGCTTCGGGGCTTCCTTCTGGTTCATCACCGCCCTCTGCGTCACCTTCTACTCCGCTATCTTTCCCTTTACCGCCTTCTCCACCGACTTCTTCCATACCAAGTGGGACTACTCCCTGGTGACGGCGGGCCGCATCACCAGCATCATCATCTTCGCGTCTATGATCCTGTCGCCCATCCTGGGGCGCTTGGTGGACAAGATCGGCCGCCGGGGCAGCATGATGATTGTCGGGTCGTTGATGATGATCCCCGCTTACCTCTTTATGGGTTTTACCACCGCTAATCCCGTTCCCCCCATGGTGGTGCTGGGGCTGGCCTTCTCGCTGGTCCCGGCGGCGATGTGGCCTGCGGTGCCGCTGATCGTGGAGCAGAAAAGCGTGGGCACGGCCTTCGGCCTGATGACCATGGTGCAGAATTTCGGCCTGGCCGCTTTCCCCTGGCTGGTGGGGACACTCCGGGACACTACCCAGACCTATACGGCCGGGATGGTGGTTTTCGCTTCTCTGGGGCTTTTCGGCTTCATTTTCGCGGTTCTTCTCAGGCGCGCCGACAGGCGCGCGGGTGCCAGCTTGGAAAGGCCCGAATTATTGAAGCCTGCCGAGCCGTGAGGGCCCCAGCGGCAGGGGCCGCTGGGTTGGGCGAGAAGCTAGGGCCGGGGCTTGGCCCCGGCCGCGGCAAGGCGCCCTTCGATAAACTCAGGGCAAGCAAGGCCTTGCCCTACCTGGACTTTGCTTGCGGCTTAGAAGCCTTCCTCGCGCAGGCGTTCGAGAGTCAGTCGCCGCGATGAAGAACGGGGCCGAGTCGCAGGCCCCGCCGATGGCAGGGCAGGCGGGCGTTCCAGCAACAGCTTTTCCAGGTACTTGGCGAGCACGTCGGATTCCAGATTCACCGGGTCGCCCGGCTGGAGCGTGCACAGGTTGGAGTTCTCGTAGGTGAAGGGGATGATGGCGATGCGGAGCCGCGTGGCTTCAATCGCCGCCACCGTCAAGCTGATGCCTTCGACTGCCACCGAGCCTTTCTCCACCAGGTAGCGCGTCAATTCCTCGGGCACGTCCACGTCCAACCAGTAGTTGTCGTCGCTCGTCCCGCCGCTCTCGGGACAAGCTCGCGTCAGGCCGAGGAGCGTTCCGGTGGCGTCCACATGGCCCTGGACGATGTGGCCGCCGAGCGGCGTCGCCAGCGTGAGCGGCGCTTCCAGGTTCACCCGGGAACCCACCCGCAGGCGGCGAAAGCCGGTGCGGTGGAGCGTCTCCGGGGAGAGGTCGCACCAGAAGCCGCTTTCCTCGCGGCGGGTGACGGTCAAGCAGCAGCCGCTCACCGCCACGCTGGAAGCGACATCGAGCTTGGGCAGAATCTTCGAGGCTTTAATACGCAGGCGCGCACCGGCGCCCCAGTGGCGGGGGCCGCTGGGCTGAGCGGGAGAGTGCAGAAGGGGCGCAGGCCCGCCGGCGGTGTCCTGCGGGGTGGTGAGTTCGGCGACGCTGCCGACCTCTTCAATGATTCCCGTAAACATCGCGCAGATAGCCCTCCACGGCAAAGTCGGGGCCGAAACGGTGCAGGCGGTAATCCTGCAGGGGCGGGAGATTTGCCCCAGCGGCGAGCCCCTCCGATGTCGGGGCAAGCAAGGGGATGGCGCCGTCGCCCAAGAACTTCGGGGCGTAGAACAACCAGACTTTGTCGACTACGGTCATTTCGATGGCGTGGGCGTTGAGGCGCGCCCCCGCTTCGAGCAGCACGCTGGTAATCTGCCGCGTGGCGAGTTCGCGCAGCACCGCGCGCAGGCTGATGCGTCCGCCCGACTCTTTCAACTCGATGATTTCTACTCCTCGCTCTTCGAGCTTGTGCCGCTTGCCCATCCAGATGTCTTCGCCGCAGAAGACCAGGACATCGTTTTGCGCCGTGCGCACGAGTTGCGAATCGAGCGGGAGGCGCAGCCCGGCGTCGAGCACCACGCGCAGCAAGGGGCGTCGCCGGGGCAGGGAAGTGCGGTCGGTGAGCAGAGGATCGTCGGCCAGGACGGTGCCGATGCCGGTGACGACCGCATCGGCCTGATGGCGGAGGCGCTGCACGTGCGCCCGCGACTCCTCGGAGGTAATCCAGCGCGGCTCCGGCGTCGCTCCCGGCAACGGCGGGGCTGAGGCGGCAATTTTGGCGTCGAGGGTCAAGCCGGCCTTGAGCGTCACCAACGGTCGCCCGGTGCGAATCCAGCAGGCAAAGGCTTCGTTCAACTGCCGGGCTTGGGGCTCGCGGACGCTGGCTACTACTTCGAGGCCGGCGGCGCGCAGATAGTCGAATCCCCGGCCGTTCACCTGGGGGTTGGGGTCCGGCATGGCCGCCACCACCCGACGCACACCCGCGGCCACGATGGCCTCTACGCACGCCGGGGTGCGTCCCGGGTGGGCGCACGGCTCGAGATTGGTGTAGAGGGTGGCCCCGCGCCCGGCCGGGCCCGCCTGTTCGAGCGCCAGGACTTCGGCGTGTTTGATCCCGGCGTACGTATGGAACGCGCGGGCCACTTCTTCGTCATCGCGAACCAAGACAGCGCCCACCAAGGGATTGGGGCTGGCGAGAGCTTCGCCCTGCGCCGCCAGCTCCAGGGCGACGTCCATCCACTGGTGGTCGGTGCGGGTTGCGGTCTGGAGGCTCATGGGCAGCGGTCACTCGAAGAGCGAAGCCACGTAGGCATCCGGGTCGAAGTCAAGCAAATCGTCGAGCTGCTCGCCCACGCCCAGGTAGCGAATGGGCAGGCCGAGCTCGCGGGCGATGGCGAGGACAATGCCGCCCTTGGCGGTGCCGTCGAGCTTGGTGAGCACGATGCCGGTGACCCCGACGGAGTGGGTGAACTGGCGGGCTTGCGCCAAGCCGTTCTGTCCGGTGGTGGCGTCGAGCACCAGCAGGACCTCCTGCGGGGCGCCGGCCACCAGCTTGCCCGCGGTGCGCTTCATCTTTTCCAGTTCCTGCATCAGGTTTCTCTTGGTGTGCAGCCGGCCGGCCGTGTCCACCAGCACAGCCTGCCTGCGGCGGGCCTTGGCGGCGTTGATGGCATCGAAGACCACCGCGGCGGGGTCGGCGCCGGGCTTTTGGCGGAGAATGTCTGCCTTGAGCCGCTGGGCCCAGATTTCCAGTTGCTCGCCCGCGGCGGCACGAAAGGTGTCGGCGGCGCAGAGGAGAACCCGCCGGCCGTCGGCTTGCCAGCGATGCGCCAGCTTGGCCAGCGTGGTGGTCTTGCCGGTGCCGTTGACTCCGATCAAGAAGACGATGTGCGGCCCCTCTGCTGTCGGCGCCGGCGGGGCGGGCCGGGCGTCCGCGGGCTGCGGAGTCGCCCGATACAAGGAGCGCAGAAGGGAAGCCAGTTCTTCCCGCAGGGCGCTCCGCAACGCGGCGATGTCGGCCAGGTCTCTGCGTTCGGCGCGGTCGCGCAAGCGGCGCAAGACTTCCGTGGTGGTCTCCCAGCCCACGTCGGCGCCCAGCAGGGCGCCTTCCAGTTCGGTGAAGACCTCGGGGGCGATTTCCTTGCGCCCGCGCAGGACCTCATCCAGCCGGCCGACAAACTGCTCCCGGGTGCGGCTGACGGCCTGCTGCAGCTTGGCCCACCAGGGGCTCTTCGGTTGGATGGCTGCTTCCGACACCACTTCCCTCCACGCTTATTCTAGCAGAGTTGGCGGGAGAGGGTGGCGCGGGCAGGTGTTGTGCGTTGTCGGCCGCGCCATCCGTCCGGGGCTGCGAGGGGGGGTCAGACTTCGACCATCTGCGGGGTGAGCCGGAGTTTTCGGGCTTCGATGGCGGCGGAGAGGGCCTCCACCACGGCGATGTCGAACTTCTTACCTTCGAGGGCGCGAATCTTCTCCTCGGCCATCTCCAGTTCCATGGCGGCCTGGTAGGGGCGATTCGTGGTCATGGCATCCAAGGTGTCGGCCACCGCAATGATGCGAGCCATAAGGGGAATTTCCTCGCCTTTCAGGCCGTAGGGATAGCCGTTCCCCTCCAGGCTCTCGTGGTGGAGCTCGATGCCGGGAAGCATCTCCCGCAGCTTGGCCACCGGGCGGATGATGTTGGCGCCCTTGACCGGGTGCTGCTTCATGATTTCAAACTCTTCTTGGGTGAGCCCCGCGGGTTT
>JBHHYS010000101.1:0-8715 GCA_046757645.1 Terriglobia bacterium | reverse complement strand
CCTATATGCTGGCCATTGACCGCGTCGCCTTCGCCCTCAAACTCCGCGGCCTCTACGCCTAAATCTCCATTCTGTATGAGGGGGTTTCGGTTTGAAGGTGGAGCCCTAGCTTGACTCCTCTTGTACGTGCTCGGCTTCTTTCGTTATCAGCTCAACGTTGTCATGCCTGCGTAGCGCGGAATGAAGGTCTTTGAGCAAGTCATCTTGGGTTTCCCCGATTAGAACTATCAAAACGGGTTTGTCCCACTCCTTCTTGAAAAGTTCAACCTGCCCAAGAAGGCGTTGGAGTTTCTGCGTGGAGTTGAAGTTGGTCTTGAGCTCGATGATAACCTTCCCCCCTGTAGAAATGTCGCACTTGATCCGGCCTGCACCGTACTGTCGAATTATCTTCTCACTGGGCAGCTTTTTGCGGAGAAAACCGCAAAGAGACTTCTCATACTCCGACTCCAAACGTAGTGTTCCTGGCCGCCAGCTTTCTACAAGGTTTGCAACGGTATTGAATGGGTTCCAGGCGTACCTTATGGCCGTAGCCGCCTTCGGGGCGGCAAGAGCACTTCCGAGAGAAAGGATTCCAACGACAACGAGCACATACCGAAGTGTTTGGTCATCCTTGGTTTGAGGATTCCAGTACCACGCCATGCCAAGGAGAAGAAGGCCGAGCGCGAATCTCGCCAGTACGGTTTGAGGGGATATGAAACTTCCTGCTTTGATGCGAGGCATTCGCTCCTCCGGTGGGAATGAGGGTGACCGAATGATAGGTCACTTCGTGTGACCGTGTCTAGTAACGGCGAGCCGTGGCGCGGTATGTTCATTGTCCTGGTTCTTATCACAGTCGCAAACGCCAACGCCCAGACTTCTCCTCTGGACCGCGTCCCGGTAGACTACCGGCCGCCCACCCTGGTCGTCGAAGCCCGCGTCAACGGCTCTGAGCCCCTCCTCTTCGCCTTTGACACCGGCAGCAGCACCTGCCTGATTGACGCTCAGGTCGCGCAGCGCCTGGGTATCGAAGCCGTCCAGCGCCCGGGCCGGGAAGGGCCGAGTTTCGCCCGCGCCCGCACCCTGGCCGTGGGCAAGGCCGTGGCCCACGACCTGGAGCTTGTCATCCGCGACCTCTCCGGGCTCTCCCAACAGGTGGGGCGAGACCTGGCCGGCATCCTCGGCTTCACCTGGATGGAGCAGTTCGTCTTCGAGATTGACTACCGCGCCGCCCGCCTCACCCTCTGGCCCCGCACCGTCGAACTCACCCCCCGCGCCGACCAGTTGCCGCTTCCCCTCGAACTCTACTCCGTGCCCGGCTTCACCGGCGCCAGCCTCTACGTCCCCGCCCGCCTCCTCGGCGCCCATCCCTGTCCGATGGAAATTGATACCGGAACCGACGCGGGGCTCTTGGGCCGGCAGATGGCGGCCGCTTTGGGTGTGGATGTCAATCGGCTCGGCGGCCCCCTCGGTTCTGCTCGCCGCGCCCCCTATACCCTGCCTTGGTTGGAACTGGCCGGGCGCGTCCTTACCACCGTGCGCTTCCTCATCGACCCCCGTCGCGGCGCCGATGGCAACCCCTACGCCCAGTGCACGATGGGAAACGAGCTTATGAAGGAGTTCGTGCTCACCGTGGACATCCCCCGCCGGCGCGCCTTCTTCCGCGCCCTGCTCCCCCTGCCCGTGCCCGAGTAGGGCCCGGTGCCGGCTAGCGGCGATGAATCCGCTCCCGAAGCTACGGGAGCGCATTCAGGGTCGGCTTGTTCCCTTGGATAGCAGCGAAATCGATTGACAACGGTTCTTGTCCGGAAGAGGTGCGGAGTTTACCCGGAGCAAAGCCGAGGGGCACCCCCCGGCTCCCTACCCACCATTTTTTCCTTTGCCGGGGCGCGGGGGTTCCGCTATTCTGAGGCGGCCGAAGGTTTCGGCCGAGCCAGAGGTGAGGGTTCACCGCCAGCGGTTCATCAGGAACCCTCAAGGTGCGCACCGCCCATGATGGTTACTCCCGGACAGATCAAGACCGACGAAGAGCATCGCCGGGAGATCTGCACGGTGGGGCGGTGGATTCATCAGCGCGAGTACGTCGCTGCCACTGACGGCAACCTCTCGGTTCGCCTCGACCCCCAGCGCATCCTCACCACCCCCACGGGAATGTCCAAGGGGATGATGGAGCCCGACGATTTGGTGGTGGTGGACTCCCAGGGAAAAAAAATTCAGGGGCGGTGCAACGCCTCCAGCGAAATCGCCATGCACCTGCTGATCTACAAGCGCCGGCCCGACGTCCACGCCGTCGTCCACGCCCACCCCCCCGTGGCCACCGGCTATGCCGCCGCCGGCCTTCCCCTCAACCAGGCGTTGATCAGCGAAGTGGTGCTGGCCCTGGGCTGCATTCCCTTGGCGCAGTACGGCACCCCGGGCACCCCCGAGCTCTCCCAGGCCCTGAGCCCCCTGGTAACCCAGTACGATGCCATCCTGATGGCCAACCACGGCGTGGTCACCTACGGCGACCACCTGCTGCGCGCCTATATGCGCATGGAGACGGTGGAGCACTTCGCCCGCATCTCCCTGGTCACCTACCTGCTCGGTCGGCAAACCTTGCTCTCGCGCCAAGAGGTAGAAAAACTGGGCGAGGCCCGCGCCCGCTACTTTGGGGCGGCGGGCGCCCCGGCGGCGCCCCTCACGGAAGTCTGCCCGGTGACCGCCGACGGCCGCCCCGGCCCCCTCCCAGAAAGTGCCCGGGAGCGCTTCTGGGTGACCCGCGAAGAACTCGAAGCTTTGATTGACGAAGCGGTGAAATCTGCTAAAGTGCGTTAGCGATTCCGCCAGGAGGACAACGCATGGGTGAAGCGCTGGGTATGATCGAAACCCGCGGCCTGGTGGCCATGATCGAGGCCTCCGATGCCATGGTCAAGGCCGCCAAGGTGACGCTGGTGGGTTGGGAGAAAATCGGCTCGGGCTACGTCATCGCGCTGGTGCGGGGCGACGTCGCCGCGGTCAAGGCCGCTACCGACGCGGGCGCCGCCGCGGCCCGCCGGGTGGGCGAACTGATTGCCGTGCACGTTATCCCGCGGCCGCATCCGTCGCTGGAAGACGTGCTGCCCATCGGCAAAGTGGCCGAACTGGTTGGCCGGTAGGTCGCTCTCGGCTCCTAGCACGGCCGCCAGGGCCGGGCGGGACCGCCCGCCGCCGGGGAAGCAGGCAGTTTCGCCAGCCGCTTTCCTCAGCGGGCGCGAATGGTGCTCTCCAGATTCACGCGCGCAGCTCGGTACGCTCAGCCCAGCGGCCCCCGCCGCTGGGCGGGACGGGCGTTGTCGTTTTGGAGTTGCTGATGCTTCTTGCTCGAGTAGTTGGAACCGTAGTCGCCACCCGGAAGGACTCGCGCCTCGAGGGGAAGAAACTCCTCGTGGTAAAAACCATCGCCCCCGACGGCAAAGACGACGGCAACTACCTGGTGGCCGTGGACACGGTGGATGCCGGCTTCCGGGAGACGGTGCTGATCGTCCAGGGCAGCTCGGCCCGCATGGCCACCGAGTGCAAAGACCGCCCGGTGGATACCGCGATCGTCGGCGTCGTCGACGCCGTCCGCCTCGACGATCTGAAACCCCTGGCCGCCACCGCCGCCCGAAAATGACCCCGCCGCTAATAACCGTCGAGCCCCGTGGCCCCCGCCACGGGGAATCTCAAAGTTAGTTCGATGTACCTCGGCAAAGTCATTGGCAACGTGGTTTGCACGGTGAAGACCCCCGTCCTCGACGGCAAAACAATCCTCATCGTACAACCCCTTGACCGCCACGGCCGCCCCACCGGCAAGCCCATCATCGCGCTCGATTCGGTCGGCGCCGGCGCCGGGGAAACCGTCTACTGGTGCCGGGGCCGCGAGGCCAGCGTCCCCTGGTACCCCACCCGAGTCCCCACCGAAACCACCATCGTCGCTATCGTCGACCGCGTGGACGTCCCCGGAGCCACGGCGGGAAAGAAATGAAGTACTCGCGCTTCGAAGAGCTGCCGGTCTGGAACGACGCCATCGAGCTTGCCACCCTCGTGGTGGCGCTGACTTCCAATCGTACCTTTGTCCGGCAACCAAGCCTGCGCGGCCAGATTGAGCGGGCGGCGGTTTCAGTGTCCAACAACGTTGCCGAGGGGTTTGAGCGCGGCACCACCCAGGAGCTGCTCACGTTTATCTACATCGCGCGCGGCTCGGCGGGCGAGGTGCGCTCCATGCTCTGCCTTCTCGAACGCCTGCCCGAATTCGCGAATCTGAAATCTGAAATCTCAGATTTGAAATCAGCCGCAGAAAAAATTTGTCGCCAACTGCGCGCTTGGGCCGACTCGCTCCAGAACAGCCCCATCCGCGGCCAGCGTTACCTTACTGAAAAAGCTCGTCGGATTGAGCAAGCTGGAAAAGATCGGAAGGCATTCATGCAGGAGCTCCGGCGCGTGCAGACAAGGGAGTGACATCATGCTAATTGGCCGCGTCATCGGCCAAGTCTGGGCCACGCAGAAGCAGCCTTCCCACGAAGGCCGCAAGATTCTCTACGTCCAGCCGCTCAACCTCGACGGCTCCGACCGCGGCCAGCCCATCCTGGCCCTCGACGCCGTGGACGCCGGCGTAGGCGAGCGCGTGCTCGTCGTCACCGAGGGCTTCTCCGCTATGACCGCGGTCGACCGCCCCAACTCCCCCATCGATATGGCGGTCGTCGGCGTCATCGACACCGTCGAGCTGGAAAAGGCCTAGTTCGACCCGGCGGCCCCTGTGGCTCCCCCGCCTGAATGGCCCCCTTGTTCTCGGGGGAAGAGAGAGGGAGGAACCTTATTTCTCGGAATCGGGAGGTGGGGAGGCTAGAAGATTCTCCACGGTGAGCAATGCGTTGATTTGGGTCAGGAATTCTTTGGCCTCTTCATTGTTTGGGTTCTTTTGGAGTAGTTGCTCGATTTCTCGGTTCGCGAACTCTGGGCGGTCGGTATTCAGATAGATCACGGCAAGATTCCAATAAGCGGCAAGCTCCTCTGGATATTTCTCCTTGTATTCCTTAAATATAGGCCCCGCTGTTTCATACTCACCAGAATTCAAGAGTTCAACAGCCTGGTTGAATTTTTCCTCATCACGGGCTACTTCAAGATAGGCCCAACCGACCAGTCCTCCGAGGAAAATCACCACCCAAAGAAATGACAAGGCCAGAGGAACGCGAATCGGTGCTTTTTTCCCACCCCTAGATAGGTGTTGCTGGAATATCGCCTTCTGGTCTTGGTAGAAAAACGCTGAAATGCCTAAATTGATTGCGGCGAAAATTTGCCTGGTGGATCGATTATCCGGAGTTAGAAAAATCGCAGCTGTAAAGACTATGAAACCAACAATAACCAGAATAAGGCGCAGCTTCTTCTTTTCTGGATATCCGAGGCGTTCATAATTGATCGCGTGCATGATCCCGGCGGGCAAGAAGGTGAAGAAAAAGCTTATGAATGAGATTGCCTTGGGGCTCCACGCACTGCCGGGAACGCTGATAGCGAGGCCGCACTGGCTGCACTGATAGACCTCGGGGGTGAGCGCCGCCAGGCAGTCGGGACAATGCGAGGCCACCGCCTGGGCCGGAGTGGCTTCACCGGCGCTGGCTGGCAGCAGGACCGCGAGCAGGACTTTGATTTTCTTGGCGTCGTCCTGGCGCAGGCCCTCGTAAGGTTCCTTCTTCCCGTTGAGATATTTGAGCCGCAGCGTAGGGCCGAGCCATTTGACCTTGGCCTCCGCCAAGTCACCCCAGCGAACGCTGCGGAGGCTCCTGGTCCAACTGCCGTCGCGCTTGACTAGGAAGAACAAGAGGCGGCGGTTGGTGAACACGAGCTGCTCGAACGCGCTGGCGCGCCAGTGCGGGCCGGAAACGTAGAGGATGGCTTCGTGCGGCTCCAGCACTTTGCGCAGCGGTTCTTGCAGCTTGGCGAGAACCTTCTCTGTCCGTTTGCGGATGCCTTTCTTCTCCTTGCCCTCATGGTCGGTGTAGATGGTGTCTTCGCGGAGACGCACGCCGACGCCCGAACCTAGGCGAGGAATCTGATCGGGATGGACAGGAAAATCAGCGGCGGGCATCGCAACCTCCCGTTCCCGTCAATGCGGGGGAGAAAAGTTGCGCAAATTCTACGGCACTCCGACAGGAGAATCAACCCCGCGCCCTGGTGTTTGACACTGGCGGCGTGCGTCGCGCATAATGCGGCGCGGATGATCGGGCAACCGCCCGACACGCTACTCTCGAAAAGCACGCTCACCCACAAGTAGAATGCCGCCGCACTCGAAACTGCTAACAGGCTCATTCATCGCCTGCCTGTTGCTCTTCTTGCCTGCCAGCTCGGCCAGCGCCCAAGAAGATTCGTTCCGCTTCGAAGTTTTTGCCCAAGGCGGGGCATCGTTTTTCAGCAGCGCGTCCGAAACCCGGACCCTCTCTCTGCGCCCGCCGGTTCCCGCAGCCGTGACGTTCCGCACCAAGCGTTCCTTCGGAACCACCGGGCGTC
This sequence comes from Terriglobia bacterium, assembly GCA_046757645.1. GTDB lineage: Bacteria > Acidobacteriota > Terriglobia > Acidiferrales > 2-02-FULL-67-57 > JBHHYS01. Next base: position 2,241 of record JBHHYS010000101.1, on the reverse strand, counting down.
TGTTCACCGGATTCCGTTACTATCTAACCCAGAAGAATGCTCTGGAGGCCAGCTACTCCTACAGCCCCAATCGCCTGCAGGTCAGCGCAAGCAGCTCGCTTTTTCCGGTGCCGTTCTTTTTCTCCGCCCCCATGCGCGTCCACCAGGGAGCCTTCAATTACGTCCGGTATTTCTCCCGGCGGGGACGAATCCAACCGTTTGCCACCGGGGGATTGGGGTTCGTGGTGTTCGCTAGCGTTTTCGACATCGATACCAAGTTCGCCGGGAACTTCGGCGGGGGAGTCGATATCCGCTTGCATCGACGCTTCTACCTGCGCGCCGAATTCCGCGACTTCGTCAGCAAGCGCCCCCGCTTTTCAGGCCGGGGGCGCGTGACCCATAACCTCGCACCCTCGGTCGGCCTGGTGTTCAAGTTCTGAGCCAACTTCGAAGCTTCCGCTGATCTTCCCTGCTCGGCTGGCTACGTTGACACTCTTGGATGGCTCGCGCATAATGCGCTACGGATGATCGGATACCTGCGCGGGACGCTCCTCTCAAAAAAACCTTACCACATTGTTCTCGACGTCGCCGGGGTGGGCTACGAGCTGCGCGTGCCCTACTCCAGCTCGCAACTCCCCCCGGAAGGGCAGCCGCTGACCCTGACGGTGCACACCCACGTGCGCGAAGACGCCATCACCCTCTACGGCTTCAAGACTCCGCCCGAGCGCGACGCCTTCTTGCAACTGCTCACCGTAAAAACCGTGGGCCCGAAGATGGCGCTGATAGCCTTGGCGGGGCTCACCCCGCAGGAGCTCGCCAGCGCCGTCCGGCGCAACAACCCCCTGGCGCTGGTGGTGCCCGGCATTGGACGCAAAACCGCGGAGCGCATCGTGCAGGAGCTCCGGGGGCGATTCGCCCCGGCAACCGGTGCCGAGCCGGCCGGCCCGCCGTTGAGCGACGCCGCCGAGGAAGCCATCTCGGCCCTGGAGAACATGGGCTGCGAGCCAAAACTTGCCGCCCGCGCAGTGCGCGAGGTGCTACAATCGAGCGAGGGTCTTGCCCCGAGCTCGTCCCGAGCGAAGTCGAGGGACCCGCTTCACAGCTTTGAAGCCCTGATGAAAGGGGCGCTGCAGTGGTTAAGAGAAAAGAAGCGCTGACCCGAATGCCGGCCGGCACTCCGGGCGTCAAGCCGTCCCCCAGCCTGGAAAGCGGCGGACTGCTCACCGGCGCCGCCCTCGACGAAGACCGCCAGTTTGAGCTCAGCGTCCGGCCGCGGCTGCTCAAGGACTTCGTCGGCCAGACCAAAGTCAAAGAAAACCTGGCCATCGCCATCGAAGCCGCTCGCTCCCGCGGCGACGCCCTCGATCACGTGCTCTTGAGCGGGCCCCCCGGCCTGGGCAAAACCACCTTGGCCGGCATCCTGGCGAACGAACTCGGGGTGCGCCTGGAAACCACCGCCGGGCCGGTCCTGGAGCGGCCCCTCGACCTCTCCACCGTCCTCTCCATGCTCGAGCCCCGCCAGGTGCTTTTCATTGACGAGTTGCATCGCCTGCTCCCCGCCGTGGAAGAAATCCTCTATCCGGCGCTGGAGGACTACAAGATTGATATGATCGTGGGCAAAGGCCCCGGGGCGCGCACCCACGTCTATCGCCTGGAGCGCTTCACCCTGGCCGGGGCGACCACCCGCACCGGCTTGGTCACCAAGCCGCTGCTCTCCCGCTTCGGCATCGTCCACCGGCTGGACTTCTACCCGCCCGAAGACTTGCAGACCATCGTCACCCGCTCCGCCTGCCTGCTGGGCATCGAGATTGACTCCGGCGGCGCGGTGGAGATTGCCCGGCGCTCCCGCGGCACCCCCCGAGTGGCCAACCGCTTGCTGCGGCGCGTCCGCGACTTCGCCCAGGTGCGCGCCCAGGGCAAGATCAACCCCGGAGTGGCGAACGACGCCCTGGCCATGCTCGACGTGGACGAATACGGACTGGACGAGATGGACCGCAAGCTGCTCCTCACCATCATTGACAAGTACGGTGGCGGCCCCGTGGGCCTCAACACCATCGCCGCCTCGGTCAGCGAAGAGCCCGACGCCATCGAAGAGGTCTACGAGCCCTTCCTGCTGCAAATCGGCTTTCTCAACCGCACCCCCCGTGGCCGCCTGGCCACCCAACTCGCCTACAAACACCTCGGTCGCACCCCCGCCCCCGGCTCCGCCCCGCTTTTTGGCAGCTAACTCCTGTGGAGGTATTGAGGGCATGACCAACATAA
>JBHHYS010000100.1:0-9039 GCA_046757645.1 Terriglobia bacterium | reverse complement strand
GAGCGATGCCGCCACCGCCATTCACTTCTACGAAGCTATCCTGGCCAGCCTGGCCATTCTGGTCTGGCACTTCTATTGGGTAATCTTCGACCCGGCCGTCTATCCAATGGACGGCAGCTGGTGGAGCGGGCGGCCGCCACTGAGCCGCGTGCGGGAAAGGGCCCAGCTCCATTCGCCCCCGGCGCCGGCAGCAGAGTTGCCCCAAGAGGGCGGCGAGAAGCCGGAAAGGAACTCTTAAGAGGAGAGCAGCCGGGTCAGCTCTCTTGCCGGGTCCTGTTTTTCTCTCTGCCCGTGCAAGCGCGGCTGCCCCGGGTGCCGCTCTCGGGCCGAGAGGCGGCTACTTCTGTTTCAGGGTGCGGATGTAGGCGACGAGGTTGGCTTGGTCGGCCTCGCTCAGCCCCTTCACCGGCTTCATCTTCCCGGTGCCCTGGGTGATGTCCTGGCGCAGTTCCGCGTCGCTCTTGGCCTGCACCTGCTTCGCACCCAGGTGGCGCATCTCCACCTTGAACATACGGGCGATGGCCGCCTTGCCTTCGCCCGCCTTGCCGTGGCAGCGAGCGCACTTCTTGGCGAAAATTGTCTTGCCGGCTGCGGCCTCGGGCCCGCTGGCGCGCAGCAAGGAAGGGGCAGCGACCCCCAGCAGAATCAGCCCGAAGAACAGCCAGCGAGCTAGTTGTCCCACGGCACACACCTCCTTAGTTTTCAACTCCACCCGAATTCAGGCATCTGAAGTACCACGCGGCGGCAATGCGCAAGTGGCTCAGACCGCAAAGGGTTAGCCGATGCGGCTGTGTGTAGGCCTGCGCTGCGGAGTGCGGCAAGAGGCTCGCCCTAGCGGGATTTCCCGCAGAAGCGGCTTCTAGGATGGCGGCCGGGCTGAAAGGGTAAATATTCCCGGTCCCGCCGGAAGTGGGTGAAAAGGCGGGTGTTGTTGCCCCGGGGATTCCCTGGGCCGCAGGTGGCAGCATAGATGCATCCGGGGTGGGGGATGAGTGTTTATCGAGAGAGCCCTGCGATGCCCTGGGACAAGCGGCAAGTGATCGGGCTGCTGCGGCTGGAGATTGAAAACATCCGCCGGCGCGGCTTTGGCACCTTCCGCGACACTGTGCTCTGCCTGAACGCGGGCAAGAGCACCCCCGCCGAGCCCTGCGGCCGCTGCGTATTGCTGGAGTTTGTCCCGCCGCAATCCCGTGAGCAGGCGACGCCCTGCTTCCACATCCCGCTGGACGCCGCCGGCCGCACCGTGGAATCGCTCACCCACCAGGCCGACCGATGCGCACGCGAGCAGGCCATCCTGGCATGGATGGAGCAGACCGTCGGGCGCCTGGAGAAGGAGCTGGCAGCCGAGCGGGCCCGCCGGCGCTCCGACTAGCCTTTCTTCCTCCGGTGTAATCGAGTCAAGCGCCGGCCCACTGCCCCGAGTTCCACTTCACTTAACGCCGCCTCGATACGGGGAAAAATCACATCCTCTTCCAGCCGCACGTGGTCGTGCAGCAGCCGCCCCAGAGCGACGGCCTCGGCCTCGGCCGGGCGGTGGGCCGCCAGCGCCGCTTCCAGTTGCTCGACCCGGGCGCGGATGGAGGCGTGATCCGCCAGCATGCGCATCACCGCGGGATCGTCGTCGAGAGCGAGGTGGCGGGCGTAGGCGGGCAGAAGCACTTCCTCCTCTTCACGAAAATGCTTCCGCCCCGCCTGCGTCCACAAACGGAGGAGCTTTTGCCCGGCGCGCCGCAAGGCCGCGGCGCGCTCCGCCACGGGGGCCTGCGCGGCGCGGCGGACCTCGAGAGCCCCGACGAGCGCGTGGTGGTGATGCTCGCTGAGGGGGTGCAGGCTCCGATGCCGCTTCACGGCTGCCCCCGACCTACTTTTTCTTCAGGGTGCGCAGGTGGGCGATGAGGTTCGCCAAGTCGGCGTCATTCAGCCCTTTCACCGGCTTCATCTTCCCGGTGCCCTGGGTGATGTCCTGGCGCAGTTCCGCCTCGCTCTTGGCCTGCACTTCGTTCGCGCCCAGGTGGCGCAACTCCACCTTAAACATACGGGCGATGGCGGGCTTGCCTTCGCCCATCTTGCCGTGGCAGCGAGCGCACTTCTTGGCGAAAACCGTCTTGCCCGCCGCGGCGTCGCCCTTTCCCACCAGCATCGCGGGAATCGCCACCGCCACCAACAGGATCAGTCCCGGGACCAGCCAGCGTCTCATTCTCTTCCTCCATTTTGCCGAGTTTCCGCGGCAGCCATGAACACTCAACTTCATGGGCAATCGGCGGGCCCCGCGGGCTACTTGATATCTTCCAATTGGAACTTCTTCATCTTGTAGCGCAGGGCGTCGCGGCTGATGTCGAGCAGCCGCGCCGCTTGGCTCTGATTGCCATGGGCTTCTTTGAGCGCCTGCTCCACCAGCATCCGCTCCACCTCCTCCAGCCGGGTGCCCCCGGGGGGAATCTCCCACACCGGCACGCGCCGGCCGTCCGGGGTGGTTCGCCAGGCGCCGCCGGCGTCCGCGCCGGAAGCGCTCAAGGGGCTGCTCTGGGGCGAGGTCACCCGAATGGGCAGGTAGGCCGGGGTGAGCAGCTTGTCTTCTTCCAGGATCATCGCGCGTTCGATGGCGTTCTTGAGCTCGCGCACGTTGCCCGGCCAGTCGTAGTTGACCAACACCCGGCCGAGCTCCTCCGTCATTCCCTCCATGGGCTTGCGAAACTTCTCCCGGTAGTGGCGGATGAAGAACTCCGCCAGGGGCAGGATGTCCTCTTTGCGCTCCCGGAGCGGGGGCAGGTGCAGGGTGATCACCGAGAGCCGATAGAAAAGGTCTTCACGGAAGCGTTTCTCGGCCACCCCGCTTTCCAGGTCGCGGTTGGAGGCGGCGATCACTCGCACGTCCACCTGCAGGTCTTGCAGCCCGCCCACCCGGCGAAAGGTTTGGTCTTCCAGGACACGCAGCAGCTTGGCTTGCAGGAAGGGGGTGAGTTCGCTGATTTCGTCGAGCAGCAAGGTGCCCTGGTCGGCCACTTCGAACAGGCCGCGCTTCATCGCCTTGGCGTCGGTGAAGGCCCCTTTTTCATGCCCGAAGAGCTCGGCCTCCATCAAGTTTTCGGGGATGGCCGAGCAGTTGATGGCCACGAAGGCCTTGTCGGCCCGGGGGGACTCGTAGTGAATGACTTTGGCGATCAAGTCCTTGCCGGTACCGCTTTCGCCGGTGACCAAGATGGTGCGGGCTTCGCTGTGCGCCACCTTGAAGACAAAGTCCATCAGGTCACGCAGGGCCTGGGAGGAGCCCACCACTTGGCGGTAGCCCATGCGCTTGCGGACTTCGTCGCGCAGGCTGCGGACTTCCTGGCGGAGCTCGCTGGTCTCCAGGGCGTTGGCCACGGTGACGCTGAGTTCATCGAAGTCGAGCGGCTTGGAGACAAAATCGTAAGCACCCAGCTTGATGGCTGCCTTGACATCATCGAGTTTGGGGTCGGCGGTCATCATCACCACCGCGCCGGGCACCCCGGCCTGCTTCCACTCCTGGAGAAGCTGCATACCGCTGCGGTCGGGGAGGCGAACGTCCAGCAGCACCACCTGCGGCTGCTCCATGGCCATCTTTTCGGCCGCCTGGGCGGCATCTTCGGCGACCACCACCGGATAACCCTGGTTCTTGAAGTACTGGTGCAGGGAGGATCGCACCAGCTTTTCATCATCCACCACCAGGATTTTCGGCTTGGCCATGGCTTTCCCTTGCTTACCGTCCCCGGGGGCGGAGGGCGGCGGTCTCGAGCGTCCGCGCCTCCTGGATGATCTCTTGCAGGCCCGCCTGTTGGTCGGCCGTCAGCGCACCGCTTTCGGCGAGCAGATGCAGCGCCGCCAGGATGCCTGCCAGGCGGTTGCGGAGGCGATGGGCGTGGGCGCGGGTCAAGCCGTTGGCGCCGACTTGCTCGAGCTCCGCCGCCAGGGCGTTGAACGCCCGCCCTACATCCCCCACCGTGTCATCCCGGCCGGCAAAACCCACCCGCGGGCGCCCGCCGGCGTGCAACTCGCGGAACGCCCGGCACAACTCGGCCGCCCAGCTCATGGTGGGCACAATCTGGTTGCTGCTCGGCACAGGGTCAATGTTATCATTGATAGGAGAGACAATTATGACGCGCCCGGCAGAGCGGCGGCAAGCACCTATTGATACTTTTTTGGAGGAAGTAAAGCACTACATCGGCTTGAGCGAAGCCGATGTTCGCTTGCTGGTGGCGGCCGGGCCGGCGCTGGAACCGCACCTGCCCACCCTGGCCGAGCTTTTCTATGAGAAGATTTTGGAGCACCCGAATGCCGCCCGGATCTTCTCCGGGCCGGCGCAGTTGACCCGCCTGAAGGGCACCCTGCAAGCGTGGGCCCGGGGGCTCTTTGGGGGGCGCTACGATGAAGCCTACGCCGCCGAGCGCATGGAGATTGGCCGGCGGCACGTGCAGGCGGCTGTGCCGCAGAAATATGTCATCGGGGCGATGAACGTGGTGCGCACCTTCCTGCTGGAGGCGGTGGACCGCGAGCTGGTCGACCCCAGGGGCGCCATCGCCACCAAGCGCGCCCTGAACAAGATCCTCGACCTCGACCTGAACCTGATGTGCGAGTCCTATTTCGAGGCCAGCGTGCGGGAGTTACGCGAGCTCAATGCCCGCCTGGAAGCCGCCAACCTGGAGCTGGCCGAGCTCAGCCGGGTAAAAGACGAGTTCCTGGCCCACACCTCGCACGAGTTGCGCACCCCGCTGAACTCCATTTTGGGGTTCAGCAAGCTGATCCTAGACGGGCTCTGCCAGAGCCGGGACGAGGAGCGCGAATTGCTGGGCGACGTCTTCGAGAGCGCCCAGCACCTGTTGGGGATCGTCAACGACATTTTGGACATTGCCAAGATCGAAGCCGGCAAGCTGCGGCTCACCCCCGAGCGGGTGGAGCTGCGGCCTCTGTTCGACCAAGTGCTGGCGGTGGTGAAAGTGCAAGCCGACGAGAAAGGGCTGCTGGTGGTGGACGAAACCGCCAGCAGCGAGCTGCCCGCGGTGCGCGCCGATGAAAGTCGCCTCCGCCAGGTCTTGATCAACCTGCTGGGCAACGGGGTGAAGTTCACCGACCAGGGCTGGGTGACGCTGCGGGCGGACACCGAGCGCGTCCCCGGCCACGTGTTCATCGAAGTCCAGGACACCGGCATCGGGATTCCCCCGGAAAAGCAGGCGGGGCTGTTCGAAAAATTCAAACAGGTCGACACCAGCTTCACCCGGCGCCACGGGGGTAGCGGCCTGGGGCTGGCCATCAGCCGGCGGTTGGTGGAGATGATGGGGGGGCGAATCGAGCTGGACAGCCCGGGCAAAGGCCTGGGAACCACGGTGCGATTCACTGTCCCCTGCGACATTTCTGTGGAGGAGCACCCCCACCGCGCTGACTACGAAACCCTGCTCATCGCCGGGTCCCGGGAGGGGGCGCGGATTCTGGTGGTGGACAACGATCCCGGATTCCGCAAGTACGTGAAAGAGTTGCTGGCCCGGGAAGGCTTCGCCGTGATCACCGCCGCCAGCTTTGCCGACGCCCTGGACGCCGCCGAGCGCTTCCACCCGGCGGTGGCGGTGGTGGACTGGGCCTTGCCGGTGAGTCCCAGCCTGGCGTACGGCGACGGCATCGATCTGATTGCCACCTTCCACCGACGCTTCGCCCTCCCGGCCGTCCTGGTCACCGGGCACGAGACCGCCCGCGCCACCGCCCGGTTGCGCCAGCGCGACCTGAATCCATTGCCGCCGGTGCTGCGCAAACCGCTCGATGCGGCTCACTTGCTCGCCGCCGTGCAGCAGCTCCTTCACAGCCCCACCCGCCCCAGCTGACCGCCATGCCCACGGTTATGATCGTCGAAGACAACCAGAGCGTGGCGAAGTTCTACACCCTGGCGCTCGAACGCCGCGGCCGGTTCCACTGCGTGCAGGGGCGCTCCGCCGAGGACGTCCTGGCCCCGGCCCGCGCCGGGAAAGTGGATCTGGTCCTGCTCGATGTTTCGTTGGCCAATTTCACCTTCCAGGGCCTGGCGATTGATGGGCTCGAACTCTCCCGGCTGCTCAAGGACGACCCGCAGACCCGGACTCTTCCCATCCTGCTGATCACCGCGCACGCCATGGAGGGCGACCGCGAACGCTTTCTGGCGGCCTCGGGGGCCGACGGTTATTTGCAGAAACCCATCTACGACCCGCAGGTGCTGGTGGACAAGGTAAACACTCTGCTGGCCAACCCGGGTGCGGGTCGCCTGGGCTAAAAGGCCCACCGCCGCGCCGCTGAACCCACCCATTCCGCCGCCCCCCGGGGCCGGCTCTTTCGCCTAACAACTTTCTGCACAGCCAGTTACGGGCGTTAGTCCTTGCCGGGCTCTGCGGCACGCGGCGTGCTTTCCCGAAGAGCGGCGAAGCGTGCACAGCAGCCCGAAGCCAGAAATCCTCTCGCACTGCCCCGGGCTGCTTGCCGGTAAGGAGCACCCAACTATGCGGAAGCGCCTGCCGCATATCCTGGTGGTGGCCTCGCGAACAGCTTTCCGGCGGGTGTTCGACTACTTGGAAGCCAGCGGGAAGTACCGCCTCGATTACGCCCCGGAGGGGGGACTCGCCCGCCGCTTCCTCGAGGAGCGCACCCCCGACACCGTACTGCTGGAATTGCCCAGCGAAAAGCAGGCGGCCGAGCGCACTCTGGGCTGGTTGGACGGGGTCAAACAAAAAACCGTGGTGGTGATGATTTCTGCTCACAAGGACATGCACTTCTATCTGGCCGCCATGGAGCGGGGCGCGTTTGATTATTTCACCCGCCACACTCCCTTGGAGGAAATCACCCGCGTACTGGACAACGCCGTGCGCGGGCATCGGCGCCAGGCGGCTTGAGGGATTGGCGCTGGCTCCCGGCAGGTTTTGCTGCGCAGGGGAAGAAAGAGGAGGGAGGAGCGTATGACCACGGCCACAACGGTGCTCCGCACGGAGCACGACGCTATCCTGCGGATGCTGGACGTCGCTGAAGAGGTGGCGCGCCGCCTCCAGGGCGGCGAGCGGGTCCCGCCGGAGACGCTCACCGGCTTGCGGGAGTTTTTCCGCCTGTTTGCCGACCGCTGCCACCACGGCAAAGAGGAGGACCTGCTGTTTCCGCTGCTGGAAAAGAAGGGCCTGGCGCGCGCCGGCGGGCCCATCGGGGTGATGCTGGCCGAGCACGAGAAAGGCCGGGCGCTGGTCCGGCAAATGGCGGAGGCGGCCGAGGCCTACGGCCACGGGGCGGGCACCGCCGGCCGCCGCTGGGCGGACGCCGCGCACGGCTATGCGGGGCTGCTGCGCGAGCACATCGATAAGGAAAACAACGTGCTCTTCGTGATGGCGGAGAAGCTGCTCACCGACACCGAGCAGAGCAAACTGGCCGCCGCTTTTGAATCGGCTGAAGAAGAGAAGATGGGCGCCGGCACCCACCAGCGGCTCCACGCCCTGATGGAGAAGCTGGCGGCCGACGTCCTGGCATGATTAAGTCAGCGACAATCCGGGTTGGGTGTACCGGGGGGAGAGGCATGACCGCGGCAGTCATGCCGGTGCGGGGAGTGACATTCCGGGGCTGCTTGTTTTTGCACTTGCCCGCACCGGCCTCCCCCCGGCACGCCTGGGAGGCTGCCGGCCATCGGGTTGGGGTGTAAACGAACGCCGGCAACCACCGCAAAGAATACGGATGAGATGCCCGGCGTGCGGGCGCAAGCTGGACAGCACTGAGCAGCTGTGGACTTCCCGGCACGGCGGCAAGCAGTGCCACCTGTGCTGGGCCCGGGCGCAGTTCCTACGGCACCTTCGAGGCCAAGCCCCGGATCCCCCAGGACGCAAGAAGAGGCGGCGCGGACGGCGGGGCAAGCGCCATCCGACCCCCTGACGGCGATGGTGAAGCGCGAACTCGGTCCTGCCTACCTCGGTTTCTGGCCTTCCTGGGCGCACCACATCGGCGACCTGGTGTTCGGCGCCAACGATGGCATCGTCACCACCTTCGCGGTGGTGAGCGGGGTGACCGGCGCCGCACTCAGCACCCGGGTGGCCATCATCCTCGGCCTCGCCAACCTGCTGGCCGACGGCTTTGCCATGGGTGCGGGGAGCTATCTGGGGGCGCGCTCCGAGCAACAGCTCCAGCACAACCAGGGAGTCGCCCGCGAAGGGCAGGCCCACGCCGTGGGCCATGCGGCGGCGATTTTTGTGGCCTTCATCACCGCCGGCGCGGTTCCCTTGCTGCCCTTTGTGCTGCGGGCGAGCGAGCATCTCTTCTTGAGTTCCTGCATCGCCACCGGGCTGGCCCTCTTCGTGGTGGGCAGCCTGCGCACCCTGGTGACACGGGCCCGCTGGTTCGTCAGTGGACTGGAGATGCTGCTGGTGGGTTCGCTGGCCGCCGGGGTGGCCTATATGGTCGGCCACTGGCTCCGCCATCTTTTCTGAGGCTTCGAGCCCGGACGGGGCGAAACCGCCAAGCTCCCGGCCCGCGGGAGGCGGCCGGGGAGGAAGATTCCTTCGCCCGGACGGGCTGCGGTCGCGACGCTCAGCTCTTTCCCACCAGGGGCAGCAGCTCCTGCTCTTCGTCCCGCATGTGCCGCCGCAGCAAGCAGATCAACCCGGTGCCTAGCTCGCACACCCGCCGGGTTTCCCCCTCCGCGTCGCAGTAGAGCAACTCGCGCTTGAAGGCCCGCCATTGCCGGGAGAATTCGTTGTGCTCGCCCGCAAAGCGAGCCAGCGCCTTCTGGCTGTCGGGATTCTGGGTGGTGACGGCGGGGAACAGGCGGGTCTCTTCGTCCCGAAAGTGTCGGGACACTTCTTTTTCGAAGAAGGGAACCAGCCGCCACACCCGCTGCAGGCCGCGCTGCGACTCGGAAAAGGTGCTGGCGGTCAATTGCCTCAGCGCCGCTTCCCACTCGGCCAGGCGGGCGTGGATGATGCGATGGTCCTGCACGACGTGATCGACCACCTCCGTCGTCTCCATGCCATTCTCCCTCCCCGCCCCCGCATGACCAAAAGCGTAGCCGGCACCGCCTCAGCGCAGCCCGGCAAGCTG
>JBHHYS010000099.1:0-9125 GCA_046757645.1 Terriglobia bacterium | reverse complement strand
GGACGATCCCGGCCGCCGTCGGGCTGGCCGCCCTCCACCCCTGCCCGCGAACCGCCTGCTCCTGGGGGAGTTTTATGGGGTGCCGCGTACGCGCAAGAGCGTCTTCGCCCCGGGACCGCCCGACCAGGTGATTCTCTACCAGAAGAACATCGAAGCCATTTGCGCCTCCGAGGAGGAAATCCGCGAGCAGGTGCGGCTGACCGTGCTGCACGAGCTGGGCCACTACTTCGGCCTCGGCGAGGACGAACTCGAACACCTCTAGCAGGAACCTGCAGGGACGTGGCTGCGGGCGGTCCCGCAGGGCAACGCTGGGCTGCGGGTGGGGCTGGCCCGGGGGGCGGGGGCCCCGCGGCTGCGCTCCGCTTCGACTCTGCTGGAAGCTACGGGAAAAAATGGCGGAGCTCGTCCGTTACCGTCCGCTCGGTTTGAGCGGGGGTTGGAGGCGCTGTGCCGATAGCGAGAAGCGCTTCACTCGGGGCGCAGGGTGCGGGCGAAGGCGGCGAATTCCTTGAGGACGTCAAAGCCAAACTGGCGGTAGAGCTGGACCGCCGGTTGGTTTTCCGCGGTTACGGTGAGTGAAACGCCGCGGTAGCCTTTGGTTGTCAGGTGCTCAAGCGCGGCGTGCATCAGGCGTCGCCCCAAACCCCGGCCTTGCCATTCACGCCGCAGGCAAATCTGGGTGATGTGGCCGATGCGGGGGGCCACTTGCGAAGTCAGCAGCGCACCCACCAGGTTCCCATCGACCGGACGAGGGTCGCCGGGGACGGCTTCCACCGCCACCAAGGAACAGTCGGGCTGAAAGACGCCGCAGCCGGGAAAGACAACGAGGTTTTTCAGGAAGCGGAGTGCGCCGGCGCGAGTGCGATAGTGGTCGTTGATCGCGCTGTCGACATGGCCGCGGTAGGCCGCCACGATCAGGTCGCCCATCGCCTCGAGGTAGCTGTCGGTCCAGAGGCGCAGCTCGACGCTGGCGCTGCCGGCGCCTCTCTCCCCTTTTTGTTCGGCTGGCAGCGCCGGCGGGACGGCGCCGGGTTTGAGCTGCTTGTACATAAACAGCCGGGGGAAGACGCGGAAGTTGTGCGCCCGAAAGATGGGGGCTAGCGGCTCGATGCCGAAGGGCACCAACTGCGCCTCGATCCGCCGCACCGTGGGCGATTGCATAAGCGTTTCCAGGGCATGTTCGAGGAGCAAGGTGGCGATGCCGGCGCTGGGTCCGTAGGGGCGCGCGCGGCGGTGCGCTTCGAGCACGTAGAGGTCGCCGAGCAGCCCTTTCTCCTCCTCGTAGACGAAGAAGCAGTACCCCGCCACCTGGCCCTGGCTCAGCGCCGCGTAGCCCGGCAGGCTGCGCGCGGTCAAGTGCTTGCGGATCATCTCCACCGAGGGGTGGAAGTCCCAGTGGAGTTGCTCGCGCCACAGGCGCAGCTCCTCTTCGAAGAGCGGTGCCAGCGATTGGGGACGCAGCAGACGGAGGTCAAGGATCTCGAAAGCGGAAAGCTGCGGGGCTACAGCCATCACGAAAACCCAGCCGCGATTATAGCACCAAGGTTTGCCCCGGGCAGCCCGGTGGTGTGGCAGCCGCGCGCGCGGCGAGCGGCGGCTGGCAAAAAGAAAGATTGAAGGCGGGCTTTCTGGCGTTGGGTGGGCATGCCTGCGGGCCGAATCGCACCCTCATCGCCTCCGGCTGTGATAAGATGCGGTCGGGTTCGCTAGGAGTTCGAACCGGCCGTGGTACCACCTCGATACGCACCCCGCGAGCAGCGCCGGCTGTTGGGGGCGATCGCTCCCCTTTTCCGTGAGTTGCACTATCCCACCACGCGCCTGGCAAAAATCATCGCCGCCCTCCTCGCCGCTCTGGTCTTTTCTTCTCTTTCTCTGCTGGTGGTGGGCGGGTTCCTTCTCTCTCAGGTGCTGATGCCGATGCAGCCGGGAGAGAGCATGCGGCCCGCGGCTTTCATGGGGAACGTCCGGCCCCTTGAGTTCCCGCTGAGCGGGGAGACGCACACCGGCTGGTTTTTTCCCGGGTTGCGCCAAGCGCCGGTGGTGGTCATCTGCCACGGGTACAAGTCGAGCCGCGTGGAAATCTTGACCTTGGCCACCTCCCTGCAGCAGAACCGCTACAATGTATTCGCCTTCAACTTCGCCGGCCACGGGGAAAGTCCCAGGAGGCTCACCACCCTGGGCTACCGTGAGACCCAAGAGTTGCTGGCGGCTCTGGAGATGCTCTCCACCCGCTCGGACATTGACGCCAGCCGCATCGGCGTGTGGGGCTACTCCCTGGGGGGCTACGCGGCGCTCACTGCCGCCGCGCAATTTCCGGCGGTCAAAGCGGTGGCGGTCGATTCCGTCTATCCACGCCCGGAGGCGCTTCTGCGCCTGGAGCTGAACCGGGTCGGTCGCGGGGGGATTCCCTGGCTCAGCCGCGTCGCCCGGTGGGAGTTCCGCGCCCTGTCGGTTTTCTGGGACGATCAGAAGGAGGCGGCGGAGAGCCTCAACGCCCTGGAGAGCGTGCCCAAGCTGTTCATCGTGGGCAAGGACACCCCCCGGCTGGCAGCGCTCACCCAAGAGCTCTACGAGCAGGCGCCCGGAGTGAAGGAAGTCGAGGTGCGCTCGCGCACCCACATGGCCTCGCTGGTCGAAGAGGAGCGGCGTCTCTATGAGAATTTGGTGGTTCGCTTCTTCCTCCGCCAGCTACCTTTGGCTTCCGCGGGCCCGTAGCCCGATGGGTTTCGTTCCGCCCCCATGCAGGGGGGACAAATCTGCGGAGCCCGGCGGCGGGGAGGCGAGAATACAAGAAGAGCAGAGCCAAGACCGATGATTCCGTGGTCGCTGCGGGCAGTGGACCGGCGGCGGTGGCGCCAGGCGCAAGAGCATGAGGCCCGCTTCTGGACGCAACCCAATGCCTTGCCTCCACAGTCGGAGCGCGTGAGCCAACGCTACGCGGGGCTGCTCCGCGCGATGGAAGGGCAAGGCCCATGGGGAGAGGTGATTTTGGAGGTCGGCAGTGGACCCACCTGCGCCACCCGGGTGCTGAGCGGTGTTCGCCGCGTCTTTGCTGATCCGCTAGCCACTGTCTATCGCTCGCTGTGCCCCGATTCGATTCCAGACCACTTTGTCGCCAGCACCGGGGAACACCTGCCGTTTCGGGATGCGACGTTCGATGGCGTCTTTTCCTTCAATGTCATTGATCATGTCTTCTCGCCGGCACAATTCGTGGGCGAGCTAGTCCGGGTGGCACGCTCTGGCGGCACCATCATGGTAGGCGTCTACACCCATCCGCGTCTGTTTGCGGCGGTGCGCACGGCTCTGGAACGCACCCTGCCGTGGTTCCGCGAGCCTGCCCATCCATTTTTCTTCTCGCGCGAGTCGTTGGTGCGCTTGCTGCGCCACCACCACCTCCACGTGGAACGCGTCGTATGCGCTTATGCACCCCAACGTTTCGCCTTCCTCCATCGCCAGGATTGGGTGGCCATCGCCCGCAAGCCCCTCGGCCCGCCAGGATAGTGGCAAGACGCCGGGGAGAAGGGGTCGCAGGCTGGCCGAACAATAGAGTGGTTGGTGGGCCCGCCGATGTCGGCTAGCCGGAAACAGCGCCCCGGGCGCCATCGCCTAGAGTACGCCGTCGTCGTGGTGTTGTTCGCCGTGCTGCGCTGGCTGCCGCGGGGCTGGGCGCGGGGGGCCGGGGCCGCTTTGGGCCGGCTGCTCTACTGGCTGCATCGGCGCTGGCGCCGGGTGGCAGCGGTCAATCTCCGCCTGGCGTTTCCGGAGCTCACCGTGGCGCGGCGGCAGCGCATCCTGCAAGAGGCTTTCCGGCAGTGGGGGTGGCTGCTGGCTGAGTTCGCACGTTTTCCTCGCCACACCGCGCGCAGCATCGAAGAGGTCATCATCTATGACGGCTTGGAGAACTACCAGCGGGCCGCAGCGCGCCGCAAGGGCGTGCTCTACCTGACCGCGCACCTGGGGGCGTGGGAGTTGAGCTCCTTTGCGCACTCCCTGCACGGCTACCCGGTGGCGTATTTGAACCGGCCGCTCGACAACCCCCAGGTGGACGCTCTGGTAAACCGCTACCGATGCTTGGGCGGCAATCGCGCCCTCGAGCGTCGCAATGCCGCCCGCGCCATCTTCCAAGAGCTGCGCGCCGGGGGCGCGGTCGGCATCCTGATCGACCAGAACGTGCTGAACGGCGACGGCAACGTCTTCGTGGACTTCTTCGGGGTCCCGGCCAGCACCACCGCGGGCTTGGCCCGCATCGCGCTGCGCACCGACGCCGCCGTGGTCCCGGTGTTTGTGCTTTGGGACGAGCCGTTGGGGAAGTATCTTCTGCGCTTTGATCCGCCGCTGGAACTGGTGCGCACCGGCGATCCCGAGCGCGACGTGGTGGAGAACACCGCCCGCTTCACCCGGGTGATCGAGGACTATGTTCGCCGCTACCCCACCCAGTGGCTTTGGATTCACCGCCGCTGGTCCACCCGCCCCCCCGGCGAGCCGTCCCTCTATCCGGATTGAGCCCACGATCCTGGGGCTAGTGCGAAGACGTGTGGTTTTCCGGTGAATCTCGACGGGAGTCGCCTTTCGAAATCCGCTCCGGGCCGGGACCTGGTGGCGGTTTGTAGGGATTGCTCGGCCGAACCTGCTGGGGCTTCGATAATCCTTAGCCGTTTCCGCTGGTTTTATTCGCGGCAGATGCCGCGCTGCGAGGCGCGGATGAAGTTGACGAAGTAGAGGGCTTCCTCGGTGGCCACTTCCTTCTCAATCCGCGTCAGCGCCTCCTGGAGCGGGAGCTTGGAGCGGTAGAGGAGCCGGTAGGCGCGCTTCAGGGCGGCGATGCGCTCGGGGGGCATCCGGTAGCGCTTCAGGCCGACGAGGTTGAGGCCCTTGGCGGCGACGTCAAACTCCGCCGTCAACAGGAAGGGCGGCACATCCTGAATGATGCGCACGTTGCCGCCCACCATCGCTAGGCGTCCAATGCGCACGTGCTGGTGCTGCACGGCCCCGCCTCCGAGGAAGGCGTAGTCTTCGTCCACCGAATACCCTCCCAAGGCCACGCCGCTGGCCAGGGTGACATGATGGCCCAACACCGAGTTGTGGCCCACGTGCACCTCCGTCATGATGAAGCAGTCGGCGCCGATGCGGGTAGTTGCGCCGTCTCCGCGGGCGCGTTCCACGGTGACATGGGGAAAGAAAACCGTGCGGTCGCCCACCACCACGTAGCTACGCTGGGTGTTTTCTCCGCGCACCATCGGGGTGTGGCCCAACACCACACCGGCGTGCACCTGGCAGTCGCGCCCCAACCGCACCCCGCGATGGGCCACCACGTGGGCGTCCAGCCGCGTGCCGTCGCCAATCTCCACGTCCTCTTCGACCACGCAGTAGGGGCCAATGACACCGCTGGCCGGCAGGCGGGCCTGGGGATGGATTACGGCGGTGGGGTGGATTTCCACGGGCTACATTATACATACTGGCGGCCGAGCCCAAGGGCGCTCCCGCGGAGCGCGCACAGGAGAGGAAACCATGCCAAAGACTGCCGGTGAGCTGGCCGCCTACCTGGGCGGCGAATTGCTGGGCGACGCCACGGCCAAGCTGCGCGGGGTGGCCAGCCCGGAGAAGGCCCGGCCGGGCGATTTGATCTACGTCGAATCGGAGCGGCGTCTCCCGCACGCCCGGGCCGCGCGGCCAAGCGCGATCCTGGTCGGCAAAGAAGCGGTGGCTCCCGGCAAGACGCTGATCCGCGTGGCGCACCCGAAGGCGGCCTTCGCCCGCGCGGTGGCCTGGCTGCTGCCGGAGCCCCCGCTGGTGACCGGCGTCCATCCCACCGCCGTCATTCATCCCAGCGCGCGCCTGGAGGAAAACGCGGCTGTGGGACCGTACGTAGTGATCGAAGAGCACGTGCGCGTGGGGCGCAACTGCCAAATCGGCGCGGGCGGCTATCTGGGGGCCAACGTGGAGCTGGGCGCCGACACGCTGCTCTTTCCCCGCGTCACGCTCTATGGCAACGTAGCGGTGGGCGAGCGGGTTCGCATCCACAGCGGGGTGGTGATTGGCAGCGACGGTTTCGGCTACGTGCGGGTGGAAGGCAAGTACGAGAAGTTTCCCCAGTGCGGCGGGGTGGTGATCGAAGACGATGTCGAGATTGGGGCCAACACCACCATTGACCGCGCCGCGCTCGATGAAACCCGCATCCGCCGCGGCACCAAGCTGGACAACTTGGTGCAGGTGGGCCACAACGTGCGCATCGGGCAGGACTGCGTCATCTCCGCCCAGACCGGCATCTCCGGCAGCGTCACCATCGGCGACCGGGTGGTCATCGGCGGCCAGGTGGGCATCGGCGACCACTGCCGCATTGAAGACGACGCTGTTCTGGGCGCGCAGGCCGGCATTCCCTCGAACAAAGCCATCCGCCGCGGGCAAACTGTCTGGGGCACCCCCGCGCGCCCGCTGGAGGATTTCAAGAAGTCCTATCCTTATATCGCCCGCCTGCCAGAGCTTGCCGCGCGCGTGAGCGCCCTGGAGCGCGGCCGCAAGTAGGCACCCACCAGTTCAGCCCACGGGCTTCCCCGGCGCGAGCCGGGGCGGGCTGCCCGTGGGGGGGTGGTGATGGGGAGAACCAGCGACGGAAGCCCTTCGATCCCGACCTTGTCGGGACTCAGGACTGGCCGCCGGGCTGAACCTGGTTGGGCAGAATTGTCGCCAGCCTAAGATTGCGATGAAGGTGAGCCCCGGGCATCGACCGGAATCCCGGTTTGACTCCGGATGGGGGCGGAAAATATACTCGCGCGCAGGGGCGGTCGGGATGGCGCAGATCGTCGTCGGGGGACATACCCGCAATATCGGCAAGACCCAACTGGTGGTGGAGATCATCCGCGCCTTTCCCGAGGCGGACTGGACGGCGGTGAAGATCACCCAGTACGGCCACGGGGTCTGCTCCATCAACGGTGAGGGTTGCGGCTGCGCGGTGGACGAGCACACCTTCGCCATCCAGGAAGAGCGCGACCCCAGCGGCGGCTCCGACACCGCGCGGTTTCTCGCCGCCGGGGCCGCCCGGGCGCTCTGGGTGAGAGCCAAGCAGGGCCGGTTGGCGGAAGCGATGCCGGTGCTGCGGCAAAAACTGGCGGCGGCGAAGCACCTCGTCATCGAAAGCAACACCGTGCTCCATTTTTTCAAGCCGGACCTCTACCTGCCGGTGCTCGATTTCTCTCAGGCTGACTTCAAAGCCTCGGCGCGGGAATTTCTTGACCGCGCCGATGCTTACGTGTTGGTGGCTCCGGTGCCTGCCCACCCGGCGTGGGACGTTGTCTCTCTCAAGCCGCTGGCCACCCGACCGGTGTTTGTGGCCTGGCGGGAGCAACTCTGCCCGGTGTCGCTGGCCGAGTTCATTCGCGGCCGCCTCTTTTCGCCGTCCTCCCGGGGAGCCCAATGACGCCGTTCTGGTTCGTGGTCTCGGCGCTGCTCGCCTACGGGATTGCCTTCCGGGTCTACGGCAAGTGGTACGACCGCAAGGTCTGGCGACCCGACCCCAAGCGCATGACCCCGGCGCACATGTACCTGGACGGGGTGGAGTTCTTCCCCGTGAGCCGCTACGTGCTCTGGGGCTATCAGTTCAAAAGCGTGGCCGCTCTGGGGCCGATTCTGGGGCCGTTCATCGCCCTCACCTACGGCTGGCTGCCGGCGCTGCTCTGGATCATCATCGGGAACTTCTTTATCGGCTGGCTGCAAGACTACGGCTCCATCATGGTGTCGGTGCGCAACGAAGGGCGGTCGTTCGGCCCCTTGAGTTATGAGTTCACCGGCCCGAAAGGCCGCGCCACCCTGCTGGGCTTCATTCTGTTTTACCTGGTGATCATTTCGGCGGTGGTGATCTTTTTGGTGGCCACCTTTTGGAACGTTTTCCCCGGAACCTTCGTTGCCACCCTGGGGGTGTTCGCCACCGGGATGCTGGCCGGTCATCTGCTCTACAAGCGCCGGATGAACGTGGTGCGGGTGACCCTGCTGGCTCTGGGGCTGGTGGTGGTCAGCATCGTGCTGGGTTTGAAGATTCAAACCCCCAAAGACTTCCTGGGCGGGTGGACGATTCCCTTTTGGGCGGCAGTGACCTGCGTGGTGCTCTACTTTGCCTCGGTGCTGCCCCTGCCCAAGTTCATCCAACCGGTCAACTACGTGGCGTTTTTCCCCGCCTTCACCGCCATCATCCTCATCATCGTCGGCAGCCTGCTCTCGCCCGCGACGGGCGTGGGGTTGCGGCAGCCCGCTTGGCGGGGCTTCTACGATTCCGCCGTGGGGCCGCTGTGGCCGATGATGTTTGTGGCCATCGCTTGCGGCTCCATCTCCGGCTGGCACAGCCTGGTGGGGAGCAGCTCGACCTCGAAGCAGCTCGACATCGAAACCGACGCCCATCCAGTGGGCGCCGGCGCCATGCTCAGCGAAGGCTTGCTGGCCCTCGCCTCGCTGGCCGCCTATATGGTGCTGGCGCCCGCGGAAACCTCCTTGCAGAGCTTCGACGCCTGGGTGACCGGCGCGGTGCGCTTGACCTCGCCCTTTCTCGGCGGCCAGGCGGCCGTCGCGGTGCTCACCACCTATTTCGGATTGATGCTGGTGCTCTACGGGTTGACCGTGCAGGCCCTGGTCACCCGCTTCTGGCGGCTGGTCTGCTCCGAGGTCACCAGCGGCACCCGCTTCGCCCTACTCGGCCAGAAGCACGTGGCCAGCTTCACCGGCGTCTTTCTCCCTTGGATTTTTGCCATTTCGGGAAGCTGGTACAGCCTCTGGCTCTACTTCGGCGGCGCCAACCAGTTGCTGGCCGGGCTGGCGCTGATGCTGATTTCCATCTATCTCGCCAAGGTGAAGCGCTGGTCCAAGTTCACCTTCCTCCCCGCCGTCTTTATGATGGTTACCACGCTTTCTGCCCTCGCGGTCCAGACCTGGTTCTTCATCCGCGCCGGCTACATTGACAAGGTGCCGCTCATCCGCGCCCCCCTCTCCGACTACCCGCTCATCGCCTTCCTGATCAACAACGCATTCATCGGCGTAGGCGTGGTGCTGATCCTGCTCGGGCTGCGGATGGCGAGCTTGACCCTGCGCGCCTACCGGCACTATGCGGCTCTGCCCGCCGTGGCTCCCGCCGACGATTGACG
>JBHHYS010000098.1:0-9294 GCA_046757645.1 Terriglobia bacterium | reverse complement strand
TGCGCTGGGCGCTGCGAATCGGAAACGTTTACGGCATCGCCCTGCGCGTCCACTTTACCTTCCTCCTCCTGCTCGCCTTCCTGTTTCTGGTCGCCACCCTGGACCGCGGTTGGCTGAGCGGGCTGCGCAGCCTGCTCTTCATCGTTCTGGTCTTCGTCTGCGTGCTGCTGCACGAGCTGGCCCATAGCTACGTCAGCGTTCGCTACGGCCTGCGCGTGCGCTCCATTACCCTGCTGCCCATCGGCGGCTTGGCCTTGCTCGAAGAGCTGCCCCGGGAACCCCGCCAGGAGATTCACATCGCCCTGGCTGGCCCCGCCGCCAACTTCGTCCTGGCGTTGTGGCTCGGGGTGTTGCTCGCCGTGCTTGACCCGGGGGCCCCCTTCCGCCCCGTGCTCTCCGGCGAAGCCCTTCTGGCGAGCCTCTTCTGGTCGAACCTTTACATCGGGCTGTTCAACTTGGTCCCGGCCTATCCGCTCGACGGGGGTCGCGTCCTGCGGGCCTGGCTGAGCGCCCGCATGGATTACATCGACGCCACCCGGCGCGCCGTGGCCATCGGCCAATTCTTCTCTCTGCTCTTCATTCTGGCCGGGGTGGTGGGGCGGGAAACCTGGCTGGCGGTGATTGGCCTGTTCGTCTTATGGGCGGCGTTGGCCGAAGAGCGGGTGGCCGTGCTGCAATCGGCGCTGGAACGTATCTACCTGGAAGATGTGATGCTCACCGAGTTCCACTCCCTGGCCCCCTCCGATTCGCTCTTCGACGCCCTGGAGCGGGCCCTGCATTCCTTGCAGGATGACTTCCCCGTGGTCACGGAGGGCCGGGTCATCGGGGTGCTGACTCGCAGCGGGTTGCTGCGCGCTTTTGCCGGCCAGGGCTGGAATAATTCCGTCCAGGCGGTGATGACCTCGCGCTTCGAAACCGCCCAGCGGGGCGACACCCTGGCCACCGCCTTCAAGAAACTCACCGGCCGCGGCCTCTCCGTCATTCCGGTGCTGGAGGGGGGGTCGCTGGTCGGCATCGTCACTCTCCAAAACCTCCTCCACAGCATCGCCTTCCTTTCCCGCAAAGGCGCCGCCGAGTTCAACGCTTTGCGCCGCGGATGAAGGCCGACCGGGGCCGAGCCGCTCCTAGAGCTAGAAGCTGTTGCATAACCTTCGCATGGCGGGTCAGGGCTTCAGCCCTGACGTGGAAAGGCCAGAAAAACAGGGGCTTTAGCCCCTGAGGCGTCACTGCAACCAGGTTATGCAACAGGCTCTAGAGAAGGTCGCTGGGAGGATTCGCCGGGGAGGAAGGCACCGGGACCGAGGGCGTTGTGGAGAACAAATACTTCAGCGCCGGCGGCGCCACCAAGGTGGTCACCAGGGTCATGAAAATCACCACAGCGTAGAGGTCGTCGGAAATCGCCGCCAGTCCCAGGCCGATGGCGGCCACGATGATGCCCACCTCGCCCCGCGGCACCATGCCCACACCCACCTGCACGGCTGACCGCAACCCCAGCCCGTAGGCCCCCAGGCCGCAGCCCACCAGCTTACCCAGAATGGCCAGCACGGAAACCGCCACCGCCAGGAGCAGGATCTTGGGATCGGCCAGTACCCTCACATCCATCTGCATGCCCATGGTGACGAAAAAGAAGGGCACCAGAAACTCGTACAGGGAGCCGATCTTCTCCTTCACGCCCGCGGTCAGCTCCTCTTCGGAGAACACCAGCCCGGCCAAAAACGCTCCGATGATGGCGGCAATCCGGATCTTGGCGGCGGCGACCGACAGGCCCAGGCAAATGATCATCGCCAGCGCAAAGGCGGGGTTGCTGGCGGCGAAGCGTTGCACCTGAGGCGTCACCCGCCGCACCGCCCCTCGGCCCACCAGAATGATGAACAAGGTAAACCCGACGGCCAGAGCCGCCACGATGACAATCCGCATGTAACCCTCGCCTTCGGAGAGGCCACTGACGATCGCCAGGACGATCATTCCCAGAATGTCGTCAATCACCGCCGCGCCCAGGATCACCGTGGCCACCACCGTGCGCAGCACCCCCATGTCTTGCAGCACGCGGGCTGTGATCCCCACGCTGGTAGCCACCATCGCCGCGCCCAGAAAGATGGCCTCCGTCTGGCTGCGCTCCAGGAGGACCATCAATACATAGCCTTGCAAGAAGGGCACCGCCACACCCAATACCGCCACCAGCAGTGCCGTCCGGCCCACCTTCTTCAGGTCGGTCAGCTTCTGCTCCAGCCCCACGGAGAACAACAGCACGATGGCGCCCAGTTCCGCCAGCGCTTGCGTCCACTCTTCCACCGCAACCAGTTTCAGCGCGTACGGCCCGATCAGGATGCCAGCGAAGATTTCCGAAATCACCGTGGGGACCCCGTACCGCTCGCCCACCACCCCCAGCAGCTTGGCTGCGGTGAACATCACGAAGATCTGGAACAGAATTGGGACCGACTGGGCTTCCACTAGAAGTCACTCCCTCAAAAAATGAAACCGCTCATCTTAGCACAGCCTCCCCGCTGGCTTGACATCTTCCGCCGCGACGCGCTCCAATAATCACCCAAGAGACTCTCCCCGTGAGCGCGCACCGCATCAAAAGCTATTCCGCCGAGACTGGCTACGTCTACCAGTATCACTTCGAGACGGTCCGCCCCGGGCAGAGGCGCGCCGGACAACCAGGCAGCGAGTACGTCTTCATCGTCTCCCGCGACCGCAAACACAGCTTCGCCGTGCCGCTATTCCTACGCGACGACGCCCTGGCGGCCTGGGCGGCCGCCCATGGCCGGCACCTGGATGGCACCGAACAGTACGCGACCGTGAAGATGCGGCTGTTTCGCGCCTTTGACGAAGCCCCCGACCTGGAGCGCGAACGCCTGCGCATCGAAGTCGCCCCCGAAAATATCGAGGAGTTGCTGGCCCGGCTCGATATCGGCTAGGGCTCCCGCCCCGCGGCTTGCCCCCCGAGGGCTTACCCGTGGCAGCCGCAGAATCGAGAAAAACCCCGACGGAACTCCGAACAAGCGATGAAGGGAGCCGCAATGCCTTCAATCACGGCTTCCTTCCAGAGGCTCAGGACACAAGATGGAGGCGGCCGAGCGTCTTCAGGCGATGCGCAGGGCCTGGCTCACCCTGGCCATTCTACCCTGGTCGATGCGGGAGCCTCCGCGCAAAGATTGGGCTTTGCTTTCACGAGCTTTGGAATAGAATCTCTGCCCGGCTGGCCCCGGCCAACGTTACAGGAAGAACGTATCGACCTTGAGGTGAACGATGAGCGTCACGCGCCGTGATTTCCTGAAAAGCTGCGCGCTGGGCGCCGCAGCGGTCTCTGCTCCCGGGGCGATAGCCTGGGAGGAGGCGCTGGCCGCTCCGGCCGCGCCCGACCCGGTCTATCGGCCCTTGATGGATGTGGCTCTTGAGACTGCCCGCAAACTGGGTGCCAGCTACGCCGATATGCGCATCTGCCGCTACCACGTGCAGGATATCAGCCTGCGCACCCAGCCCGACCTGCGCACCGGTAAAGTCTCGAACGTCCCCCAGGTGAGCGAATCCGAGCGCTTCGGTTTCGGGGTGCGGGTGTTGGCGGACGGCGCTTGGGGCTTCGCCGCCAGTCCCCGAGTGGAGAAAGACGAGGTGGCCCGGGTGGCGCGCGACGCGGTCGCCGTCGCCCAGACCAACGCGGCTTTGCAGCGGCAGCCGGTGCGGCTGGCACCCGTCAAAGCGGCGGAAGCTCTCTGGCGCACTCCCTTTAAGAAAGACCCCTTCCGTATTTCGGTTCGGGAGAAACTCGACTTCCTCCAAGCCGTCAATGACGAAGCCAGTGCCGTGCCCAAGGTATTCCGGGTCAACTCCTTCCTGCGCTTACGCTCCGAGCACAAGTTCTTCGCCTCCAGCGACGGCTCCTACATCGAGCAGTACATCCAGCAGATTGCCCCCGGCTACCAGGCCACCGCGGTCGACCGCAAGACCCGCACCCGGCGGGACCGCCGCTACGAACTCCCCCCCGTGAGCGGCGGCTACGAATACGTCGAGCAGGCCCACATGATCGAGAACGCCCGGCGCATCGGGGAAGAATGCGTCGAACACCTCACTGCTCCTCCCCTCACCTCGGGAAAGAAAGACTTGGTGCTCCTGCCCTCCCACCTCTTCCTGACCATCCACGAATCCATCGGCCACTCCACCGAGCTCGACCGCGCCCTGGGCTACGAGGCCAATTTTGCCGGCACCAGCTTCCTGACCCCGGACAAGCTCGGCCGCTACCGGGTGGGCAGCGACATCGTCAATCTGCTGGGCGACCGCACGGTGCGGGGCGGCCTTGCCACCTGCGGCTACGACGACGATGGGGTCGAAACCCTGCGCTTCGACATCATCCGAAACGGCATCTTCGTCGGCTACCAGACCATCCGCGACCAGGCCTACCTCATCGGCGACAATCAGTCCCACGCCTGCTCCTACGCCGACAGCTACGATTCCTTCCCCTTCCAGCGCATGCCCAACGTCTGGCTGGAGCCCAGCCCGAAGCCGATGTCACCGGAGGAGTTGATCAGCGGGATCGACGCCGGCGTGCTCATCGAGGGGCGCGGCTCCTACTCCATCGACCAGCAGCGCTACAACTTCCAGTTCGGCGGTGACGCTTTCTGGGAAATCAAGGGCGGCAAGCGCGCCGGGATGATCTCCCGGGTCGCCTACCAGTCCCGCACCGATGAGTTCTGGCAGGCCTGCGACGCCATTGCCGACGCCCGCTTCTGGCAGAACTTCGGGACCCTCTACGACGGCAAGGGCCAGCCCGGCCAAGTCAACGCCGTGAGCCACGGTTGCTCGCCGGCCCGCTTCCGGCAGATCAACCTGCTGCGCACCGAGTAGGGAGGACACCATGCTGTGGCCCCGCGATGAAATGAAAGCCCTGGCCGAAAAGCTTCTCAAGCTGGTGCGCGCCGAGGAGGCTACCGTCAGCCTCGCCGCCACCCAGAACTGCAACACCCGCTTCGCCAACAACAGCATCACCACCGCTGGCTTGACCCGCGACCTCTCCGTCCACCTCACCGTCACGCGGGAGCGGAAATCGGGCACGGTCACCTTCACCGAATTGAGCGACGCCGCCCTGGCCCGCGCGGTCCGCCAGGCGGAAGCCATCGCCGCGGTGACTCCGCCCAACCCCGAATATGTCGGGCCGCTCGGTCCCCAGGACTATCCGGAAATCAAAGCCTTCCACGAGGAAAGCGCCCGGGCGCGCTCGGCGGACATTCTGCCCGCCGTGCGCACGGTGATTGAGGCGGCGGAGAAGAAGAAGGTCAACTCCTACGGCTACTACAGCGTCACCACCCGCTCGGAGGCGGTCGCCAACAAGCGGGGGCTGTTCGGCGCCCACCATTCCACCTGGGCTTCCTACAGCGTCACCGCCCGCACCCCGGACGGCACCGGGTCCGGCTGGGCGGCCCACGCCTCGCCCCGCCTCTCGCAGATGAAGGGCAGCCAGGTGGGCCGGATCGCCATCCGCAAGGCGGTCGCCTCGCAACAGCCGCGGAAGCTTGAGCCGGGCCACTACACCGTCATCCTGGAACCGGCCGCCCTCAGCGGGATGCTCCTTTTTCTCGCTTTCAGCTTCGGCGCTCGTGCCGCCGACGAAGGCCGCAGCTTCTTGAGCAAGCGCGGCGGGGGAAACTTCGTGGGTGAGAAAGTGTTCGGAGAAAACCTCAGCCTGCGCAGCGATCCCTTCGACCCCCGCGTTCCCGGCCAGCCCTGGAGCGGTGAGCTTAGCTTCTTCGGGGGCGGAAGGGGCGAGTGGCTGCCGGCACAGAAAACCGTATGGGTCGAAAACGGGGTGGTGAAGAATCTGGTCTACGACCGCTACTGGGCGCAGAGGACAGAGAAGAAGCCGACACTGATGCCCTCCAACCTGATGATGGACGGCGGCACCGCCACCCTCGACGACTTGATTGCCTCCACCGAGCGCGGTCTGCTGGTCACCCGCTTCTGGTACATCCGCTTCCTGCAGCCGCAAACCCTCCAGCTCACCGGCTTGACCCGCGACGGCCTGTTCTACATCGAGAAGGGAAAGATTCAGTACCCGGTGACGAACTTCCGCTTCAACCAGAGCGTGGTCAACCTCCTCAACAATATTGAGGCGATGACCCCGGCCGTGCCCGTGGGCAGCGACTATCTCCCCGCCGTCCTTCCCGCCGCCAAAGTTCACACCTTCAACTTCTCCTCCGTTTCCGACGCCGTCTAAGCGGTGACCGGTGCCCTGTGTAGGACAAGCTGCCGGGAGGCCGCTGGCCAACCCTGCTGATAGGGGACCGAAGCGCCAAAAACTCGCCGAGCCCCCAGGCACCTGCCTGGGGGACGCCGGACAAGTGAGTGCAATGGCTTTGTCTGCTCGGACACGGTTCCCGGTGGCGGGTGCCACCGGGCTCGGCGCCTTCAACTTCTCCTCCGTTTCCGACGCCGTCTAAGTGGTGTGCGGTGTAAGCCGCCGGTAGGCCGCTAGCCAACCGGCGCTACCCCTCCGCATTCGGTAGCGCAGGTTGACCGAACGCGCCGCGGTCGGGCTACCTGCGGCTCAAAGTAGTTTTCCGGATTCGCCCACGTCGTAGATCAACCCACCATCTGAGACCCGGGCTGTGCGATGCAACCGGTGCGGCTCACTTTTCTTCTCGTCCAAGATGTGCACCACCTCGACGCCACACAGTGCGGCCAAGTAGTCGGAAAGCAGCGAGCGGTGACAGCGCCACCACAACCGTTCGGCGCACATATAGGCCACCCGCTGCTTCGCCGCCAACGGGAGCAGCTTCTTGATCCCCTGGCGAAACTCTTCCCTCTCCATGTGGTCGGCGTAGTTCCGGAAGCCTTCGCTGCGTAACGCGGCATGAGGCGAGTTCTCTCGGGTCTTTTTGCGGTAGCCGCCCAGCACCTTGCCCAGCCAGCAGTAGCTGATGCCGACACGGGGCAGTTCGGCCGAAAGATGGGCGCGGTTGAATTGCGGGTAGCGGGCCGAGGTGGGAAAGGAACGAACGTCAGCCAGCACTTCAATCCGGTGCGCACGCAGCGCCGCCCGCAGCTCTTCAAGCGTACGGGTCGAGTGCCCGATTGTCCACAGCGTCATCCCCACCCCGATGACCCCGACACGGGCGACTCGCCGCTCGGCCTCATTCCAGGTATGCGGCGAGCCACTCCTGGACGGTTTTGTACCAGAGCTCCGAGTTTTGCGGCTTCAGAATCCAGTGGCCTTCGTCCGGGTAGTAGAGGAACTCCGAGGGGACGCCTTGCCGCTGCAAGGCGGTGAAAAGTTGGAGGCCCTGCTCCAGCGGCACCCGGTAGTCGCGCGCCCCGTGAATGACCAGCGTGGGCGTCTTGAAGTGGGCGGCAAAGTTGTGCGGCGACCAGCGCTCGTACATCTCTTTGTTCGTCCACGGGGTGCCGGCGAACTCCCACTCCGGAAACCACAGCTCCTCCGTCGCCCCGTACTCGCTGGTCAGGTTGTAGACCCCGGCGTGCGAGAACAGGCAGCGGAAGCGGTTGGTGTGGCCCAAGATCCAGTCGGTCATGTAGCCGCCATAGCTGCCCCCGCCAGCGCAGATGCGCCGGGTGTCCACGAAGGGCAGCCGCTCGACGTAGTCCACCACCTTCATGATGTCCACATACACTTTGCCGCCCCAGTCGCCGCTGATTTCGTCCACGAACCGTTGCCCCCACCCCGGACTGCCCCGCGGGTTCGGCATCACCACCACGTAGCCCGGGGCAGCAAACATCTGCGCGTTCCAGCGGTAGTGGAAGCCGTCCATCCAGGTTCCCTGCGGCCCGCCGTGAATCAGCACCACCACGGGATATTTCTGGGCCGGGTCGAATCCCGGCGGCTTCACCAGCCAGCTCTGCACCGCCGCGCCCGCGGCGCCCTCCACCGTGAAGGACTCGCCCGGGTTCATCTCCAGCTCGGCCAGCAACTCGTCGTTCACCTTTGAAAGCGGCTCGGCCCGGCCGGTGCGGGTGCTGGCGCGGAAGACCTCGGCGGGACGATCCAGCGCCTGGCGGGTAAAGACCAGCGTCGCGCCATCCGGGGAGATTTGCAGGTTGGAATTGTTGGCGTCCTCGACGACCGGGCGAATGGTTCCCGCGGGCACAGAGAGTTCGTAGACGGGGCTTTGCGCCTCCACGACCGAAGTGAAATAGATGCTCCGGCTGTCAGGCGCCCAGAGGAAGTCGCGCACGCTGTTGTCGAACGCGGGCGTCAGCTCTTTCGTCTTGCCGGTGGCTCGCTCATAAAGTAGGAGGCGGGTGCGGTCAGACTCGAAGCCGGCCCGGGCCATGGCCCGGTAGGCGATCCAGCGCCCATCGGGCGAATAGCGGGGTGAACCATCCCAGGCAGGGTTTTCGGTAATGCGTTTCGCTTCCCCACCGCTCACCGGCACCACCCAAACGTCGCTGTTCGTGCTCTGGGCTTCGTCCTTATCCACATTGCGGGCAAAAGCCAACTCCCGACCGTCGGGAGAGAAATCGTACTCGTGTGAGCTCGCCAGGAAAACCGGGTGAGGTGGCACGCTGGAGTCGCCCGGGGTGAGATCGCGCGGCTCGCCACCTGCCCCGCCGGCGACAGGCATCACGAAGACGTGGCCGCGTTTCCCCTCCCACCAACTGTCCCAGTGGCGGTACAGCAAGCCATCATAGAGCCGCGCTTTGACTAGGCTCTTCTCCTTCTCCTCGTCGCGCTTCCGGGTGCACCCAAGCGTGTCACAGTCGTGATACACCTCGGCGGTGAACGCCAGCCTCTGGCCGTCGGGCGACCACCGCAAGTCGGTCACGTCCACCGGGAGGGAGGTGAGAGGCAAGGCTTCCCCCCCATCGAGCCGGATCGTCCACACCTGCCAGCGGCCGTTGCGGTTGGAGAGAAACGCCAGAGTCTTTCCGTCCGGCGACCACCGCGGCGCCGTGTCGCGCTTTCCGCTGCGCGTGAGTTGGCGGTTTTCCCCGGTTCTGAGTGATGCCAGCCAGATGCTGGAACGGCGCCCGTTACTCGCCTTGTCGTAGCGCTCCACCACGTAGGCGACCCACTGGCTGTCGGGAGAAATCTGCGGGTCGCTCACCCGGCCGAAGGAAATCAAATCGTCGAAAGTCAGCGGGCGCCCGGCCCCGGCGGTCCCGGCCAGACCCAGGAACAGGCAAACAAGCAGCGCCAGCGAGAAAATTGCTTTGCGGAGATGGCACATGGGTGGGCTCCTCTCTTGCTCGAACGTGGACAATCCATTATCGCACAAGGCTTCTGCATATGGTGTGTGGGCCGGCGGGGGCGTGGTAAGATTCTATCCAGGTCCACCCAGA
>JBHHYS010000097.1:0-9318 GCA_046757645.1 Terriglobia bacterium | reverse complement strand
ATGCGGCTACGTCCCCAGCTTGAAGCGCTCCACCGAACCCGCTGAGCCCCCAGGCACCCGCCTGGGGGAGAGGACACCACATACTCCCAGCGGCAGGGGCCGCTGGGCTGAGCAGACTCCATTCCTACGTACGGAGTTTGAAGCGCTGGATTTTGCCGGTGGCGGTTTTGGGGAGCTCAGCGACGAACTCGAAGCGCTGGGGACACTTGTAGCCGGGCAGGCGCTGGCGGACGAAGGCGCGGAGGTGTTCGGCCAATTCTGAATGGCTGCCTGAAGCGGCTCCACAAGCCGACGACGAAGGCTGAAAAACGCCTTCGTCGCCGCTACCAGTTCCCAGCTGGCACAAGACAACGTAGGCAGTGATCTGGGTGAGCCCGTCGGGGTCGCGCTGGCCGACGACGGCGGCTTCGGCCACGGCGGCGTGGGCCAGCAGGGCATTCTCCACTTCCATGGGGGAGACCCACTGGCCAGCCACCTTGAGCATATCGTCGGTGCGGCCGCCGTAGTGGTAGTAGCCGTCCGCGTCGCTGTAAAACTTGTCCCCAGTGATGACCCACTCCTGCTGCCTGCCCGTTCCGCAGGCGGGCTTGACGCGCGCGGTCAGCTCCGGCTTCCCCCAGTAGCCGGCGAAGGCGCTCCCGCCCTCGACCCAGAGGTTGCCCAGCTCACCCGCGGCGGCGTCGCCGCCTGAGTCGGCGACGATCCGGGCCCGATAGCCGGGCACCACCTGCCCGCAGCTTCCCGGGCGCGCCTGGCCGGGACGATTGGAGATGAACATATGCAGCATTTCGGTGGTGCCAATGCCGTCGAGAATCTCCTGCTTGAAGCGCTGGCGAAAGCGCGCGAAGATTTCCACCGGCAGGGCTTCCCCGGCGGAGACGGCGGCGCGGAGGAAATCGAGGCGGCGCGAGCTCCCTTCCGCTGCCCGCAGCAGCGCTCCGTAAATGGTGGGCACGGCAAAGAAAAGGCTGGGCCGGTGCCGCTCCAGGACGCCAAAAATCTTCTCCGGGGTGGGCCGCTCCGGCAGGAGCACGCTGGCGGCGCCCACGCTCAGGGGAAAGTACATGGCGTTGCCCAGCCCGTAGGCGAAAAAGAGCTTTGAGGCGGAGAAAGCAACGTCGTCGGGGCCGAAGCCCAGCACCTGACGGGCGAAACTGTCGGCGGCGACCAGCATATGCCGGTGGCGGTGCATCGCCGCCTTGGGCTGGCCGCCGCTGCCGGAGGTGTAGAGGAAGAAGGCGATGTCGTCGGCCGTGGTGGGATGCGCGGCGAGCCTGCCGCTGCTGCGGGCGAGCAGTTCTTCGAGTCCATCGCAACCCGCGGCCCGGCCGTCCACGGTCAGCAAACGCGGAGTGGGTTGAGCGTGCCCAAGGGCGGGCAGGGCCTCGGGGAAGCTCGACGCATGCACCACCGCTAGGCAGGGCTGGCTATCGGCGGCGTAGTAAGCGTAATCGGCCGCCCGGGTAAAGGGATTCACCGGAACCGCCACCGCGCCGATCTTCACCGTGCCGAAAAAGCAGGCGATGAACTCCGGGGAGTCGGGCAAGACGAGCAGGACACGCTCGCCAGCCCCGACGCCCAGTTCGCGCCACGCGGCACCCACACGGTTGGCGCGCTCGGCGAGTTCGGCGTAGGTGACGGGCGGGCCCACGCCGGCAATGGCCAGGCACCCGCCACGGCCCTCCCGCAGGTGCCGGTCGAGAAAATGGTCGGCGACGTTCAGTCTAAGGCCGGTCAACTCTTTAGGGTTGACTACCAGGCTGTTCACCCTTAACGGCCTTTAGGCCCTGAAGATTATTTCCCTCAGGGGCTAAAGCCCGTTTTTCTCTTGCACCTTTTTCGGCGGGGTTTCCCGCAAAAAGCGCCCCTCGACCAAGCTCGGGACAGGCGGGATCTACGCTACGCTCCGAAAAACCCCGCCCCGCCAGACTTTTCCTAGCCTCGCTGCGCTGGCACCCATCGTCGCGCTTCAGCCCCGCCGCCCCCGGCGCTGGATGCGGGCGCGCAGGCGCTGGCGCAGCTTCTCCGGGGTGCTGGGATTGAACGCCACCAGATACCAGAGCGGCTCGCGGCGCTCGCGGCAGAGAGCTCGCAGGCTGGAGACAGGCGTATTGGGGTGGCGGGCGACGTTCTCCCGCACGGCGCGATAGGGGTGGCGCGCCAGCCGGGCCAGCACCGCGGGGGGCGCGTGGGGATGGTCGCTGAGCAGTCGCGCCAGGTAGTAGTCGTCCCGGGGGAGTTGCGCCGCCAGGCGGCGAACCTCGCCCGCCGGCAGGCGCGGGTTGGCGGCGCGGCGCGCCTTGCGGTCCCAGTCGGGATTGATGCGCTCGAGCTCCAGGGCACGCAGCTGAATCATGTGACCCAGGAGTTTCTCTTCCAGGCGGCGCCGGTCGGCGGGCAGCCGGGTGCTGCGCAGGAGGCGCAAAGCGTTTTGCAAGCTCTGGCGCTCACCGAAAATGATTTGCGTGGTGCGGGGGAG
This sequence comes from Terriglobia bacterium, assembly GCA_046757645.1. Classification (GTDB taxonomy): domain Bacteria; phylum Acidobacteriota; class Terriglobia; order Acidiferrales; family 2-02-FULL-67-57; genus JBHHYS01. The sequence goes on along the minus strand of JBHHYS010000097.1, from coordinate 6,839 downwards.
ACGTCGCATCCGGCGCTGGCGGGTGTCGGTTCGTCGCATAGAAAAGCCCCCCTTCCCTTTTCTCCTGGGCCGAAGCCAGCAAAGCAGTCGCGCTATTATGCCGCCCCGGCCCTTGCGGGTAAAGCCAAGCCGCTCAAACTTTTTCGAGCTGCGCCAGCGTCCGGCGGAGCTGCTCCCCCGGCCAGGGAACGCGAGCCAACTCCTGGTTGTTTTTTTTCAGCTCTCCGATGACTTGGAAGTAGGAATCGAGCAAGCTCTGGGCGCTTGCGGCCACCTCAGCGCGTTGGTTTTCGGGCAGCTCCAGGGCGCCCTCCAGCGCCTCCTGGTACTGCGTCACCGAGCGCATGGCGTGAGTGATTTGGTCGTGGGGAAAGAGGAGCCGCGAAACCACCTTGAGGCTTTCAACCACTTGGTCGGCGCGACCCGCTTTGACGCGCAGGGTGGTGCTTTCCTCGGTCAGCTTCATCAGCCGCAGTGACTCAGCGACCGCCCAGTGCTGGGCCAGCTTGCGGCGCTCGTCCTCGCACGCCCGGGCAATATTCATAATCTCCACTTGGTCGGGAAAAACCCGGTAGCCTTTCGAGCAGTAGCGGACCATGTCGGCCAGCAGACGGATCTGGTGGTCGAAGTCCGTGGCCTTCTCGAATTCTTCCACTGCCTGGCGGATTTCGTCCAAACGGGCGCGGAACTCCCGCTGCTTTTCGCGGCGGGCGCGGCGCCCCCGGAGCGCCCAGCGGAAGAAAAGAGCGCCGCCGACGAGCACTCCCAAAGCCAGCAGCGCTACCACCAGCCACATCGATTCACTCCCCTGCCGAACTCATCCTCGGGTTCAGGCGCGTCCGGTTGCCGGCGCGAAGAAGCTTCAGTATAGTAAACTTTGCCATGAGAAAAGAGAATTCTGTGCGGTTGTGTTGTCCTGCGTGCGTCCGGCCAGCTCAACGGCGTCTCCGCGCCCTGCCTTCCTGCGCCGCGTGCGTGGCACTGATCTTGCTGGTGCCTCCCGCCGTGCCTGCAGAGGGCTTAGCCCAAGCTCGCAGGGAATCGAACCCGGTGCCAAAATGCTTCTCCAAGTATGAAAAGAAGTCCCTTCAAACGGCCAAAACCGTGGAGAAGCGCATTCCGGAATACACCCGCCTAACTGATTGGCGGGCGTCGAGGTGGGGGATATACCTCTTCGCTCAGCATCGCCAGCACTGGCCCGAGGAAAGGCCGGACCCCATTACTCTTGACGCGGCTCTCACGCCGACGAATTGCCTCTCCCCGGCAATCGTGGAGGATTTGTCCAGAGCCGCGATTCCTTACTCGGAAGAAAACGAGACAAATCCGGGGGAGCTTTCACGGGCGCTGGCCAGGCTAACGCATCGGCTGCACTACGCTCTGCTGGACGATTACTTCTTCGATCCTCAGAAGGATCTCATCCACGGCGCCGGGGAGAGGGTCGAAGACGCCCATGCCGTTATCCGCGACAGCATCCGTCAACATAAGGAGGCCCATGTCAGTTTTCAAAGACCGCAAAGATGAGCTGGAGAAGTTCGAATTCATGATGGGCAAGCCGCGGGGGCGGCTGGCGGTGACGCTTGACCTGCTGACCGAAGCCTTGGTGTTGATCGGGCAGCACTCGGTCTATTGCCGCAGCCAACGCCAACCCGAGCAGCCAGCCATGGACATCCGCCTGATCAACCAGGGGCTGGGCCAGGCGAAGGAATTGATCCAAAGCGTGATGGAAGAGATGCGCGCCGCCAGCGGCCGCCCCGGGGCGCAAGGTTGAGACAAAGCTGACCGCAGGAGCGAAAGCCGTCATTCCCGCGAGCGAGTGAGCCGCTGCAAAAGCAGATTCTTCGCTTCGCTCAGAATGATACTACTCCTGCCTCCTTTGCTTCCTTTGCCTCCTTGCATCCGCAAGACTCACCGCAGCCCGCCCCGGCCTGCGCCGGTAGCGGGCCGGGGAGGCGCAGAGGACACAGAGGAAAAACTTAGAGGTCTTGCAGGAAGAGATTGCGCTCGCGTTCGGCGCCGATGGTGGTGGCGGGCCCGTGGCCGGGATAGATGGCGGTGCGGTCGTCAAGCGGCAGCAGTTCGGTGTGAATGGAGCGGAGGATGGCGTCGTAGGAGCCGCCCCAGAGGTCGGTGCGGCCGATGCTGCCGGCAAAGAGGGTGTCGCCGGCGAAGAGAATCTCTCGCTCGGGCACGTAGAGGCTGACACTGCCGGGGCTATGGCCGGGCGTATGCAACACCTGGGCGCGGAGGTGCTGGCCCCAGCGAATTTCATCGCCGGCGCGCAGTCCGTGGTCGATCTCGGCGGCGGGCGGTGGGGCGGGCAGCCCGACGAGGGTTGCCTGCAGTTCAAGGTTCTGGTAGAGCCAGCGGTCTTCGGGATGCATCAGCACGGGCGCGCCGGTGGCCTGCTTGAGGCGTGCCGCCCCGCCCACGTGGTCGATGTGGGCGTGGGTGATGACGATGTACTTCACCCGCAGGCGGTGGCGGCGCAGCACCTCCAGGATTTGCTCGGGATTGTCGCCGGGGTCAATGACGATGGCTTCCCGCGTCTCCGCATCGCCCACGATGGAGCAGTTGCACTGCAACCAGCCGACGGGCAGGACTTCGTGAATCAATTGGCCGGATGCATTCATCGCCACCGGAATCATAGCACAGGCACGGCGTTGTCTCGGGCAACGCGCGATGGTAGAATCCGCGCTCTTGCTTTTCTTCCCGAATTCGTGTTGAGTTAATTACACTCGGCGTAGGATTGCTGAAGAAACCAAAGAAGACAAGTGTGGCCTAATACTATATTGACTCTGCCGACTAAAGATTGAAGCCATGCTAGGGGCTAAACCCCAATCTTAGAGGTCGAGGAGGGCTGCCATGAGTATCCAACAGCTTTTTCAATCTCTTGCGGAGCGCTTGCAACGCAGCGCCAGTGTCAAAACCGTCTATGGAGACCCCATAGTCGCTGAAGGGAAGACGATTATCCCTGTGGCTAGGGTTGCTTATGGCTTTGGGGGAGGCTCCGGCAGCCAAAAGGTGGGCTCTAGCAAAAAGCAGAACCCCGGGGAAGAGGGGGAAGAGGGTGGAGGAGGAGTGGCGGCCAGTCCTGTGGGAGTCGTGGAGATAACTCGGGAGGACACCCGGTTCATTTCCCTTGGGAGCACGAAGAAAGTGGCCGGGGCCTTGATTGCAGGACTTTTGGCAGGAATTCTGATAGGTAGAAGACGACCTAGTAGGGCACTGAAAGAGTAGCTTGTATTCTCTGCTTCCATATGTCCCACTACACCCTTTCCCCGAACACCCACCGACGTTCCTTCCATCTCAAGCTGAAGACTGTCGAACGGAAGACAGTCATTGAGAGGAGCTTCTATGCATAAGTCGCTGCGGCCCGTAGCTTTGAGCCTATTCCTGTTGGGTAGCCTCGCAATTTTTCTTGGTCACGAGGTGAGCGGGTGGGCCCGCCTACCGGACGGGCAGGCCCAGGAAGAGGCCGGCGCATCGGCTGACCAGTTGCGCAAGCCCTTCGGCGACGTGCGGGCTAGACGCCACTGGGCGCGCAGCCGCACCTACGACCTCAAGCACGTCAAGGTCGAGCTGGGGGTGAACTGGGACAAAAGAGAGATTGCGGGCACGGCCACGCTCACCCTGGCTCCCATCAACGACGGCCTGCTGAGCGTGGAAGTGGATGCGGTGGAGATGAGTATCGAGGAGGTGCGGCTGGAGGGCGGGCCGCGGCTGGACTTTTCCCACGACGGCCAGCGGCTGACGATTGTCCTCGACCACGCCTACGCCAGTGGGGAGAACTTGAGACTTGCCATCCGCTACCGCGCCCGGCCTCGCAAGGGCCTCTACTTCACCGGCCCGGACGAGGCTTACCCGGACAAGCGGCGGGAAATCTGGACGCAGGGGGAAAGCCAGGACACCCGCTACTGGGTTCCCCTTTACGACTTCCCCAACGACAAGGCCACCAGCGAGCTGGTGGTTAGGGTCCCGGCCGATATGCTGGCCATCTCGAACGGGCGCCTGGTCGAGGTGGGCGAAGACCCCGCACAGCCGGGCACCAAGACCTACCACTGGCGCGAAGAGGTGCCTCACAGCACTTATTTAATTTCGTTGATCGTGGGGCGGTTCGACCACCACAGCGAACAGAGAGACGGGTTGCCGGTTGACTACTACGTTCCCCCCGGCACCGCCCCGGCAAGCGTGGAGCGCTCCTTCGCCCAGACCCCAGCCATGATCCGATTCTTCGGCGACACCATCGGCGTTCCCTATCCCTACGAAAAGTACGCCCAGACCACGGTGCAAGGAGCACTGTTTGGTGGGATGGAGAACGTCAGCGCCAGCACGCTCTATGCGGACACGCTGCACGACGAAGCGGCGGCGCCGAACTGGACGAGCGAAGGGCTGGTGGCGCACGAGCTGGTGCACCAGTGGTGGGGCGACCTGCTGACCTGCCGCGACTGGTCGCACATCTGGCTGAACGAGGGCTTCGCCACCTTCTTCACCAACCTCTGGTTCGAGCAGCGCTACGGCCGCGAGGAATACGACTACCGCCGCTGGCAAAACGCGGAGCGCTACTTTTGCGAAGACAACCGGAGCTACCGCCCTTCTTGCTTGAACGACCAGGACTACCGCCGACCGATCGTCTGGGGGGTCTACGTCCACGAGATGGACCTCTTCGACGCCCACAGCTATCCCAAGGGCGCCCTGGTGCTGGACATGCTGCGCTCTGTGCTGGGCCCCGCCCTCTTCCAGAAGGCGATTCGCCACTACGGAAAGAAATTTGCCCGGCAAGCGGTAACCACGGAGGACTTTCGCCAGGCCATCGCGGAGGCCACCGGCCAGGAGCTGGGTTGGTTTTTCGAGGAGTGGCTCTACCGCGCCGGCCACCCGGAGTTCTCCGTGCGCTGGGAGTGGGACGCGGAGACCCACCTGGTTCACCTGGTGGTGGAGCAGAAACAGGAGCGCACAGAGATGACCCCGCTCTTCCGCCTCCCGGTGGAGGTGGAGTTCACCACCGGGCAAGGCGCGCAGACTTTCCGCCTGCAGGTGGCGCACCCCCGCGACGACTTTTACTTTCCCCTGCCCGAGCGCCCCACGCGCGTGCGCTTTGATCCCGACCAGCGCATCCTGAAGACCCTCGAATTTCCGCAATCGCGCCCCGCGTTGATCGACCTGTTGCAGAATGACCCGAACGTCATCGGGCGCATCTGGGCGGCCGAGCAACTCGGAGGCCGCGGCAGCGATCTGGTGGCGCTCGGCGTCCTGCGCGAATCGTTGCTGAACGACCCCTTCTACGGGGTGCGCGCCCAAGTGGCGCGGGTGCTGGGGGAGACGAAGAGCGCTGCGGCCCGCGATGCCCTGATCGAAGGGCTGCGCGACCCCGACGCCCGCGTGCGGGAGAAGGTGGCCAAGGCCCTGGGGCAATTCCAGGGCGACGCTCGGGCCGCACAGGCCCTGGAAAATGTGGTTGCCCAGGAGGCCAAGAGCTATGTGGTGGCCGCCGCCGTAAAAGCGCTGGGCGGAACCCGCGCCGAAAAGGCTTTTGAGCAACTGCGCGCCGCTCTCGCCCGCCCCTCTCACCGCGAAGTGATTCGCCGAGCGGTGTTCGAGGGCCTGGGCGCCTTGGACGATGCCCGCGGGCTGAAGCTGGCGCAGAAGTGGTCGCGCTACGGCCGGCCGCCGCGGGCGCGCGAGGCCGCCATCCAAGCGCTGGGGAAGCTCGGCCGGCACAAGAAGGACGAAGTGTTGGATCATCTGCTAGCCCTGCTGAACGACCCCTACATCTGGGCGCGGCGCGCAGCCCTGAAGGCGCTGGGGAAGCTCGGCGATGCGCGGGCGCTGCCCGCTCTGGAAGCGTTCGCTGCCAGCGAAATCGAGCGGCGGCTGCAACGCGACGCGGAAGTGGCGGTGGACAAAATCCGCCGCACCCGGGCGGCGCAGGGCAACCGGGAAGAGCTCGAAAGCGAAGTGAACACTCTGAAGCAGGAAGTGCGCCAGCTGCGGGAAAAGCTGGCCGCGCCGCCGCCCCGTTGAATTCTCCCAGCCCGGCGATGTCCAAATTTGTGTTCAACCCAGCGGCTCCTGCCGCTGGGCCCTGTGGCGGGAGCCACAGGGTTGAACTTTCTCCTACTTTAATTTGAATCTCGCCACTCCAGACTAGCCTTCCCGCCTTGTCCGCTCCCACCTTCCACCCGACCGACCGATCGTCCGCACTGCGGGCACTCCCGAACGCCCCGATGTACCAAGTGGCTCACCAGAAACACCTTCTGGCAGATTGGGCATCGAAACGCCGCGTTGTTTCCTACCCAATCTTCATCCACACCGAGGTTACTAGGATCGAGATGTCTGGTTGGCATTGTTCACGATTTCTCCTTTCGCAGGGTGGCACTGGTTAGCAAATTGCTACTCCCCGACCGCGGCCCTTGCCAATTGTGGGGGCAAAAGGGTACAACACACAAGGAGGGCGGCATGTCTTCCAGGCGCTGAAAGGAGGGTTCTATGCCCGCGTTGAGCGACGCCGAAGTCAGGAACAAGTTGGGCAGTCTGCCTGGCTGGCAACTGAAGGGGAAAGCCATCGAAAAGAAGTACGAACTGATCTCCTTTCTTCCCGCCATCCAATTCGTGCAGAAGCTGGCGGAGCTGGCCGAGGCCGAGCAGCACCATCCCGACATCACCATCAACTACAATGCCGTGACCCTGAAACTCTCTACGCACAGCCAGGGCGGCGTAACCGAAAAAGACCTGGAGCTGGCGGGCAAGATCGAGAAGCTGCCCCGCAACTAGGGCGCAATACCCTGAGGGGAGAGGAGAATCCATTTGAGCGGAGAGCGTCGGTCGCCCTTCGAGGCCAC
>JBHHYS010000096.1:0-9348 GCA_046757645.1 Terriglobia bacterium | reverse complement strand
GCCGACGACGAAGCCTTCCTTTCGTCCCCGCTCGCTTGCACTGCTCCAGACAGAGCTTCCGGGCGAAACCAGCAGCCAAGCGCACAGCTTCGTCGCCGCTACCTCTCTCAGCGCTCCCTCTGGGTTCGCTGTGCCTGCCTGCGGCAGGCAGGTCTCTGGGGTGAGTCTTTCTTGAAGCTTCGTTAGCTGAAGCGCTCGACCTCATCAAGGCGCAGCAGGGTGCGGTAGAGAGCTTCGGTGCCGCAGGCGCACTCTTCCCAGCGGGTGAATTCCTTCGGGGAGTGGCTGATGCCGTTGCGGCTAGGAACAAAAATCATCCCCACCGGGCAGAGCCGTGCCATGGATTGAGCGTCGTGGCCGGCGCCCGAGGCCATGGTCAGGGTGGGCGCCCGCATCTCCTCGGCGGCCTTCTGGATGTGGAAGCGAATCCGGCGATCGGTCAGTGCCGGGGCGTGGTCGCTGACCGGCTCCATCCCGAAGGAGACGTTCTCTTCCGCGGCCAGGCGCGCGGCCCGCTCACGAATCTGCTCGGCCAGCGTGGCGATTTTTTCCTCCGAGAGGTCGCGCAGCTCGACGGGGAAAGTGGCGCGCCCGGGAATGACGTTGGGGGCGCCGGGCTGGACGCTGATCGTCCCCACCTGGCGGCCGGGGAGCGCGCGCACGATGTCCCGCACCGCCAGGATAACCTTGCTGGCCGCCACCAGAGCGTCGCGGCGCGCGGCCATGGGCGTGGTGCCGGCGTGGTTGGCAAAGCCTTCCAGGGTCACCCGGTAGCGCCGGATGCCCACGATGCCTTCCACAATCCCCAAGGGAATTCCCCGCGACCACAACCGGCTCCCTTGCTCGATGTGCAGCTCTAGATAGGAATGAATGCTGCCGGGCGCAGGGGCCATCTCCGGGATGCGCTCCGGGTCGCCTCCGTAGCGGCGAATCCACTCGGCCAGCCCGACACCGTCGGCGTCCACCGCTTCCAGCTCCTCCGGGTCGAGCCGGCCGGCGAGCGCCCGACTCCCAAACAGCCCCTTGCCGTAGTGCACCCCTTCTTCGTTCGTGAAGATGACCACTTCCAGGGGGTGGCGGGTGCGGACGTCCTCTTCGTTGAGGCGGCGGATGACTTCCAGCGCTGCCAGCGAGCCCAAGCAGCCGTCGAAGTTGCCGCCGTTCGGCACCGTGTCGATGTGCGACCCGAACCACAGCGCCGGTCGGTCGGTTTGCTGGCCGCTGCGCCGGGCGCGGATATTGGCGGCGGCATCAATCGTCACCTCCAATCCTTCCCCGCGCAGCAAACCCATCAACCAGTTGCGCGCCTCCAGATCGGCGGGGGAAAAGCCCAGGCGGGTGGTACCGCCCCCGGGCAGGCGCCCAAACTCGCTCAACTCCTCCAGGGTGCGCCGCAAGCGCTCCGCATCCACCAGCCGCGCCTGGCAGCGCAGTGGCGGCTCGGAGGGCCCTTGTCCCCACAGGGTGCCCGCGGCCAGGGCGGCCCCGGCCAGTCCGCCTGCCAGCCGCCGGTTGAACTCGCGTCGGGTGAGCACGCTGACCCTCTGCAATTTTCTCCTAACCTTTTCAGATGCCTGGCGTCTAATTTCGGGTGGCTCGGGCTGCAGCTTGCCGGAGTCGGGTGTCGGTGTCAAGCCTGAGCGGGGGGCCAGGGTTGCAATCTTTTCGAAACCGGGTAGACTATAGGACTCTTTTCTCCGAGGAGACTCCGGGGGCGGGGTTCGCTTCTTGCCTCCGACCGCGGGCGGCGGGCGGAGAAAAGTCGGAACCGCAAGCCGGTCCAATCCGTAATCGAGCCTGAGAGGGTGTACTTCCACAAATCAAAGGAGAGAACCATGCAAGGGTATCGCCTATGGGTGGGCACGATTCTGGTAGCGTTGGTGGCCAGCCTGACGCTGGCCCGCGGCTCGGCGGCCTCGGGGTTGCCCGAGGGCCAGGAGCAACCGCAGGCCGAGAAAGCTTTTATTACTCACCCGCCGGTCGCCAAGAAACCCGGCGAGGCCAAGAAAGACAAGGAAAAAAAGAAGGAAAAGGAGAAACCCTTCAAGGAAGTGGTGAAGGGGATGGAGAAGATCGAAGGGCTGTTCACTTTCTATCAAAAGCCTGAGGAGAACAAGGTTCTGATCGAGCTTCTCCCCGACCAGTTTGACCACGACTACATCTATTCGGCGAAGCTGGAGCAAGCCACCGGGGAGCGCGGTGCCTACGGCACCATTATGATGGACGAGTTCGTCTTCCAGTGGCGGCGCTTGGGCAAGCGGGTGCAGTTCGTGCAGAAGAACATCCGCTTCCGCGCCGACCCGGATTCGCCCGCCGCCCGGGCGGTGAAGAAGTCGTTTTCCGATTCGGTGCTGGCCTCGGGCAAGTTTGCCAGCCAGCCCCACCCGGAGCGGAAAAGTGTGCTGGTCGACCTGCGGAACATCTTTCTGGCTGGCGACCTGCACGGCGCCACCCAGTATTTCAAGCGAGTGTACAAAACCGGCTATAAGTTTGACAAAGACAACAGCGGCTTTGACTTGATCAAGGCGTTTCCGCTGAACGCGGAGATTGGGGTGGCGGCGAACTTCCGCGCCCAGGAGTTCAAAAACTCCGTCACGCTCCCTGACCCGCGCAGCATCACCCTCCGCTTCCGCTACAGCCTGCTGGCGCTGCCGGAAAACGACTACCGGCCGCGGCTGGCCGACGACCGGGTAGGCTACTTTATGGACCAGTACATGGACTTCACCAGCGACCAGCCCGCCACCCCCTACGTGCGCTACGTCACCCGCTGGCACCTGAAAAAAAAGAACCCCCGGGCCGCCGTGTCGGAGCCGGTCGAGCCGATTGTCTTCTGGCTGGAGAACTCCATCCCGGAGGAATACCGCGACTATTTTCGTCAGGGGATCTTGATGTGGAACCCGGCCTTTGAGCGGGTGGGCTTCAAGAACGCCCTGGTGGTCAAGCAGCAGCCCGACGACGCCGATTGGGATCCGGCCGACATTCGCTACAACACCATCCGCTGGTTCGTGGCGTACGACGCCACCTTCGCCATCGGGCCTTCGCACACCAACCCCTACACCGGGCAGATCATCGACGCCGACATCGGCTTCAGCGAAGGCATCCTGCGGCTGGGGGCGCGGCGGCGCTACCAGCTCTACGTCAACCCGGTGCAGCGCCTCCAGCAACTGAAAGCCGGTCCCGGGGCGCTGCTGACGGGGTTCGCTCGGCGCGACCCGCGCTACCTCTGCACCTACGCCGCGGAACTCGTCGAGCAGGCTTCGCTGGCCTACGACGTGCTGGCGGCGCGGCCCGACTGGAACCCGGAGAAGGAAAAGGAGTTCATCCGGCAGTTCACCCGGGAGGTGACCGCGCACGAGGTCGGGCACACCCTCGGCCTGCGGCACAACTTCCGCGCCAGCACCATCAACCGCTCCGACCAGCTCGCCGACGCCCAACGCGCCCGGACGGTGGGCTTGGGGGCCTCGGTGATGGACTACAACCCGGCGGTCGTCGCCCTGAAGGGCGAAAAGCAGGGCGACTACTTCCCCATGGTGGTGGGCAGCTACGACCAGTGGGCGATTGAGTATGCCTACAAGCCCGTCGCCCGGGCGAAGACGCCGGAGGAGGAGTTGCCGGCGCTACGCCAGATCGCCGCCCGGGTCGCTGACCCCCTGCTCCCCTACGCCACCGACGAAGACGCCGGACTCAATCCCCGCGCCCTGGACCCGCGCAACAGCCGCTTCGACTTCACCGACAAGCCCTTAACCTGGTTCCACCACGAGTTCAAGGTGGTCAACGAGCTCTGGGCGAACATGGAGTCGAAGTTGCTCGAGCCCGGCGAGAGCTACACCGTGCTGCGGCGGGCCTTCAATTTTTCCTGGACGCCCTACTTCCGCGGCGCTCACGTGGCCATGAAGTACATCGGCGGCATCTACCACAACCGCGACCACTTCGGCGACCCCAATGGCCGGCCACCCTATGTGCCGGTGCCCGCCGCCAAGCAGCGCGAAGCCCTGGCGTTCCTGGCCAATGAGGTGTGGGCGCCGGACGTCTTCCAGGCCCCGGCCGAGCTGCTGAACAAGCTGCAGTTCGAGCGCTTCTGGGATTTCGAGTTCTCGGCCTACCGGACGCCCCGGCTCGACTATCCGTTGCACGACGCGGTCTTGTTTGTCCAGAGCGAGGTGCTCAGCGACCTTTATCATCCCACCAAGCTCGCCCGCTTGCAGGACCTGGAAGTGAAGTACCCGAACCCGAACGACCGCTTCACCATGGCGGATATGTTCGTGGGCATCCGCAACGCCATCTGGTCGGAGCTCGATTCCGGCTCCGCCATCAACAGCTTCCGGCGCAACTTGCAGCGCGCGCACTTGCGGCACTTGATTCGCCTGCTGGTGAAGCCCGCCAATGACACGCCCCAGGATGCGGTGACCCTGGCCCGTGCCGACTTGGTGGAACTCGAGCAGCGCATTGGCCGCGCGCTCAGCGCCGGCCCGCTTGACTACACCACCCGCGCCCACTTGGAAGAGACCCGGGCGCGCATCCGCCAGGCCCTGGAGGCCCAGCTCCAGCGCAGCTTGTAAAACGGGCGACACCGCACGGCGTCAGCGCCGCCTCGCGTCAGCCTTTTCGGCTGGGCGGGACGGGGTCGAGCTAGTTCTGGGTGTCTGTAGTCCCGGCCTGCCGTTGCGCCTTGAGGTGTTCCTCTATGGCTGCACGGAAGGCGGTGAATGGTGCGGCGCCACGGAGAAGCTGACCCCCCACCACAAAGGCCGGTGTACCTGTCAGGCCCAGTTCTCGCGCCTCGGCAATCGACTTCTGAATGCGCGCCAGTGGCTCCCGTGAGTCGAAGCAGCGTTCGAACCGCTCCACGTCGAGGCCCGGGGTGCGTGCCTGCTTAAGCAGTTTGGCCCGGATGTTCCCTGAGTTCAACTCATCTTGGTTTTCAAATAGAAAATCATGCATTTTCCAAAAAGCTTCATTGCTTTGCTGATAGCCGCACTGCCCGGCGATGGCCGCCTGCATCGCCCAGGGATGAACCCGGGTTAGAGGGAAGTCCTTGTAGACCAAACGGACTTGGTCCGCGTAGCGCCGCAGAACTTTGTATTTGACTACCCAGTAGGTCCGCTCGCAATAGGGGCACTGGAAATCGCCATACTCGATGATCGTGACCTTGGCATTCTTCGGTCCGAGGCTGGGATGGTTTTCGGTGGAAACCTGGGCAAGCCTCTCGGCAAGCGAAGGGCCCGCGAGGTCAAAGACGTGGCCCCTGAACAGATACTGCCCGTCCGCAGAAAGGTAAATGACTTCTCGGCGTGTATTCTTGCCGTCGGAAACCTCCATCTGCCGCTTGACCAGCCCGGCGAGCGCAGCCGGCTCCGGCGGCCCGAGTATAATTGTGTAGGTGGCTGGGATCCGAAGCCGTTCTTGAATCCGGCGGACAAGGACGGGATCGTCGGTCTCAGTTTGTGCGGGAAGAAGCGAGCAGGCCAGGACGAAGCCGAAGAGAGGCAGAACTTTGAGCTTCACGGACGAGTGCTCGGATTACTGAGCCTTAGGTATCAGCGTAACTTGAATCTCCATCCTGGGAGCCACTGTCCGGTCCAACCGCAAATTTTTCTTCTTGGTTTCGTAGTTCGGGTGGCGGACCAGCAAAACCCGGGCGCCATTCCCCAGGCCTTCGAAGGCGAACCTCCCCCTGGAATCGGTTTTGGCCGTGCGGTGGATTTCTTGCCGCAAGCCACGAGACCTCCGGTTGGTAGGATCCCGCACTGGCAACTGCCTGGCTATCAGCCTGACCTCGGCGCCCATGAGCGGGGAGCCTGCTGAGTCTACGACCTGACCGGAAAGCCTCAATCCACGGCGGAGTTGCAGTGGCACGCCGGGTCGATCCTCGTCGGGGGCCAGCCGTAAGGACGAAGCCGAGAAACGCACGGGAAACTCGCGGTGGCTTGCCTCCAGGTAAAAGTCACGATTCGGAGTGACCCTTTTCACATTGAATGCACCATCTGCCCTCGTGACCGTCTCACTCATCATCCAGCCGAATACCACCGGGGGGGCATCGGGGTAGACGACCCGCACCGTAGCTCCTTCCAGCGGCAAACCCTGCTCATCCACCACGAGACCTTGCACGCTGGCTGCTTTCTCCAACTCAAAGTTCACCGGCCCGAGAATTTGTCCCGACTCCAGGACAACCTCTCTAACGGCAAACCCGAAGCCCTCCGCCCGGGCAATCAGGATTTTGCTCCCGGGCGGGAGAGATCGAGCCTGATACCAACCGTTTGTATCCGTCCGCGCGTGGAAGAGTTGGGTGTGAGAGCCTTCCAGGTGCACGATGCTTACGTCTGCCGCCAAGGGCCGCAGCGTGCTCCCATCCTTCACAGTTCCCCACAGCTCTGCGTCTTGAGCCTTGAGTCGTGCGGGCGAGAAAACGAGTGGAGCAATCGCAGCAATGACCGACAATAAGCCTGTCAGGGCATTCCGGCGATCTCTTGCAAGCATGTAACTCTCGCTCAGTCCTGCATGGCAGCGATCAGCGCGGCGACAGCCACGGCTCCTATGGCAAGACCGGCAATCGCGACTCCTAACCAGGCACGGCTTCGCTTACGCTCGACACTTCCTACTTCAGTCAGCGCGATTTTCTCAGTGCGCTTCCTCATTTTGAGCCGCAGGAAATCGTCGGTGAGCTCAACCAGCTTGCCTTTATAAACGCGGCCGTCGCGCAAGTAGACCACCACCTTCTTATTGACCAAGGCGGGGCTTACCCAAGCCGGGCGCTCGGCCTCAGCGGCCGCTTGCGGGCTGGCGGACGCTGTTTCTGTGGTGCCGCTTGGCTCCGTCGTGGCCTCTTGGGAGGACTTGGCTGGCTCGGGCAGCGGCGCGTAGGGGCAAGACGCCACCGCCGTGAGTGGCACTGCCACCATCAGCCATAGCGCCCATAAGCTGTTGATGCTTCCACTCCGGAAGTTCAGAGCACCTCCGGAGCCCGTCTTTGGCAGCATCTTGGTTGACCTATCGATCTCGAGTTAGCACCAAGCCGACCACAGTCCACACCCCGACGGCCACAGCGAAGATGATGAGCAGCTTTTTCCAACGGTTGCCAGGCTGGCGATCCACGGCAGCCACTTCCGTCAGCAGCAACTTCTCTAGGCCTCGCTTCGTCTTCACTGTCAGCGAATCGGCGCTCAGCTCGATCAGTTTGCCCTTGTACACCTGGCCATCGTGCAGGTGCACCACGACCTTCTTGTTGACGAGCTTGGGGTCCACCCAGGGTGGCTGCTCTTCCTCGGGCCCTCCTTGCGGGCTGGCAGACGCTCTTTCTGCGGAGCCGCTTGGCTCCACCCCGTCCTCTTGGCTAGAGTCTGCGGGTTGGGGCAGAGGCGGGAATGGGCAGGTCGGGGCCAGCGCTGGGAGCGGCGCCAGCAACATCAAGCATACTGACAAGAGGCTCTTCATGTTTTTTCTCGCGGGGTTGCACCCTCTTGCGACTCCCATACTAGGCCTCCTTACAGAGTGCAGCGCTGGCAGGGCTCCTCGGTGCACGGCGGGCATTCATTGAATGGATCATAGCACTCGCTGTCGTCCAATTCGGCAAACGCGAGCGCAAGCGCAATCTCAGCATCCACCAATGGGGGCCACACCGGGCTGTCATACCCGATGGGGCCTGCCCAGGAGGACGGCGTCCCCGTGCAGCTATACTGATCGCAACTCAGTGTGACGCTCACGTCAGGAAACAACATGGTCTGCACGAGCTCATCTGGGTCGCAAGGGTCAATTTCGTAAAGCGTCATAAAGTTGTTGCTCACAGTTATGGTTTTTCCATCCAGATTTTGGCAGCCCCCTCCTGAAAGTCCGTACTCCGGGAGTTCCCACGGGCACTTCACCCCGTACCGCGTCCCGATATTACCGTAAACATTGTTGCCCGTGGTTGTCGCCTGCTGGGTGCACCCCGCGGAATTGTAGTATGTGCAGTTCGCTGGTGGAAATTCCGAAGTGCAACTGTTCCACTGACAAAACTTATCACCACATTTCCAGCCCTGGAATTGGTCACCAGCTTCTTTGCTCCCTGCGTTGGATGACACCCCCCAATTGCCGAACGGCACCGAATGCTCAACAAGAGGGAAGCAATCAGCGCGATCGCCACTACACTCGGCCGTGATATGTACTCCTTGATTCGGGGCCAGCACAACGCGATTCCGGTTCAGCACCCCTAAAACCACCGTACAAGTGGCTTTACCTTGCTGGATTTGGGCGTGCAACCAAGCCGGAGCAAAGAACCAGAATAGCCCTGTGAGCAGCCAAACAAGACAATGCCTCATTCCCTCTCTCCCCACCGGTGAGGGTTTTGATTACCCACATACTAGCCCCCCCCCCGGCGAGGAGTTGTCAAGCCAAAATGATCTTGATCTATATGCCATGGAGAGAACAAGCGTGGCCTGGGGAGAATTTTGGTGTTTGGCAACACTGCGTATGGGCACGGCTCGGCCACGGCCATGAGCGGCACCAGCAACATCAAGCATACCGCCAACAAGCTCTTCATGCGTTTACCTAGTCACTCCTCCGCTCCGGCGACGATGGCGCCAACCACGATCCCTATCGCGGCATATACGGCCAGCACGATGAGCGCTATCTTCCATTTATTACGCCTTTGCCGTTCGACGCTGGCCACCTCCGTAAGCATAATCTTCTCCGTGCGCTTGTGCATTTTGAGCAGTAGGAAATCATCGGTGATTTCGACCAGCTTGCCTTTATAAACGCGCCCATCGTGCAGGTGTACCACCACCTTCTTGTTCAGCAGCTTGGGGTCTACCGCGGCAGGGCGCTCGGTCTCGGGCGGCGCTTGCGGGTGGACAGAGGCCGCCTCTGTAGAGGCGGTCGCCTCAGCCGCGTCCTTCTGCGCCCCCTTGGGACGCTCAGGCAGTGACATGAACGGGCAAAGCTCGGCCACCGCCGTGAGTGGTACCAGCAAGACCAGCGATACCGCCAATAAGCTCTTCATGGCTCCCTTGCACATGCTACTAGCGGGCTAGGCCCGGACTCCCCCCAAAACTAGTACGGGGACTCGCCAAAGTAAGGAGGAAGGGACGAGGAAACCACGAATTTTCGCCGAAATCAGGAATCAGACTGGGTAGGGCAGCTACCTCTTGTAGGTGAGCCGGAAAATGGTGCCGCCGCGGTCGTCGGAGATGTAGAGGGCGCCGTCGGGGCCGGTCTTGACGTCCACCGGGCGGTGGCGCACCCGCCCGCCTTTGAACCACACGTCCACGAAATCTTCGATTCCCACCGGGCGGCCCTCGCGAAAGCGCACCCGCACCACCTTGTAGCCGGTGGGCACCGAGCGGTTCCAGGAGCCGTGGAAGGCGATGAAGAGGT
>JBHHYS010000095.1:0-9362 GCA_046757645.1 Terriglobia bacterium | reverse complement strand
ACCGGCTGACCGACGAGTTCGCTGACCGGCTTCGGCTGCAAATCGTTCGGGTGGACGAGTTGTTGACGCAGACCCTGGAAACCCTGGAGAAGGCCGGCAGCACCGTGAGAGAGAACGTGGTGGGGCCGGTGCGAGAAGCGACCGCGATCCTCCAGGGGGTCAGGGCGGTCATCGATTTCCTCAGCGCGCGCCGCAACCGTTCCCGGCGCGTCCCCCGGCGGGTGGACGAGGAACTGTTTATCTAGTTCAGCGGCCCCAGTTCATTGGGGTGAAGGCTGGCCCGGCGGGCAGCCTTTTTTTACCCATGCGCAAGCTTGCCCCAGCCGCCCTGGTCATTTTTGCCCGGCAGCCGCAACCCGGACGCGTAAAAACCCGTCTCGTGCCCCCGCTCACCCCGGAGCAGGCGCTGGGGCTGCATATCGCCTGCGTGGAAAGTACGGCCCACCTGGTGGCAGCTCTGTCTCCTTCCGTCGACAAATGGCTCTACTTGACCCCGCGCCGCCACGCCGCCGCTCGGCGCACCCTGCAGACACGGCGCTTGCCTCGAACGCTCCGGCTGCGGACGCAGCGCGGGCACGATCTGGGTGCACGGCTGCAGGGGGCTTTCCGCGAACTCCTGGCGGAGGGCTACCGACAGGTTCTCATCATCGGCTCCGACAGCCCCACGCTGACGCCCCAGCGCTTGCGGGACGCCTTCGCCGCCCTGCGCCGCGCCGACGCGGTCATTGGCCCGGCCCGCGATGGTGGCTACTACCTGATCGGCCTCCGGGCGGCTCCCGGAGGTGCGCCGGAGATGTTTCGCGGCATTGATTGGGGTACGCGACGCACCTTCCGGCAGACGCGGGCTCGGCTGCGGGAAGCCGGCTGCCGCGTACGAGTGCTGCCGGTGGGCTACGACGTGGACACCGCCGCCGACTTGCGACGCTTGGGGCGAGCGCTCCGGCGGAGTTGCCAGCCGCATCTCGCGCCTCTGCGCGCCTGGTTCGTTCGGCAACAACGCGAAGGGGCAAGATAAATCCGGGCGCCGCCGAGGTTATGGATTCTGTTTGGGCCGGTGCACAAATCGTAGTACATCAGAAGCGGAAAAAGAACCCGATAGCGAAGAGGGATTCTTCCCCGGGTTGCACTTCCGCGATGAAGTCCCACCCGGGGGCGATTTCAGTCACCTTGACCCCCAGCAGCCCGTTGACATCGGTGCGGCCGCCCCGGCCGGGTTGATCCACCTTGAACGTGGTGGTGAGGCCCGCGTAGGGAGTCACGCGGCCACCGGTGTCGCGCTTCCAGGAGTGGCTGAAAACCGGAGCGATCGTAATCAAGGCGTCCGGGCCACCCCTCTCCAGCGGAAAGACGAAGGAGTTGAAGAAGCCGATATTCAGCGGGAGCGCATCGGTCTGCCGGTAAAAACTGGCCGCCCAGCCTACACCCGCCAGCGCGGTGGCGCCGCCGTTGAACCGGCCACCGAACAAACCGAAAAGGTTGACCCGATCAGCCACCCCATACTCCAGCCGACCGAGGACGGAGTAGTCATCGCCCGTTACTACTGATGGAATGAGAAGCGCAGCCACCTCGCCGTCCTCATGAACCAAACCGTCGAAAAGGACACTCTGGCCAGCAACCGGAGCGGCTGCTGCCGAGAACAAAAAGGCCAAGAGGAGCACCCGCTGAAGCACCATTAGATTAGATTTGCTCCGCTATGAAATTCACCGAAACTCAAAGGAAGCGACCCTCGCTTGGATGCGGTGGCGTCCAACTGGGTGAAGTGGCATCATCTGGGGCACCGGGGCGGCGGGGAAACGGCCATTGTACCAGGCCGATGCTGGCTCTCACCCTCCGGGCACTGCTCACAGCTTCCCCTCCGGTAGCCGGAAGCCCCGCTTGCTTTGCCCGCTACTAGTCCTGGAGCGATTTAGGCTCGGAGAGATTCTTGGGAGAGTGCTTGTTGAGCAGGGCGACCAGAGCCTGCGCGCTGCCCGGCACCCCCACAGCCCTCTGGCGGAGAATCGCTCGGGCCTCTAGCTTGCGGCCATAGACCTTCCGGTTGGCCTTGCTGTCCTGGCGGAGCGTCGAGCCTTCCAACGAAATCCCGGCGAACAGACCTCTCGACCGCGAATAGGTGAGGATTTCGGCACGCATATAGGCGTCGGTGGCGGCCATCGCCGCGCGACCCTTGGGTCCGGCGGCGACCGCAGCATCGGCGCCAAGCTTGAACTTGCTGCGCAACAGCGAGTCCACCCCCTTGGGGTTCATCACCAGCAGCACAAAGTCCGTGGCCTGACCGCCCAACTGGAAACCGATGTTGGCCCCTTCGAGGCGGTACATCGCCGGAGCGCTCCACGGGCCGGTGAACCTCCTGCCGGTGCGACAGATGAAGGCGCCCCGGCCATAGCTACCCCCAATGCCGATGGCAAACTTCTTCACCGAGGGAATGACGCCCACGCATTCAGCTTTGTCGAGCAGCTCATGGGGGAGGGCGTCGGGGATGTTGAGGATTTCCGTCAAGACACGACTACAGTTCTGCAGCCGCTTTTCTTCCTTGCTGTTGGCGTAAGCAAGGGTAACGACAAACGAAACCACTACGAGCACAGTGAGCGTACGACGCACGGTTGTTTCTTCCTTCTCGCCCCCCGGGCTAAAGATGGTTTCTACCTTCTGTAATAAGAGTACGTTTCTCCCCAAAAGGTTGTCAACCACAGGCTGCTTCCCGCTCCCCCGAGCCCCGTCCCGCCCCCGCCCTGCTTCTGGCGGCGCAGCCTTCGCTCCCAGCGATGGAGGAACGGAGCTAGGCGGATAATGTTGGAACGGCACTAGCGCAGCCAGGCACCGCCGAGGAGCAGCTCGGGGTCGGGCGCCTCCGGCGCCGCATAGAAGACGGCCGCTTGGCCCGGGGTAAGAGCGCGCTGCGGCTCATCGAAGACAATTCGCACTGCGCCTGTCTCTCGGCCCCCCCCATCCGGGAAAAGGGTGGCCCGGGCAGGCGGATGCTTGTGACGCACCTTGACCCGGCAGCGAAGAGGCTCGGCGGGAGGATCGATGGATAGCCAGTTGGGGTCGCGCGCCCAGGCTTCGCGGCGGTAGAGTTCGGCCTCGTCGCCCACGATCACACGATTGTGGGGCCGATCGAGGGCCAGGACGTAGAGCGGCTTGCCGGCGGCAATGCCCAGCCCGCGCCGCTGCCCGAGGGTAAACTGGTGCAGGCCGTTGTGCTCCCCGAGAACCTTCCCCTCCGTGCTGACAATCTCGCCCGGTGCCTGCCGGAGGGCGCTTCCCTGCTCTTCCAGATAGGACTCAATGAAGCCGATATAGTTGCCGCTGGGGACGAAGCAGATTTCCTGGCTCTCCGCCTTCTCCGCCACCGGCAGCTTCTTCGCCCGCGCCAGTTGGCGAACTTCGCTCTTGGCCATTGTGCCCAGGGGAAACTCCGTGCGGGCGAGCTGCTCCTGGGTCAAGCCGAAGAGGAAATAGGACTGGTCCTTGGAAACGTCCACGGCGCGGCGCAACTCGTAGCGGCCGCTGGCGGGGTTGTAGCGGACGCGGGCGTAGTGCCCGGTGGCGAGGCGCTCAGCACCAATCTGGCGGGTGGTGGTGAGGAGCTGGTCGAACTTGATGAAATTGTTGCAGAGGGTGCAGGGAATGGGGGTCTCACCCGCCAAATAGCTTTCAATAAAGGGGCGGACGACGCTGGCCTCGAAGCGTTGCTCGAAGTTGACCAGGTAAAAGGGAAAGCCGAGGAAGTCAGCCACGCGGCGGGCATCGTAGGCATCGTCGAGCGAGCAGCACCGCCCGGCGTGCACGATGGGCAACTCTCCCTTTCCGTCCAGCCCAGCGGCCCCTGCCGCTTGCCCTGAGCTCGTCGAACGGGCTGGATTCTGGAGCCTCCGCTGATCCCAGAGCTGCATGGTCAGGCCGACGATCCCGCCTGGGCGGGACTGGCGCTCAGCCAACAGAGCGGCTGCGGTGGAGGAGTCCACGCCCCCGCTCATGGCAATCACAATCGGTTCGTGCCCGTTGCTCTTCACCAAGAATTGACCTCAGCGGCTAAAGCCGCCTTCTTGCATTCAGCCGTTTCGGCGGGGTTGAAACCCCGCCCTACCCTTCTATCCCTCAGCAGTCGGGACGGCTAAAGCCGTGGCCTGACGAAACTATGTCTGGGCGCCGAGCCCCGCGGCACCCGCCACGGGAGTAGTTCATCGAGCGGTGGTGGCAGCGGTTTTCTTGTAAAGGGGGGAGAGTTCGCGCAGGTGCTCGACCACCCCGGGCAGCACCTCGACCACGTAATCAATATCCTCGCGGGTGGTTTTCCGACCGAGGGAAAACCGCAAGCTGGCGCGCGCACGCTCGGGCGGGAGGCCGATCGCGGTCAGGACGTGCGAGGGCTCGACCGCCCCGGCCGAGCAGGCCGCCCCGGTGGAGGAGGCGATGCCCTTCAAGTCAAGGGCAATCACCAAGGGCTCGCCCTCGACAAACTCAAAATGGATGTTGGTGGTGTTCGGGGTGCGCTGATCGGTGGCGCCGTTCACGCCTGCGTGGGGCACCCGCGCCAGAATAGAGCTTTCAAGCTGATCGCGCAGCCGGCGGAGTCGCACCGCTTCTTCGCCCAAAGAGGCCCGGGCCAGCTCCGCCGCAGCCCCGAAACCCACGATGCCGGCGACGTTTTCCGTGCCGGGGCGCCGGTCGCGCTCGTGGTGGCCGCCGAAGAAGAGCGGCTTCAAGCGCACGCCGCGCCGGACGTAGAGTGCTCCCACGCCTTTCGGCCCGTAAATCTTGTGCGCCGACAGGGAGAGCAAATCCACGCCGAGTTCAGCCACATTAACGGGAAGCTTGCCGACCGACTGCACCGCATCGGCGTGAAAAGGAATCTTGTGGGCGCGAGCGATGGCGGCGATCTCAGCGATGGGCTGGAGAGTGCCCAGCTCGTTGTTGGCGTGCATGATGGTGATCAGGGCGGTGTCGGGCGTGAGGGCCCGGCGCACGTCCTCCGGGTCAATCCGGCCAGCACGGTTGACCGGAACGTAGGTCACCTGCACGCCTTCGGCTTCGAGCGCCTGGCAGGTGTTGAGCACCGCATGGTGCTCGATGGTGCTGGTGATGATGTGCTTGCTCGCACCGGACTTTTGATGTCGCTGGGCGGCACCCACTACGCCGCGAATCGCCAAGTTGTCCGCCTCGGTGCCGCCACTGGTAAAAACAATCTCCTTCTCCCGCGCGCCGATCAATGCCGCTACCTGCCCCCGCGCCCGTTCCACCGCGGCCCGCGCCCGCTGCCCCAGGCTATGAATGGAGCTGGCGTTGCCGAACTCCTCGGTGAGGAAGGGCAGCATCACCTCCACCACCGCCGGTGCCAGCGGGGTGGTGGAGTTATAATCGAGATAGACGTGTCGCATCCCTTCTTTCAAACCTCTCTCGATCCAGAATAGTGGAAGGACTAGCAGGTGTCAAACGCAGCTCATCCGGCGCACATTCTGCCCGCGCCCGGCGTCACTGATTTCCGGCTTAACGCAAGCAGCCCGACGGGAAAGGAGGGTCAGCGCAGCGCGGCGTGGGTCCGAACCCGGCGCAGGTGTTGCATTCGCGCAAACAGCAGTCGCCGGAAGAAAACCAGGTGCGACCCCAGGGCGATGAAGGCCAGGGCGGGAAGCACCCAGCCGGTCACCCCACCCAACATGGCTACGAACAGGCGCCCGTCGCGATTGGGCAGAAGATAACGAAACCACCCGTCGTGGGTCTGAGGGGTGTAGGAGTGACCAAAGGCGATCCGGTAGCGGTCTTTGAACACCATCGAGAGGGGAACGCCCAGCAGGGCCGCCGCGGTCAGCAGAAGCGGCGCCCAGCCGGGCGAGCGGGTGTAGGCGTAGTAGCCCATCGCCAAGAAAATCAGCCCATCGGCGTAGCGATCGAGCAAGGAATCCAGGAAGGCGCCGAAGGCCGAGGCGTCTCGTTTCAGCCGAGCCAGTTCGCCGTCCACGCCATCCACAATCGAGGCGAGTTGCACGGTCAGCCCGGCCCACAATGGTTGTCCGAGCACAAACAGAAGCGCCCCCGCCAGGCCAATGAGTAAAGAGAGAATTGTAACTTGATTCGGCGTCACCCGAGTGCGGCAAAGCCATGCAGTGATGGGGCGGGACAATGCTCGATTGAGGTAGTGCGCGATGAAGCCGTCCCCGGGGCTGGCCAGAGCTGCGAGAAGTTTCTTTTGGGCGTTTTGGTAGTCGGCCGGGGTGTCGATGTCCTGCCAGAACCCCTCCTGGCGGCGGATGCTGCCCAAGCCATGCTCCTGGGCAAGGCAGCGGGCGGCGGCGGTAACCGAGTAGTCGCCCGCGGCAAAGGACTTTTCCAAGGCCGGGAAGATGGATTGGGTGAAGACAAACAACCCGCAGTCGACGCCCTGCGCGCCGCCGAGCCCTTTGTCGATGGCGCAAATCTGGCCGTCCCCCGCAACGCAGACGTGGGTGGCGTCCTTCTCGTCCACCCCGGCGTCGGGGTCAAAGTCCACCAGCAGATGGGAGCGAGCATCGTCGGGCACGTGGGCCACGAAGTCGCGCAGGGTGCCGGGGTCAAACAGGTGGTCCGCCATCAACACCAGGAAGCGCGGCTCATCGCGCACCGCCGCCCGGGCTTGCATCAGGGAAAGGCCGTTCCCGTTCCGCCAGTGGGGGTTCGCCAGGCAGCGGACGGTGAGACCGTCGTCCCTGAGCGGCTCGACCGCCTCCTCGACCGCCTGGCCCTGGTAGCCCACCACCAGCAGCACCTCCTCGATGCCCGCCTCCTTCAAGGTCTGCAGGTTGCGTTCCAGCAGGGTCAGTCCCAACAGGCCCACCAGGCACTTCGGCTTTCCATTGGCCACTGGGCGCAAGCGTTGGCCATCGCCGGCACACAGCATCACAGCCGTTCGGATGGGCGGGCTTCGCTTTTCCGCTACGGACATAAAGCTTCCCTCTAAGCTCTCACGGTTCGGCGCCACCAGCAGTCCACTACGCTGGAGCCAGGGCCGACCGCGACCGGGGGGTTTGCTCGATATCGCCCGGGACGTGGGAGCCCGGGCGTGTGACCCTCAACTGTCCTACCCGAGGGCGGAGGCGCTAACGCGCTCCCCCCCGCGCCAATCTCCCTCACTCGGGGGTCAGGAGGAGTTACCCAAAAATCTTTTTCCCCTAGCAATATGGTTCCGCCTGGGAGCGAAGTCAAGCAAATTGCGTAAGCCCCCGAGGCAGGGGATTGCGGGGCGGGAACCGCACGGACGGCTGGACGGCACACGCTCTACCGAGGTCGCCGGAGCGGCGGGTTAGGCGGGGGTTCGCCACCGGGCTTTAGCCGATGGGTTGGGGGGTGCCGGCTAGGACGAAACGGGGCTCCTGGAAAGTGCCTCGGACGGTAAATGGGACGCGGGTACCGCCGACGGTCTGCTGCATCACCTGGCCGAAAACGCTCCGCAGGCCGCTGAGGGGGTCGCGGGCTGGCTCTTGCGGCTGCGCTCCTGTACCGGTCAGCACGCCCGTACCCGCGTAGTTGAGCGTCTGGTCGAAGCCGAAACTGCCCTGGAGCGAAGCCTCCAAGCTCTCAGCCTCCAGTCGGAGGCGTCCGCTGTAGACGCGCTGGTTGTCGATCCGGAAGTCGCCACCCAAAAAGCGGAAGCGGGTGGTGTCGCCAGAAACACCCATAGCCAGGAACTTGGCCAGCACACCTTCCAGATTGAGCCCGGGGAAAGCCCCGTCGCGCACGGCGAAGTTGCCCTGACCGCTGAGGCCTGCCAGGGTTTCATCCCTGCCCAGCGGGATCCTCAGGCTGCCCTGGGCTTCGAACCTGCCCCTCAGCTTGGGTTGAGCTCCCGGGCTGGCTGCTTCGAGCACCTGGGCAACCTCGACGCCCTCAACGCTGAAGTTCGCCTGGGTGGACAAGGACGCCCGGGTGAGGTTTACTTGGAGACGTCCCCGGCTGCGGCCATTGTAGAAATCGAGAGTGAAGGGCTCGACTTCGAGGCGATGGCTGTAAAGGCGCATCTCGCATTGGAGATTCTGAGCCCGGAGGGGCGGGACGTGTACTCGGTCGACCCGCACCGTGCCCCGCGCCAGCAATCGCGGGCGAGGATCGCCGCGGCGCGAAGGCGAAGAATCCCCGCCCACACCATTGCCTCCCATCACCGCTTTCACTTCCGCCAGGTTCAATTCCTTCATCGCCAAGGTGAAGTCAGCCACGGGCCGCTCCAAGTTGGCCAGCCTCAGCGTGCCCTGGGCGCGCAAAGAACCCAGCGCCAACGTGAATTCCCCCTCGGCGGTACTGTGCTTGATGTGCAACTCACCGTCGGCCAAGCGCAGGGGCTGCGGCCAGCCGGGGCGCGAGATTTCGATCCCGCTCAAATCCACCTCGGCCTCGACCTTTCGCAGCCACTGGGGGTCTCGGAACTTGAACCCCCGGGCCTCCGCGTTGATTCCGCTGAGCGTCCAGCCGGGATGCACACGGTGGTCGCGTCGCCGGACGGTGCCCGACCAGAAGCTCGCGTCTGTCAACGCCACAGTGTCGATTCCGGTGAGCCACCCCGGCGCTTTCTCCTGCGCTCGGCTTTTCTTCCGGCCCGATGCCCGCTGGCGTTTCACCAGGGTATGGGTATGGTAGTTCATCTGCCCGCGCTGGTTTTCGAGCAGGTTCAACCGTGGGCGCCGGAGAGTAACGGACTTGACCTCTACCTGGCGGCGCAGCAGCGGCCCACGGGCCAGCTCGACCTCAATCCGCTCCACGACCAGCGTGTCCCCGGCGGCAAACCCGCGCGGATTCCGCACCCGGAAATTCACCACCTGCACACCCAGGGCGGGAAGAAAGTGGAAGCGAAGCTTATCAATCTCGATGTCGCGCCCCGTTTCTTGTTCAAGCTGGTCCACGATGATGGCGCGATAGCGGTCGAGGCTCAGCAGGTAAGGAGCCAACAGCAGGCCCGCCAGCACCAGACCCAGAAAGACGCCGGCAAAGCGAACCGCTTTCGAGCGGTACGCGAGGGAAGCCATTCGGCCCTCTCCTAGGCCTGCTGCCAGAAGGCGCAGGACGCGACTGAATTTGCTTTTCGTTTCCTACCAGATTCGCCTCTCGCGGGCAAGGTTTTCCGCCCAGGGCGTTAGCCGTCAGTGAGCTATAATAGGCGCACTATGGCCCCGGGCGAGGAACCGGTGTCCGTTGCTCAACCCCGGTTCGGTGTGGGCTGGAGCGGCCGCTGGCAAGAATTTCTGAAAGCGCTCCGTGCGCTGCATACGCCGCTGCCGGTGCTGCCTGCCCAGGTAACATTGAGCGCCTTCCGCGACGCGGGCTTGCGCCCGCGTTGGCCGGGGCAGGCGCTGGTGTTGTCCGCGGTGCTGCACGTCTTGTTTGTGGTGACACCG
>JBHHYS010000094.1:0-9472 GCA_046757645.1 Terriglobia bacterium | reverse complement strand
AAGGCCTTGCCCTACCTCTCCCCCTCTTTTTCTGCCTATAATCGCCTCGATGGCCAACTATGCCTATTTCAGCCTGTGGTTCCGCGACTTCACCATTGAGAAGGGCATCGCCCATCTGGAAGCGCTGCTGAGTCTTTTCCCGGTCTCGTCGGCCCGGCCCGGCTTTCAGTTGGTCATCCGCAGCCTGGACGCCGCCCAGAGCTCCTCGCTCGAAGCCGATTTGCTCGCCGCACCCGCTGCGGTGCGCAAACTGGCCGCCCAATTCCTCCACGAGGACACCGCCTACGAAGTCACCACTTACTGGGATCTCTGGCAGTTGCGGGTGCCCGACGTGCCCTCCCTCGAATGGCAGCAAGCCCCCTCGCAAGTGGAGTTCCTCCTTCAGGGAGAGGAGTTCGACGACGCCCGCTACCGCGAAACCGGTCACGTGCTTATGAATCTCGGCTTCGAGCACCTCTATATTGACCCAGCGGCATCCCTCGACTTTGCTCGGGACAAGGGGGCGGCTGGACGGGACGTTTTAGGGGAAGCAGCCCCGCAGGATCACACCCACCGGCGCTACCTCCGGCAGAACATCCGCCGTATCTATGCCTATGCCCGCCAGGTCGAAAAAAGTCTGCCCCTAGTGCGGCAACGGCTATGGTCAGAGGGCGAGGAGGACTTCGCCCGCCGTACCGAGCAGTCGCTGTCAACCTCCTGAGCAAGCCCTGGGTACCTCAGGGCTAAAGCCCCGGTGTTTTCCGACCGGCTCGATGGCGGACTTGAAAGCCCGGCCCCCGCCAATATTCGCCCGTTCCCGGCTTCGGCGGGTCAGGGCTTCTCGAAGTCCCGATGCATCGGGACGAAGATCCCGCGTTCTTTGCGGGAAGCCCTGACGTACACGAGCACTTTTTCATTGGGCTTTAACCGCTGAGGGCTTCACAAAATGAGCCCCGCCGCGCCGGTAGCCAAACGCGCCCGCGCCGCTTATAATGTTTTGTTTCAGGGCTCGCAGGGGAAAGCACACACAATCAGAATGAGCGAATCCGCCTCCATCAAACGCCCCGCACGCCTCTGGGACCAGCTCCGTCCTCTGGGGCCCTACTTGCGCCGCTATCACCGCGCCCTGCGCATCGGCTTGGTGATGCTGCTGTTCACCAGCCTGGTGTCGGTCACCGGCCCCCTAGTCATCCGCGCCGCCATCAACAGCTTCGAGCAGGGCGTGCCTTCGCCGCCGCAATTGCTGCGCTACGCCGGGCTGCTGATTGCCGTGGCCCTGGCCACGGCTTTCTTCCGCTTCTGGACGCGCTGGATTCTCATCGGGATGTCCCGGGACATCGAATACGACCTGCGCAACGACCTCTTCCAGCATTTGCAGCGCCAGTCGGCCCGCTTCTACGCCGACTGGCGCGTCGGCGACCTGATGACCCGCGCCACCAACGACATCACCCATGTGCGCATGGTGCTCGGGCCAGGCCTGATGTACACCGCCAACGCCCTGATCGTGTTTCCGCTGGTCATCGCTGCCATGCTCTACTTTGACTGGCACCTCACTCTCTTGGTCCTGCTTCCGGTCCCACTGGTATCTGTTTCGGTGCGCATCCTGGGCAAGATCATCCACGAGTACTCGGAACGCATTCAGGCTAAGTTCTCCAGCCTCACCGCTCGCGTGCAAGAAAACCTGGCCGGCGTGCGCCTGCTGCGCGCCTTTACCCAGGAAAAAGCGGAGGAACAAGCCTTCGACCAGCTCAACCGTGATTACGTGGCCGAGAACATGCGCCTCATCCGTTTCCAGGCGCTTCTCTGGCCGGCCCTGGCCGCCCTGCTGGGTGTGTCTTTCCTGCTGGTGTTCTGGCTGGGCGGACGTGCGGTGCTGGATGGCCGGATTCGGATCGGCGACTTCTACGCCTTCTCCCACTTCCTGGGGATGTTGATCTGGCCCATGATCGCGCTGGGTTGGGTGGTGAACCTCTTCGAGCGCGGCGCCGCCTCCATGGAACGAATTCAGAAACTGCTGACCGCGCCCCCGGACATCACCGACCGGGCCCACCCGGACGCTCCCCGCGAAATTCGCGGGCGCATCGAGTTTCGCGGTTTGACCTTCCGGTACAACGGCGTCCCGGTTCTCGAGGAGATCAACCTGCAGATTCCCGCCGGCACCGCCCTAGCCATCGTCGGGCCCACCGGCGCGGGCAAGAGCACCCTGACGCACCTGGTCGGCCGGCTCTACGACGCTCCCCCGGGCTCGGTGCTGGTGGACGACCTGCCGGTGGCCGCGCACCGGCTCGACGTCCTGCGCCGCGCCATCGGCTATGTGCCGCAGGAAACCTTTCTCTTCAGCGAAACCCTGCAGGAAAACATCGCCCTGGGAGCGCCCGAAGCCACCCCGGAGCAGATCGCCCGCGCCGCCGATGTTGCTGGCTTGGCGGAGGACATCGAGAGCTTTCCCCGCCGGTACGACACCCTGGTGGGTGAGCGCGGCATCACCCTGTCGGGCGGGCAGAAGCAGCGCACCGCCATTGCCCGCGCCATCCTGCGCAACCCGCGCATCCTCATCCTCGATGACGCCCTCTCCAGCGTGGACACCTACACGGAAGAGAAGATTCTCCGCCGGCTCACCCGGGTGATGCGCGAGCGGACGACCATCTTGATTTCCCACCGGGTCTCCACGGTGCGGCACGCCGACCAGATCGTGGTGCTCAAGGAGGGTCGTATCGTGGAGCGCGGCACCCACGAGGAGTTGTTGGCCCGCGAGGGCTACTACTCCGACTTGTACCAGAAACAGTTGCTCGAAGAGGAACTCGAACGCGCATGAGCTCATCCGCCAGCCACCACGAAGAAGAGGCCCTGGGCAAAGTCTACGACGCCCGCCTGGGGCGTCGCCTGCTCCGCTACGCCCGGCCCTACCGCGGCGCCATCACCGCCGCCGTGGCGCTCACCATTGCTTATGCCGTCCTGGAAGGCCTGATTCCGCTTTTCTTCAAGGTGGCTATCGACCGCTACATGATCCCCGACAGCGTGGCGGATGCCAAGCTGGCCTTCGCCACCCGCTACCTGCCGAGCGACCCCTCGACCGGCATCAACCTGCTCGCCGGCCTCTTCCTGGCGGTGGTGGCAGCTACCTTTGTCCTGGAGTACAGTCGGGCGCGGCTGACTCTGATGACCGGCCAGCGGGTGATGTTCGACCTGCGCCGGGAGATTTTTGCCCACCTGCAACGCCTACCCATCGCCTTCTTTGACCGCAACCCGGTCGGCCGCCTGGTGACTCGCACCACCACCGATGTCGATACCCTCAACGAAGCGTTCTCCGCCGGCGTGGTAGCCGTCTTCGGCGACCTGCTCATGGTGCTCTGGTACGTCGCCATCCTCTTCTACCTCGACTGGCCGCTGGCTCTGCTCAGCCTGTTGGTGGTTCCACTGATCCTTCTGGTCACCATAATCTTCCGGCGCTTCGCTCGCGAGGCCTTTCGCCGCACCCGAACCGCCATCGCCCGCATCAACGCCTTCCTCAACGAACACTTGAGCGGGATGAGTGTGGTGCAGCTCTTCAACCGCGAGCGGCGCGCGGCCGACCAGTTCCGGGAAATCAACCGCCGCAACCTGCAGGCCTGGCGGCGCGCCATCCTCGCTCACGCCTGGTTCTACCCGAGCATTGAGATCATTTCCCTGCTCGCCATCGCCCTCATCATCTGGCGCGGGGGAATCCACGTCGCCGTGGGCTTGGCGAAAACCGGCACCGTGGTCGCGTTCCTGATGTACGCCCTGCGCTTCTTCCGCCCCATCCAAGACCTGGGCGAGAAGTATGGCATCCTCCAACAAGCCATGGCCGCCTCCGAGCGCGTCTTCAAGCTGCTCGACACCCCGGTGACCATCGCCTCCCCGCCCCGACCCCGGAGCCTTCCCACCTCCGCAGGCCGGGTGGAGTTCCGCCACGCCTGGTTTGCCTACCACGATGAGGACTGGGTCTTCCAAGACGTATCCTTCTCCATTGAGCCGGGTGAGATAGCCGCCATCGTCGGACACACCGGCGCCGGCAAAACCACTCTGGTCAACCTTCTGCTGCGCTTCTACGACCTGCAGAAAGGGCAGATCCTGCTCGACGGCGTTGACATCCGAGAGCTGGATTTGCAGCAACTCCGCCGCCAATTCGGGATCGTGCTCCAAGACCCCTTCCTCTTCTCCGGCACCATCGCCAGCAACGTGCGGCTGGGAAGCGAATGGGTGAGCGACGAAGACGTCGCCCAGGCCTTGGAAAACGTCAACCTCGACGTCTTCATCAACACCCTGCCGGCGCGCGTCCACCACGAGGTCCGCGAACGCGGCGCCACGCTCTCCGTGGGACAAAAGCAACTGCTTTCCTTCGCTCGCGCCCTGGCCCACCAGCCCCGGCTGTTGATCCTCGACGAAGCCACCTCCAGCGTGGACACCCACACCGAGTTCCAGATTCGCAGCGCCCTGGAGCGCCTGATCAGCGGCCGCACCTCCATTGTCATCGCCCACCGCCTCTCCACCGTGCAGCGCGCCGACCGCATCCTCGTGCTTCACAAGGGTCGCCTGCGCGAGCAGGGCACTCACCAGGAACTGCTCGCCCAGCGGGGCATCTACCACAAGCTTTACCAGCTCCAGTACCGCGACCAGGAAGTCGCCGTCGGTGCCGACGACGACTGACGAGTTCAACGGTGTCCGCTTCTGCCATCGGCTCGGCTTTGATCGTTGCCGGCGAAGCCTCCGGCGACCGCCACGGCGCCGCCTTGGCGGAAACCCTGCCGCGCCATTTGCCCGTCGCCTGGTTCGGGCTCGGCGGTGACGCCATGGCCGCCGCCGGGGTGGAGCTGATCAGCCATGCCCGCACGGTGAACGTACTGGGCATCGTCGAAATCCTCCGCCACCTTCCCCGTGTGTACGGCGTCTTCCGGCAGCTGCTGGCTGAGGTTGACCGCCGCCGTCCCCGCTTTGCCGTGCTGATTGACTTTCCGGACTTCAACCTGCGCCTGGCTCGCCCCCTCCACCGGCGCCGCATCCCCGTGGTCTATTTCATCGCCCCGCAGGCTTGGGCCTGGCGCCCGGGTCGCCTGAAGCTCCTGCGGCGCTACACCCGCAAGCTGATTTGCATTTTTCCCTTCGAAGAGTCCTTCTTCCGCCACGCCGGCCTGGAGGTGGAATACGTGGGGCATCCGCTGGTCGACCGCGCCCGGCCCGGACTCGACCGCGGGGAGTTTTTTCAGCGCTACAACCTTTGCCCCGACCGGCCCACCGTGGCTCTCCTGCCCGGCAGCCGCAATCAGGAGCTGGCGCGCCACCTGCCCGTGCTTCTCGAAGCCGCCGCCCGGCTGTGCCGCGAGCGCCGCTTGCAGTTCACCTTGGTCCAAGCCAACACAGTCGATCCGGCGCTGCTCAAGGCGCTTCTGGCTCGCGGGGGCAATCTTCCTCTGAGAGTGATCGAAGACAACCCGTATAATGCTGTGGCCTGGGCCGACCTGGCGGTCATCTCGAGCGGCACCGCCACGGTGGAGGCTTTGCTGCTCGAAACCCCGATGGTGGTGGTGTACCGGGTGGCGGCCCTGAGTTGGTGGGTGGGAAAACTGCTGGTGCGTACGCCGCACTACAGCATGGTGAACTTAATCGCCGAGCAGCGCTTGGTGCCGGAGTTGATTCAAAGAGATTTCGCCCCCGAACGCCTGGCCGCGGAAGTCGCCCGGCTGCTTGACCACCCGGAGAGGCGCAGCCGCATCCAAAAAGAATTGAGACGAGTGAAGCAACGCTTGGGACCGCCCGGGGCCATCGAACGCGCCAGCCGGGCCGTGGTCGCAGCGGTCAGCACCCCAGAAAAAACGGAACCTGTGCGATGAAAATGAAGCTGAACCGTAGTGCCTCTCGCCGCCAGCCGCGCCTCAACGCTCTTCTCCTGGCAGTTCTCTTCGCTGCCGTTCTGTTGGCTCCGGCAGCGCTCCCAGGCCAACCCCAGCCTCCGCCCTACCACGTGGTCAACTACAAGCTCGACGTCGAACTGCTGCCCGACATCCACGAGCTCCGTGCCCGCGCCCGGCTCCAAGTAGCGGCCGACGAGCCCCTGGGTTCCCTGACGCTGCACCTGAACAAAAACCTCAGTGTGGAACGGGTGCTCGACCCCAAGGGCAAAGCGCTCCCTTTCGAACACAACCCCCTGGCGGAAACCTTTCGGGTGGACTTGCCCCGGACGCTGGCGCCGGGTGAGTCCGCGACATTGGTGGTTCACTATGCGGGCGCTTTCGACCCCGCTGTGCGGCCGGAGCGCGGCCCGGTGCTGGCCGCCATTGCCTCGGGGCAGTCCTACCTGCTGCGGGCGGCGCGCTGGTTTCCCCAAACGGCAGATCCGTGGGACCGCTTTCCCCTCACGCTCAGCGTCACCTTGCCCGAGGAGGAAATCGCCATTGCCTCCGGACGCGCCGAACCGCCGCAGTCCCCCGCGACCGGAAAGACGCGCTACGTCTTTCGCGCTGATCAGCCCATCCCCGCCGGCACGCTGCTGGCCGGACGCTACGAAAAAGTCCCGGCCCCCGGGAGCGCTCCCCTGGCCTTTTATCTGCGAACCGTGCCCGAATCCTACGCCTCCGCCAACGCCAGCACCCTGGAGCAGATCATTGCTTTCTTCTCCGATAAATTCGGCCCGCTTGATTCCCCCGGGCTCGCTATCGTCGAAACCCCGGACGACACCTGGGAGGCCTACTCCGCGCCCGGGCTGCTGCTGCTCCCCGCCCGGGAATGGAGTCCAAACATCAACTACCGGTTGCTAGCGCTGAGCCTGGCCCGGCAGTGGTGGGCGAGTCGCGTCACCCCGGCGACCACCAATGACAGTTGGCTGGCCGACGGCCTGGCTCGCTATTCGGAAGCCCTCTACGTCGAGGAGGCCGCCGGCGAAGAAGCTCTGCGCCAGGTGCTCGAAGACCTGACCATCGGCGCCCTGGTGGATGAGAGCGCCGCCCCTATCGCTAACGCTGACCGCCTGGGCCGCTTCTCGCCGGAATTCAGTGCCATCGTGCGCGACAAAGGCGCCATGGTCTTCCATATGCTCCGCCAAGTGATCGGCAACGACGCCTTCACCCGCCTGCTCGCCACCTACAGCCAGCGCTTCGCCGGCCGGGTGGCTACCATCGACGACTTCGAGCGACTCGCCGAAGAGGTGAGCGGCCAGGCCCTCGGCTACTTCTTCGGCGAATGGGTGCGTTCCACCGGCGTGCCCCAGTTCAAACTCGAATACGTCATCTATCGCATCCGGAAAGGCTTCCGCGTCGACGGCCAGATCAAGCACGAACTGGAAATCTTTCGCATGCCGGTCCCGGTGCGCATCGAAACCGAAGGTCCGCCGGTCACCGAAACCGTCGAAGTAGCCGGGCTCACTTCGGAGTTTTCCATCGAAACTTTCGGCAAGCCGCTGCGCATCCAGATCGACCCCGACTACAACGTGTTGAAGTACACCCCGGCGCTGCGGGTGCGGGTGGCCATCGCCCGCGGCGAAAGCTTCTTCCAACGCGGCCGCTACTTCGACGCCGTCCGCGAGTACCAGCGCGCCCTCGAGGTGAAACGCAACAGCTCCCTGGCCCACTACCGCATGGGCGAAGCCTTCTTCGAGCAGCGTAATTACCAGGCGGCCGCCAACGCCTTCCGGGAAGCCATCAACGGCGACCGCGAGCCTCTCTGGACGCTCGTCTGGAGCCACATTTTTCTGGGAAAGATCTTCGACCTTACCGGGCAGCGCGAGCGCGCCGTCAACGAATACCGCCGTGCTCTCGAAACCAAAGACGACACCCAGGGAGCGCTGGCCGAAGCGGAAAAATACTTGCGGGAACCCTACCGCCGCCCGAGCCGCACCATCGAGCGCGTCGAGGAAATCCAGCGGCGCTGAGCCGAGCCGCCTTGGGCGGTTTCAACTCGTTTCCTTCCGCGCTTGCCCGGCCGACAGGCGGGACCGGCTCAGCCGGGACGAGTTGGAGCGGCACTAGAGGTCCGCCAGGCCGCTCAAGCGCACGCCTTCCAGACCCTTCGCCTGAATCAATACCTTGAAGACTTCCCCGAATCCTTCCGGGTGGATCAACTGCTTGAGTTCGAGTCGCGCGGCACGTTGTTCGATTTCGCTGACCTCGCTGCCCGGCAGGTCGGCAAATCCGCTCGCCCGCCCCAGCGCCAGCAGGAATTGCGTCTGCTGGGTATAGCCCAGCGGGGTCAAGCCGAGTTCCCGCCCGCGCGCTTCCAAGGCTGAGAAATTCACGTGGGCGGTCATGTCCTGTTGCCCCGGCCACGCCAGCCAATCCTCGTGGGCGCGATGGCTCCGGTAGGCGAATAGGGTCCCCCGCAGATGGCCCGGCCCGTACAACTCCCGGGCGCGATAGCCGTAGTCAATCGTCACCAGGAAGCCGCGGGCAAGCGCTGCAGCCGCCCGCTCGAGCCAGGCGAGTGCGGCGAGGTGAACCTCCGCGAGTTGATCCGCCGCAAGAGGCACCCCGTAGCGTTCCAGATAGTGAGCCACCTGGGGAGAGGAAAGTTCGCCTTCGACTTCGACCAGCTCACCCTGCCGCGCGCTCACATAGATTTCCCGCAATCCTTCCTCACGCTGCACCACTCGATGCACGGGCAGCGCGTCCACCAGCTCGTTCGAAAGCAAGCAGCCCACCACACCACCCGCCGGCAGCTCCCCGGTAATCCGAACTGACTCGCCGTGCTTCCCTAAATACGGGACCCTCTTCCGGTCGAGCGCCGCCGCTGCCTGCGCGCGCAGGCGCGGGCTGGTTTCGACCAGTGTCACCTGCAGCGCTTGGGCAAATTCGTGGTCGCACGCGCCGACGCCAGCCAGGATCTGCTCGGCTAATCGCCCCCGCCCCGCCCCGCACTCCACCAGCTCGAAACCCGCCGGCCGGCCCATTTGCTCCCACATCTCCCGTAACTGCCGCGCCAGCAGCCGCCCGAAGAGCGGCCCACGTCCACGCTGGTGAAGTAATCGCGGGTGCCGGTAGCAGGCAAACGCTGCGTGTAGTAGCCGTGCTCGGGATCGTAGAGACACGCCTCCATGAAGGCGGCGAAGGTCAGCCGACCTTCCCGCTCAATCCGTTCCACCAGGATGTCGGTCAGGGGCGTGCGGCGGTCGGGGCGGAACCCCATGGTCTCAGTAGTTCTTCATCTGCGGGTTGCGGGTGAACATCTCGACCACGTAGTCGTGCAGGCAGTCATAGAGCTGGCGCTGGAAGCTCCAGGTGAACTGCGGGCCGTCAATCTCTCGCGGCGCCAGGCTGAACTCGTAGGTATGAACCGGGACAGTCAGGCTCTTGAAGCGGATTTGGACCGTCACGCCCTCGCCGTCAGCTCGCGCGGCGAATTCAAACAGCGGATGCTCGTACTCCGCCAGCGCCCGCCGCACCTTTTCCAGCTGCCCGTTCATCTTTTCCCCGGCGCCTCTGCGTGCCGACACCGCCAGGCAGGGCTGGCGAAGAACTCGCGCAGGCACGCCTCGATGTGGTCGCGC
>JBHHYS010000093.1:0-9479 GCA_046757645.1 Terriglobia bacterium | reverse complement strand
CCGGGGCGAATCCCGGGGATGAACCCGCCCCACTTGCGCATGTTGTCGGCCAGCTCGTCGGGGTTGAAAATGATGGAGACGTAGAAATAGCAGAAAAAGATGATGGCTACGATGTAGAGCACGGTATAGAGAGGCTCGCCCCAGCGCAGCATGTCGGTGAAGCTGCGGATGTAGCGGTTATCCCGCCAGATGGTCCCGATGGTTTGTGGGAAGGCGAGCACCGAACTGGCGAAAATCACCGGGATGACGCCGCCGGTGTTGACCCGAATGGGCAAGTAGGTCATCGCTCCGCCCATCATTCGCCGGCCCACCACCCGTTTGGCGTACTGCACGGGAATGCGCCGCTGCCCGCTTTCCACGTAGACGATTACCCCCACCACCAGCAGCATCAGCAGCACCAGCGCCAGCAGGTGGTGCAACTGCCACTCCCCGGTGCGAAAGCCTCGGTCGTAGATTTCCCCGATCGCCGCCGGCAGGCCCACCACGATGCCGGCAAAGATAATCAGCGACATCCCGTTGCCGATGCCCCGGTCACTGATCTGCTCTCCCAACCACATAATGAAGATGGTGCCGGTGGTCAGGGTCAGCACCGTCATCAGCACGAACCCCACGCCGGGATTGGTCACCAGTTGCACGCCGGCGGCGACCGTCTGCCGCATCAGGGTCATGGCGATCATCAGCGCCTGGAAGGCGGCCAACAATACCGTCAGGTAGCGGGTGTACTGGGTGATCTTGCGCCGGCCCAGTTCGCCTTCCTTCTGCAAGCGCTCCAGGTAGGGCCACACCACCGTCATCAACTGCAGAATGATGGAGGCGGTGATGTAGGGCATCACCCCCAGAGCGAATACCGACAAGCGGCGAAAGTTCCCGCCGGAAAAGATGTCAATCAGCCCCAGCCAGGTGCCCCGGTATTGGTCAAAGAGTTGGGTGAGCGCCTCCGTGTCGATGCCGGGGGTGGGGATCCATGCCCCCAGGCGATACACCGCCAGCAGCCCCAAGGTGAACAGCACCCGCTTGCGCAGGTCGGGGATGCGGAAGATGTTGCGAATGGCTTCGAGGAATTTCATCGAGGATTACCCGCGGGCGGACTCCTGCGAGCGAGGCGCCAGTGGAATCACTTCCACCGTGCCCCCTGCCTGCTCGATTTTTTGCCGCGCGCTGGCGCTGAACGCTTGCGCGGCCACGGCCAACTTCACCTTCAACTCGCCCTCCCCCAGAATCTTCACCGGCCGGCGACGCCGCACCAGCCCCCGCGCCTCCAGCGCCTCCGGGGTGACCCGGGCACCGGCCGCGAAGCCATTGAGCGCCTCCACGTTCACGATGGCGTACTCGGTGCGAAAAATATTGGTAAAGCCGCGCTTGGGCACCCGCCGGTGCAGCGGCATCTGCCCGCCTTCAAACCCCGGCCGCCGGCCCGCCCCCGAGCGGGAAAGCTGCCCTTTGTTGCCGCGCCCGGCGGTCTTGCTCTTGCGGGCGCCGATGCCGCGCCCCACCCGCTGCGGCTTCCGGCGAGCGCCCCGGGGCGGATGCAGATGGCTCAGGTCCGTCACTCGCTTACTCCTCCACAATCATAACCAGATGCGGAATCTTCTTCACCATACCCCGCACCGCCGGCGAATCCGGCCGCTCCACCACCTGCTGCAGGCGCCGCAAGCCCAGCCCGCGCACCACGGCGCGCTGCTTCTCGGGGCAGCCGATCCAGCTCCGCACCCATTTGATCTTGAGCTTCCCGCTCTTCCGCCGCGCCATCCCGGTTACAGCTCCTGCGGCTCTTTGCCGCGCAGGGCCGCCACCCGCTCCCGATCCTTCAACTGCAGCAACGCCTCCAGGGTGGCCTTGACCACGTTATGGGGGTTGGTGTTGCCGATGGCTTTGGTGAACACGTTCCGGATGCCCGCCGCCTCCATCACCGGGCGCACCGGGCCCCCGGCAATCACCCCGGTGCCTTCCGGCGCCGGCTTCAGCAACACCTGGCTGGCAGCGTAGCGGCCGATCACCAGGTGGGGAATGGTGGGCGGGGCAGTGTTCATCTTGAGCAGGCTTTTCTTGGCCAACTCAATCCCTTTGCGAATCGCCATCGGCACTTCCCGCGCCTTTCCCAGCCCGAAACCCACGATGCCTTGGCCGTCGCCCACCACCACCAGCGCCGAAAAGCTCAGGTTCTTGCCGCCCTTCACCACTTTGGTGACCCGGTTGATCGACACCACGTGCTCCTTCAGTTGCAGGCTGCTGGGGTCAATCGGTTTCTGTCGCAGCACTCTTTCGGCGAAACTGGTTTTGCTCATCGGTTAGAATTCCAATCCGGCTTCTCGGGCCGCGTCGGCCAGCGCCTTGATCCGCCCGTGGTATTTGTAGCCCCCGCGGTCGAAGACCACGCGGGTGATGCCCGCCTGCCGTGCCCGCTCGCTCAACACCCGGCCGATCACCTTGGCCGCAGCCACATTGCCGCCGTAGCGCAGTTGGGGGCGCACCTGTTTGTCGAGCGAAGACGCCGACACCCGCGTGCGTCCCTGGAGGTCATCCACGATCTGGGCGTAGATGTGCTTGTGGGAGCGAAAGACGCTCAGCCGCGGCCGCACCTCCGTGCCTGCCAGCCGCTGGCGCACCCGGCGGTGAATCCGCCGCCGGTGCTCCACCCGGGTGATCTTAGCCACCGGTTTGCGTGCCCGCCCGAATCGCATCTCTACTTCGCCCCCGCCGCGGCCTTTCCGGCCTTCTTCCGCAGCGCTTCTCCGACAAGCCGGATGCCCTTCTGCTTGTAGGGATCCGGGGGGCGCAAGGCACGCATCTGCGCCGCCACCCGCCCCACCAACTCTTTGTCAATCCCACTCACCGTGATCCGCCTCAGGCCCTCCACTTTGACTTCGATTCCTTCCGGGAGGGGAAACTCCACCGGGCGGGAATAGCCCAGGCTGAAGAGCACCTTTTGTCCCTGCACCTCGGCCTTGTAGCCCACCCCCACAATCTCCAGCGCTTTGGAGAAGCCCTGGGTGACGCCTTGCACGGCGTTCGCTGCCAGGGAGCGCGCCAAACCCCAGTTGCACTTCTCCGTGCGGGTGAGCCGCTCGACGGTTTCTTTGCCCACCGGCCCTTCCGGCGCCGCGGCGGGGCGCACCAGCAACCCTCCCCCCTGCTGCTGGAAGCGGATTCCCGGGGGCACCGGGGTGGTCAACTTGCCCTTGGGGCCTTCGACCTCCACCCCCTGCTCGGTGATCTTCACCCGCACCCCGGCCGGCACCTCAATCACTTTTCGCCCAATCCGCGACATCGCTCCCTACCAGACCTCGCACACCACTTCGCCGCCCACCCCCTGGCGGCGCGCCTGCCGCCCGGTCATAATGCCCCGGGGCGTGGTCAAGATGTTGATCCCCACCCCGCCGAGGACCGGCTTGATCCCCGCCCGCCCCCGGTAGACCCGCCGGCCGGGTTTGGAGACGCGCCGCAGCCCGCTAATCACGCTCTGCTTCTCCGGGCCGTACTTCAGATAGAGCCGCAGCATCCTCTTCCGCTTCTCTTCAATCACTTTGTAGGCGGCGACGAATCCTTCTTCCTTCAGCACCCGGGCGATCTCCGCCTTGATCTTCGACGTCGGCACGTCCACCTTGGCGTGCCGCGCCCGCAGCGCGTTGCGGATGGCGGTCAGCATGTCAGCAATCGGATCTGTGGATACGCCCATCGCTTGCCCCTTACCAGCTCGCCTTCACCACCCCGGGAATCTCGCCCTGCAGCGCCAGTTTGCGAAAACAAATCCGGCAGAGCTGGAACTTGCGCAGGTAGCCTCGCGGCCGCCCGCAGAGGCGGCAGCGGTTGCGGTGGCGGATCTTGTACTTGGGCTTCCGTTGCCGGCTCTTGACTTCCTGTGAGGTAGTCGCCAACGCTCCTCCTTCCGTTTAATCCCGCAGGGGCAGGCCCAACTGCCGCAGCAGCGCCCGCGCCTCTTCGTCGGTTTTAGCGGTGGTCACCAGGGTGATGTTCATTCCCCGCACCCGATCCACGCGGGCGTAGTCCACCTCGGGAAACACCAGCTGGTCGCGCAGTCCCAGGGTGTAGTTCCCCCGACCGTCAAACGACTTGCTGGAGAGCCCTTTGAAATCGCGCACCCGGGGCAAAGCAATGTTGACCAGCCGGTCAAGAAACTCGTACATCCGCCCCCCGCGCAGGCTCACGCATGCCCCGATGGGCATATTTTTGCGGAGCTTGAAGTTGGCGATGGCCTTGCGCGCCCGGGTGATGATGGGTTTCTGCCCGGTGATTTGCGCCAACTCCGCCCCGGCCGCGTCGAGCACCTTGATGTTTTCCAGCGCCTCCCCCAATCCCATGTTGACCACGATCCTCTCCAGGCGCGGCACCGCCAGGTCGTTCGCGTAGCCGAGCTCCTTCTTCAGCCAGGGACGCACCTCTCGCTGGTAGCGTTCCTGCAGTCGGCTCAACGCCATCTCCGCGGCTCCCCCTCCCGAGCGTCGTTCCCACTTACTGCGCCTCGCCCAGCGGCGGAAGCCGCTGGGCTGAACGGCGGGACAGCACTCCGTCCGCGTTCAGCCCTCGGGCTTCCGCCCGTGGGAAGCAGTTCGTAGTCTCCACTCGGCCTGTTC
Organism: Terriglobia bacterium; assembly: GCA_046757645.1. GTDB lineage: Bacteria > Acidobacteriota > Terriglobia > Acidiferrales > 2-02-FULL-67-57 > JBHHYS01. Next base: position 4,887 of record JBHHYS010000093.1, on the reverse strand, counting down.
CTTGTCACCCCACTAGCGCTCCAGGGTGGCCCCGCAGCGGTGGCAGGCGCGCGCCTTGCTGCCATCGCCGAGAAACTGGTGCCGCGCCCGGGTGGTCTTCCCGCAATTGGGGCAGACGAGCATCAGGTTCGAGACGTGGATGGGCCCTTCCCGCTCCACGATCCCGCCCTTGATCTGCTTGGCGGGGTTGGGCCGGGTGTGGCGCTTCAGCATGTTCACGTGCTCGACCGTGCAGATTTTCTTCTCCGCGTTCACCGAGAGCACCCGCTGCACCTTGCCTTTGTCCCGCCCGGCGATCACCTTCACCTGGTCGCCCTTGCGCAGGCTCACTTGCCAGGCCATCACCATACCTCCGGCGCCAGCGACACAATCTTCAAAAACTTCCGCTCCCGCAACTCCCGCGCCACCGGGCCGAACACCCGGGTGCCGATGGGCTCCCCGGCGTCGTTGATCAAAACGGCCGCGTTCTCGTCGAAGCGGATGTAGCTGCCGTCCCGGCGCCGATGCTCCTTGCGGGTGCGCACAATCACCGCCCGCACTACTTTGCCCTTCTTGATGGGGCTGTCCGCGGCGGCCTCTTTCACCGACGCGGTCACCACGTCCCCCAGCCCGGCGCCCCGGCCCACGTGTCCGCCCAGGGGCAAGATGGTCGCCAGCCGTTTGGCGCCGGAGTTATCGGCCACGGTCAACCGGGTGCGCATCTGGATCATCGTTGTGGTCTCCTCTTATCCGGTGCGCTCCCGCTTCAGTACTTCCACCAGCCGCCAGCGCTTGAGCTTTGACAGCGGCCGGGTCTCCTCGATGCGCACCCAGTCGCCTTCCCGGCACTGGTTGCGCTCGTCGTGGGTGTAGAATTTCTTCGAGACACTCATCACCCGCTTGTAGAGCGGGTGCTCGACCCGCCGGGCCACCTTCACCACAATCGTCCTGTTCATCTTGGCGCTTACCACCTGCCCGATGCGCTGCTGGCGCTTCCGGGGCCGGCTCTGCGTCCCGCTAGCCTCCACCATGTTCGCTCCTCAACCCCTGCTCGTGCCGCACGGTGAGCAGCCGCGCCAGGTCTTTCCGCACCGCGCGAATCTTTTTGATGCTCTCCGCCTGCCCCGCCGCCAGTTGAAACCGCAGCCGGAAAAGCTGTTCCCGCATCTCCTGTTCCTTCGCCGCCAGCTCGGTCTGGTTCAGTTGTCGCAGCTCCTCGGCCGTCATCGCTCCTCCACCCCCTACGCCGCAGCGGTGCGGCGGGAGATGACCACGCTGCGCACCGGCAACTTGTGCGCCGCCAGCTCGAGCGCCTCTTGCGCTTCCGCCCGGGGCAGGCCCTGCAACTCCAGCAGCACCCGCCCGGGTCGCACCACTGCCACCCAGCTCTCCACCGGCCCTTTGCCCTTCCCCATGCGGGTCTCGGCGGGCTTCTTGGTATAGGGCTTGTCGGGAAAGATGCGAATCCACATGCGGCCGCCGCGCTTCATGTAGCGGGTAACGGCGACCCGGGCGGCTTCGATCTGCCGCCCCGTGACCCAGCCGGGGGTGAGCGCCTTCAGGCCATGCTCCCCGAAGGCCAGGGTCGAGCCGCGCCAGGCCTTCCCTTTCATCCGCCCGCGCTGCTGTTTGCGGTATTTGACTTTTTTCGGCATCAACATGATGGCTGTAATCCTTTACACGGTGGCGAAGGCGGGAACGTCCACCTCCTCGCGGCGCACTTTGGCCTTGGGCACGTCGCCCTTGTAAACCCAGCACTTCACCCCGATCACCCCGTAGGTGGTGTGCGCCTCCGCGAAGCCGTACTCAATGTTCGCCCGCAGGGTTTGCAGCGGCAGCCGCCCCTGCAAGTACCACTCCTTGCGGGCGATGTCGGCCCCGTTCAACCGCCCGGCGCTGCGCACCTTGATCCCCAAGCAGCCGAAGCGCAGCGCCGAGTCCACCGCCTTGCGCATCGCCCGCCGGAAGGCCACCCGCTTCTCCAGTTGCACGGCAATCATCTCCGCCACCAGTTGGGCCTCCAACTCCGGGCGGTGCACCTCGGTGATGTCGATGTGCGCCTCGCGCCCGGTGCGCTTCTGGATTTCGGTGCGCAGTTTGTCAATCTCCGCGCCCTTGCGCCCGATGACGATGCCCGGCCGCGCCGTATAGATGCGCACCATCAGCTTATTCGCCGCCCGCTCGATCTCAATCGCGCTGATCCCCGCTCCCCGCAGCTTCTCCTTCAACCGCCTCCGCAGCGTCAAGTCTTCGAACAACAGGTCGGCGTACTCCTTCTTCGCAAACCAGCGCGACCTCCAGGTCTTGTTGAACCCCAGGCGAAAGCCGTAGGGATGGGTTTTCTGTGACACTGCTGTCCTCCTCTATGCCCTGGACTCTGTGCCCCGCTCCGGGGACGTGGCCCCGGCGGGGGCGGCGGCTCCCCGCACCCGCTCCGCCACCGCCACCTCGATGTGGCTGGTGCGGCGCTGGTAGAGGTAGGCGCGCCCGTAGGGAGCGGGGCGAACCCGCTTCCAGCGCGGCCCTTCGTTCACCACCGCCTGCTTCACGTACAGCCGATCCACGTCCACCGTCTCCGATTTCTGCTCCGCATTGGCGATGGCGGAGCGCAAAACTTTTTCGATGGGTTTGGCGGCGCGCTTCTTCGTGAAGCGCAGCAGGCTCAACGCCTCCCCCGCGTTCCGTCCCCGAATCAAGTCAATCACCAGCCGCGCCTTCTGCGGCGACACCCGCACATAGCGCGCCAGGGCGCGCGCCTCCACCGGCGCCGCCCCCACCGGCGTGGGCGCCGGGCGGCGAAACAGCCGCGGGCGCCGGGGCTTCCCTCGCCCGGCGGCCTTCTTTCGCCCGGCGGCGGGTTTTTTCTTCTTCGGCATCGCTTAGCCTTCCTTCTTGGGCGCCGCGCCACCAGTGCCGCTCGCGGTGCCGCTGGGCGCGGTCCCCACCGGCGCCGGGGTCGTCGCCCCGGGCGGCCGGGTGAGGCCCGTGGCCCGCTCCTCCGCCCGCCGGAAACCGTGGGCGCGAAACGTACGGGTGGGGGCAAACTCGCCCAGCTTGTAGCCCACCATGTTCTCGGTGATGTAGACAGGAATAAATTTCTTCCCGTTGTGCACCGCAATCGTGTGCCCCACCATCTCCGGCACCACCGTCGACCGCCGCGACCAAGTGCGAATCACTTTCTTTTCATTCCGCCGGTTCATCGCTTCCACCCTCCCCTGCAGGTGGGCATCAATGAACGGCCCTTTTTTCAGCGAACGCGGCATCGGCTCCTAACTCCGTCGCTCCACAATGAAGCGCTCCGTGCGAGGGTTCCTCCGGGTGCGGTGCCCCCGGGTCGGCTTCCCCCAGGGCGTCCGCGGCGTGCCCCCGGTTCCGGTCTTGCCTTCTCCGCCCCCGTGGGGGTGGTCCACAGGGTTCATGGCCACGCCCCGCACCGTGGGCCGCCACCCCAACCAGCGGCTGCGTCCCGCCTTGCCGAAGGCCACGTTTTCGTGGTCGACGTTGCCCACCTGGCCAATCGTCGCCCGGCACTCCGCCAACACCTTGCGCGTCTCTCCCGAGGGCAGCTTCACCAGCACGTAGTCGCTTTCCTTCGAGACCAGTTGCGCGGCCGCCCCCGCCGCCCGCACCAGTTGCCCTCCCTTGCCCGGGCGCAACTCCAGGTTGTGAATCATGGTGCCGGCGGGAATGTTGCGCAGGGGCAGCACGTTCCCCGGCAGAATATCGACTTGCGCACCCGCCTCCACCGTGTCGCCCACGTTCAGGCCCAGGGGGTGGAGGATGTAGCGCTTTTCCCCGTCGGCGTAATGCAACAGAGCGATATTGGCCGAGCGGTTCGGATCGTATTCAATCGCCGCCACCCGGGCGCGCACCCCCTGCTTATCGCGACGGAAGTCAATCCGCCGGTACATGCGCTTGTGGCCGCCGCCGCGCTGCCAGACGCTGACCCGGCCCAGGCTGTTGCGCCCCCCGGTCTTCGGCAGGGGCTCGAGCAAACTCTTCTCCGGCTGCTGGCGCGTCACCTCGGTGCGCACCAGCCGCGCCAGGCCCCGCCGGCCGGGGGTGGTGGGACGATAGGTTTTTACAGGCATATCAAGCTGGCTCCAAGTATTCGACCATTTTCTCGCCGGGCTTCAACCGCACGTAGGCCTTCTTCCAGTCGGCCCGGTAACCCCCGCGCGGCCCCCGACGACGAAACTTTCCCGGCAGCACCACGGTGCGCACCCGCTCCACCTTCACGTTGAAAATCGCTTCCACCGCCCGCTTGATCTCCGGCTTGCTCGCCTCCCGGGCCACCTCGAAGACCAGTGTGCGCTGCAGCTCTTTGATCTCCAGCCCCTTCTCGGTAATGATGGGGCGCTTGATGATTTCGTAAACCGACTTCATGCCGCTTTCGCCTTCGGAGCAATCGCTTGCTGCAGCTTCTCCACCGCTGCCTGGGAGAACAGGATGCGATCGTGCGCCAGCACCTCGTAGGCGTGCACCTGGCGGGGTACGACCAGCTTGACCCCGGCGAGGTTCCGGCTGGCGCGCTCCAACTTGGTGTTGCCGTTCGTCTCCACAATCAGCAGGCTCTTCTCCACGCCCAGCCGGTCAAGAATTTCCCGCAGCCCTCCGGTCTTGTGGTTCTCCAGTTCCAGCTTGTCCACCACGGTGAGTTTTTCCGCGGCCAGCTTTACGCTCAGCGCGCTTCTGAGCGCCCCCAGCAGCATCTTGCGCGGCAGGGAGTAGCTGTAATCGCGCGGCTGCGGCCCATGGGTGACGCCCCCGTGGCGCCAGAGCGGGGAGCGAATCGTGCCATGGCGCGCCCGCCCGGTGCCTTTCTGCCGCCAGGGCTTGCGGCCACCGCCGCGGACTTCACCGCGGGTCTTGGTCTTGTGGGTGCCGCGGCGCAGCGAGGCCAGGTAG
>JBHHYS010000092.1:0-9650 GCA_046757645.1 Terriglobia bacterium | reverse complement strand
TAGGGGATCATGAAGGCGCCGCCACCGTTGTTGGCGGCTTGGCCCGGGAAGCGCAGCAGGTTGCCGATGCCGATGGCATTGCCGGCTGCCGCCAGGATGAGGCCGATGCGGGTTCCCCAGACTTCTCGTTTAGCTCCCTGTTCCATTCAGGTTCCTGGTTGCAAAGCGGGAGTCTATGGACGCAATCGAGCGGTGTCAAGAATTTCATCGGTGAAGAGAAAGCCTGTTTTGGGCGCGACCCCCACACCCCCTCCGTTGACACTCGCAAGCTTTTCTGCCACTTTTCTCTCCGGCTCGGACTCGGATTGGGCGGGTGTTCTGATGTCGTCGGCTGGTGTGAAGTGGCGTCCGCGGTTCAGCGCCGGCTGGGGTGCCGCCATTTCCCTGGTTGGTTTTGCGGCGGCTACTCTTGCCCACGCTACCGCCCTCCGAGTTGTCTTCGCCCTGTTGATTCTCGGCTTCCTGGTTTTTCTCGGCGGGCGCGCTCTGGCTCGGTGGCGCGACCGGTTGCTCTGGCGGCTGCGGCACCGGCTGTTGGCCGCCTACCTCTTCATCGGCTTAATTCCGGTGGTGCTGCTTGTGTTGATCGGGCTGGTATTGGGCTGGACCCTTTATGGCAAAGTGGCGGTCTATGTGGTGACCGAGCGGTTGGAGCGGCTCCAGGCAGAGCTGCAGGATCTGACCTCCGATGTGGTCGCCTCTTTCGAGGTCGCGAGCAGCCTCGAAGGCAAACTCCGCCCCGAGACCATTGCCCGCATCGTTGATGCCCACACGGTCGCCGCCCGAGACCACTTGGCGGCTGTGGAGGTCGAGGTGCTGGATGGCCCGCTCCCGGCCGATTCGCCCCTCCCCATCTGGCTGCGCGGTCAGCGCTTTTCCGGCGTGCTGGTGAGTGAGCGGGCGGAGTTGGTGACCAGCCAGGTGGTCCCCGCGGCCGCCGAGCCCTTCACGGTTGTGTTGGTCTTGCCTCTCGATGAAAAAGTCTTGCCCTATTTGGGTCGTGATATCGGCCGCGTCTCTTTGACCTTGCTGGGAGAGGAGCGCAGCGGGCGCGCCTCGCCCAGCCAACGTCTTTTCCCCGTCGGGGACAAAAGCTATCCCGTTCTGTGGGTGATCGAGGATCGGCGGCCCTTGCCGCCCCCGCTCGGCTGGTGGGACAGCAGCCTGGTGTTGGCTGCCTCGCAACCCACACACCAGAAAGAAACCGGGAAGCCGGGCCCGCCTCTGGTTCTTTCTGTGCAGTCGCGGATTGCGCTTGTCCACCGCCAGTTGTCCTACCGCCTGGGAGAGTTTTCCGGCCTGCCGTTTACGGTCTTCACGGCTTTCGCCGTGCTCTTTTTTGTGCTCGACCTGGTGGCCTTGTGGACGGGAGTCAAGCTGACCCGGACGATCACCGGAGCGGTGAACGACCTTCAGGTGGCCACCGAGCAGGTGAAGGCGGGAAACTTCTCCCACCGCATTCGCCTTCGGGGTCGTGACCAGTTGAGCGGGCTGGCGGACGCCTTCAATTCGATGACCTCTTCGATTGAGCGGCTGATCGAAGAGTCCAACGAAAAACAGCGTTTGCAGAACGAACTGGAGATCGCCCGCCAGGTGCAGGAACAACTATTCCCACGCCATACCCCGCACCTGGAGACGCTGGAACTGGTGGCCCGCTGTCGGCCGGCGCGTACAGTCAGTGGCGACTACTACGACTATGGGCTGGCGGCGCCGGGGAAGCTCGTCTTCACCATCGGTGACATCAGCGGCAAAGGCATCTCCGCGGCCCTGCTGATGGCTACCATCCAGTCCATCCTCCGCAGTCACGGGTATGCGAGCCGGTTGACCGGCCCGCTCGGCCAACTGAGTCCGGCGGAGCTGGTCAAGCGCGTCAATCGGCAGCTCTGTGCCACCACCAGCCCCGAGAAGTATTCCACCCTTTTTGTGGGAATCTATGATGACAGCGCGCGCCGTCTCACCTACACGAACGCCGGCCACCTGCCTCCGGTCATCCTCAGTCCCGGGCGCCGGGAAGAGCTGGGCGTGGGCGGGACGGTGGTGGGCCTGTTCAGTGACCTGCACTATGAGGAAGCGACCATCCAACTCCAGCCGGGGGATTGGCTGGTGGCGTACACCGACGGGCTGACCGAAGTGGAAAACTCCTACGAGGAGGAGTACGGCAACCAGCGCCTGGTGGCTTTCCTGGAGCGCACCGCCGACAACCTGTCCCCCGAGCGGCTTGTGGAGGCGGTGCTGGTCGAATTGCAGCAGTGGGCCCCGGGGATCGAGCCCATGGATGACCGCACCGTGCTGGTGGCCCGCGTCCGCTGAAGCTGCCTGCCCCGCCGGACCGGCAAGCAGGTCGGCAAGCAGGCCGGCGGGTTTGGTGTATACTGCCGTTGCCACTGTGCTTCCTTCGACCGAAAAAGTCCACGCCCAGAAACGGGAGGGCCGCCGGTGCCCTTAGCCAATCGCGTCGTCCTCATCACCGGCGCTGGCCGCGGTCTGGGGAAGGGAATTGCGCTCTTGCTGGCCGCGGAGGGGATGCGCATTGCGCTCTGCTATCGGGGCAACCGCGCGGCGGCGCGGCAAACCGCCCGTCAGATTCAGGGCCGCGGCGCGGAAGTCCTTCTCTTGCAAGCCGACGTTACCCTTCCCGCTCAGGGACAGAAGTTGGTCAGCGGTACCGTCAAGCATTTTGGCCGGCTGGATGTGCTGATCAACAACGTGGGTGAGTTCGGTTGGGCGCCGGTGAGCAAATCCACTGTGGAGGAGTGGCAGCGCATCATTGTCTCGAACCTCTTCAGTGTCTTCTATATGAGCAAGCACGTGCTGCCGGTGATGCGTCGGCAGCGCTGGGGGCGGATCGTCAATCTGGGGGCGGCGGGGGCTGAGCGCGCCTTCGGCCAAGCGAAGATTTCCGCCTATGCCGCTGCCAAGGCAGCGGTGGCGGCCTTCACGCGCTCCTTAGCCATCGAAGAGGCCAAGTACGGGATTACGGTGAACATGGTCAATCCCTCCGCGGTGGATGATCAGGAACTCACTCGGGAGGAGGCGGATCGCATCCGCGACGCCCGCTTTCCTGTCGGGCGCCCCCCCACGGCCGAAGACGTAGCCGCCGCCATCAAGTTCTTCCTCTCCGAGGACGCCGGCTACACCACCGGCCAGGTGCTGACCGTCAGTGGGGGGTGGATGCTGTGAGTCGGCTGCCGGCCGCGTGCGGTGCCGAGGAACGGGGCCGGCGGGAGCCTGAAGTTCAAACGATTTACGACTAGCCACAAGAAGTTGGAAGGGCGCTAGTCGGGTATCGCTTCGGATGAAGATTCTCACCGCAGACCAGATGCGGCGCATCGACCGCCTCACCACCGAGCGCACCGGCATTTCCCCGCGGGAATTGATGGAAAACGCCGGGCGTCAGGTGGCCCACTTTTTGCTCCAGCAGTTTTCTCCCCCGGGCCGCATCAGCGTGCTCTGCGGCAAAGGGAACAACGGCGGCGACGCCCTGGTCGCCGCCCGTCATCTCCACGAGCGGGGCCACCCCCCCCGGGTCATCTTGCTGGCCGCTCCTGGCGACCTGAAAGGCGAGGCCCGCGCCAGCTATGAGGCTTTCACCGGCGCCGGCGGCAGGGTGGAGGCGCTCCCGGGGGTCGCAGACTGGGAGAGGCAGCGTGCCACAGTGCTCGATTGCGATGTGGTGGTCGACGGGCTGCTGGGCACGGGGTTGGCGGGTGCGGTGAAAGGTTATCTGGGTCAGGTGATTGAGGACATCAACGCCCGCCGCCGCTACCGTGTGCTCGCGGTGGACATTCCCTCCGGGCTAGCCTCGGACAGCGGGGAGCCGTTGGGCGAAGCGGTTCGGGCGGATGCCACCATCACCTTTACCGCGCCCAAGCGCGGTCAGGTCTTCCCCCCCAACTCGGCGCGGGTGGGTAGGCTGGCCGTGGCGCCTATTGGCACCCCGGACGAGCTCTTGGCCGATGACCCTGGACTCTTTCTGAACCTGATTGTGGCTCGCCGGTTTGCGCGCCTGCCGCTGGCCCGGGCGCCCACCGCCCACAAGGGCGACTTCGGCCACGTGGTGTTGGTCTCCGGTTCGCGGGGCAAGACGGGGGCGGCCGCCCTGGGGGGCAAGGCTGCGCTGCGTATGGGTGCCGGGCTCGCCACGGTGGCCACCGTCGCCAGCGCGCTGCCCATCGTGGCTTCCATGGTGCCCGAGATTATGACCGAGCCACTGGCCGAAACCGATAGTGGAGCCATTTCCAGCCGCGCCCTCGACTACGGCCGCTTCGCCAAGCTCCTGGAAGGCAAGAGCGTGTTGGCGCTGGGCCCCGGGCTCACCACACACCCCGAGACCACGCAGTTCGTGCGGGCGGTGCTGGAGCAGTTCGAGCTGCCCCTGGTGCTTGATGCGGATGCGCTGAATGCCTTGGTGGGCCAGTTGGAGGTTCTACGGCGGCGCCGGGCCGAAATGGTGGTGGTGACACCCCATCCGGGGGAGATGGCGCGGTTGCTGGGGACGCGCAGCGCCGATGTGCAGCGGCAGCGGGTGGACGTGGCGCAAAAATTTGCTCGGGAATACAAGGTTTTTGTTATCCTCAAAGGGTTTCGCACCTTGGTGGCTGCGCCGGACGGGCAGGTGTACGTCAACCCGACGGGCAATGCCGGGATGGCCACCGGGGGTGCCGGCGATGTTCTCACCGGGATGGTGGCGGGGGCGCTGGCGCAATGGGCGGGCGCGCCGGTCGCGGACGTTCTCTGCCTGGCAGTTTATTTGCACGGGTTGGCCGGCGACCGGGCGGCTGCGGTGCAGGGCGAGCAAGCCTTGATCGCCTCCGACATCACCGAGGCGCTTCCGCAAGCCTGGAGTGCCGTGAAAGAAAAGATTGAGCGCGACGACTCGGGAAGTTACTACGTCGTCCCCTGAAGAGACGACTGCTCTGGGTCGCCGTCTGGCGGCCGAGCTCCAGCCGCCCGCTCTGGTGCTACTCTACGGGGAACTCGGGGCCGGCAAAACCACCCTGGTCAAAGGCATGGTCAGCGGCCTGGGCTTGGCCGCCGAAGAGGAGGTCACCAGCCCCTCGTTCGTTTTCGTGCATGTGTTTGGTAATCATACGCGCCTCTACCATGTGGATTTGTACCGGATTCAGGAGCCAACCGAGCTCGACAGCCTGGGCCTCGACGACATTCTGGCGGAGCGAGCGATTGTGGTGGTGGAGTGGGCCGAACGGCTGAGCTTGCCTGCCCTTGGCCCTGCGCTCCGCGTGCACTTGGAGGTAGTCTCCGACGAGCAGCGCCGAATTCGGGTGGAAGGCGAATGAGATGGCAAACCGCGACAGGCATCTGAGTTGGGCTGCCCTGGCGCTGCTGGCGCTGGTCGCGTTCGCCTGTGGAGGTGTGCCGCACACAAACTTCTACACCGTGGATTTCACTCCCCGCGCTGGAGGCTCTGCGAGCCCCGAGGGGAGCCAACTCGGGGTGGCGCGGCCGCGGGCATCCCACCTCCTGCGCCAGGACCGCATCGTCTACTTCACCAACGAGAACGAGTTGAACTTCTACCAATACCATCGTTGGGCGGAACCGCCGGTGTTTATGGTCCAATCGCTCCTCATCCGCCAAGTGCGGGCCGCGGGTCTGTTTGACACCGTGGTGCCCTACCGCGCCCAGAAAAACCTGGACTACCTGCTGCAGGGACGCCTGCTGGCGATGGAAGAGGTGGACACGCCGACGGCAATCACCGCTCGCTTCGCCCTGGAGCTGGAACTCGTCCGGCAGGAGGATGCCCGTGTGGTCTGGACGGGCCGGCATGCCTGTGAGCGGTCGGTGGGCAGCAAGACGGTGGGGGCGGTGGTGGTGGCGGTGAGCGGCTGCGTGCAGGAAACTTTGGATGAACTGGCGGTGTCCTTGCAGAGTATCGCCCCCCAACTGAAGCGACAATCGGAGGACGGAACCAGCCGATGACCGAAACCCCGACAACGCAATGGGCGCTCATCCTGGGCGCCTCCAGCGGCTTTGGCGAGGCCACCGCCATCGAATTGGCGCGTCTGGGAATGAACATCTTCGGCGTGCACCTCGACCGCAAGGCCACCCAGCCCCATGTGGAAGAGGTGATGGGCAAGATCCGCGCCCACGGCCGAGAGGCGGTGTTCTTCAATGCCAACGCCGCCGATGCCGAAAAGCGTCAGCAGATTCTCGGTCAGATCGAGACCAAGCTGAAGGAGTCCACACCGCCGGGGGTGGTGCGAGTGCTGTTTCATTCACTGGCGTTTGGGGTGCTCAGACCGTACGTGGCTGAGGATGCGGCCGCGGCGGCGGACCAGCGGCAGATCGAGATGACGGTGGACGTCATGGGGCACAGCCTCGTCTACTGGGCGCAGGACCTGGTTCGGCGGCAGTTGATGGGCGCCGGGGGGCGCATCTTTGCCATGACCAGCTCGGGGGGCAGCCGGGTGATTCCCAGCTACGGTCCGGTGTCAGCGGCGAAAGCGGTGCTGGAATCGCACATCCGCCAACTGGCCATGGAGCTGGCTCCGAAAGGCATCACCGCCAACGCCATTCGCGCCGGGGTCACCGATACGCCGGCGTTGCGCAAGATTCCCGGCCACGAGCGGCTGCTCGAGGGGGCTCGGCGCAAGAATCCTCACAAGCGGCTGACCACGCCGGCCGACGTCGCCGCCGCGGTGGGGGTGCTGGCTCAACCCAATACGTACTGGGTAACAGGAAACGTAATCGGCGTGGATGGCGGCGAAGATACGGTTGAGGTCAGTTGAGCAGCGTCTTCAGCAATCGATAACCCTGAATCGCCAGCGGAATCAAAAAGATAGCCAGGAGGATCAGCGCCGCCAAGCGGAAGGCGAGGCGGCGGCGGTCGAGTACACTCGGCCACAGCCGGCTTTCTGGATCGTGCCACCGGCAGAAGGGCAAGCCTTCGTCCGCTTCCCGCTGGCAGCGGCGTCCTCGGGGGTCGAGGTGTACGCATTGAGGCATTTTGGTGGCTGGGGTTGAGTCGCAGCTATGATACTGGAAAACGTCTCTCCCCGCGAAGCCTTCGTTGACGAGAGCCGGCCAGAGCGTCTATGCCAGGTTCCACGAGGAGTTTCCCGGAGCGGGCAACGTAGCCCCGGGGCCGCGCTATAATGAGTAGACTGGTGGAGGGGTGCAGGATCCGGTGATTCTCCCGGCCTTCAAAGCCGGTGGTCCTTCGGTTGGCGCCGGGGGACGATGGGTTCGACTCCCATACCCTTCCGCCACTTCCATCCATGGGCCGGCGTAAAAGGAAGACGAAGAAAGTCGTGTATGACCTGGGCGAGCAGGTGCGGCGGCTGGCCCGGGCTGTGGTGGGCAGGCCGCCCCCCGAGCGCATCCTCACCCCGAAAAGAAAAAAGCGGTCCAAGCACAAGAAGCAGGAACTGGAGCGCGCTCTGGAAGAGTAGCCCAGGATCAAGCGGGAACTCGGCCGGGGGCGGGTGGAAAGTCCCCGACGGGGACTAGTTTTTTGACCCTCACCCCGGTTTGGAATCGGGGACGGAGTCGCTGGGGTGGAACACGCGGATGGGCGCGCCGGTGAGCTTACTGAATTCACCGGCGACGCTTTCGAGGTCCTTGCGGGCGAACCCGACGCTGGTCAGAGCGATGGTGCCGTTGGGCTGAACCAAGAACAGCGTGGGGACGTTGGTCAGGCCGTACTGGTTCGAGACCGAGTAACCGTCATCGTCGAGCAGCAGCGGGAAGGTGCAGTCGCACTCCTGGGCGAAGTCGCGGGTGTCCCGGGCGTCGTCCTGGGAGACCCCCCAAATCTGCAGGTTGTTCTTATCCTTAACCGCCTCGCGGATGCGTTCGATGAAGGGGAAAGTGAACTGGCACACGGGGCAACTCACCTTGAAAAAGGCGAGCAGCACCGGCCCCTGCTTCAGAGCCTCGGTGAGCGCGTAGCTCTCGCCGGTCGTATCTTTGAGCGTGAACCGGGGCGCCGGGGCCCCTGGGACCAAAGCCTCCATCCGTCTTCCTCCTGCAAGCAGTCGGGCGATGCGCTCGAATATCATCGGTTTATGCCATTCTACCAAACCGCCGCGCTGCCCCCAACCGGCTTCAGCGGCGCTGGCCGGTTTTTTTCCAGGCTTCCCAGGCGGCAATCAGCAGCGGGTCGTAGACCGGCCCGTAGGGTGGGGCATAGCCGAGATCGAGGTGGACGAAATCGGCGAGCCTCATCCGCGCCGTGAGGGCGATGGCTACGACGTCGATCCTGCGGGCGGCGCCCTCTTCCCCCGCAAGTTGCGCGCCCAACAAGCGCCCGCTCTCGCGATCGACAATCAGCACCACCCGCAGCGGTTTGCCGGCGAGATATTTGGCCCGCGAGCGGCTCTCGATGCTCACCACTTCGGGGACGAAACCCGCGGCGCGCGCCGCGGCCACGCTCAGGCCGGTCTTGGCCACCTCCAGCTCGAAAACTTTCGTCACCAGCGTGCCCACCACGCCCGGGAAGACGGCATGGCCGCCGGCGGCGTTCTCGCCGGCCACGCGGCCTTGCTTGTTGGCTGTGGTGCCCAGGGGAATGTAGGTAGGCCCGCCTGCCACCAGGTGAAACGTCTCCACGCAATCCCCCGCGGCGTAGACGCTGGGGAGGTTGGTCTGCTGGCGGTCGTCTGTACGGATGGCGCCGCTGGCGCCCAGTTGGACACCGGCGCGGGCGGCCAGCTCCGCTCGGGGCTGCAAGCCGGTGGCCAGCACGACTCCATCGGCGGGAATCACGCTCCGCACGCCGTGGAGTACGCTGAGCGCTCCGTCTAAGCCGCGGTCGATAGCATTAACGGTTGCATTCAGCTCAAGGCGAACGCCGTGGCGCGCCAGGCATTCAGCGACGCAGTCGCCGATGTGCGGTTCGACGTCGTCAAGCAGGGTGGGGGAGCGCTCCAGCAGCGTCACTTCCAGATTGTGGGCCCGCAGGGCTTCCGCCACCTCCAGGCCGATGTAGCCGCCGCCGATCACCACACCCCGGCGGGGGCGACGCGCCGCCAGGAACTCGCGCAGGGCGAGGGCGCCGGCAAGGTCGTTGCAGGTGAAGACGCCGGGGCGGTCGGCGCCCGGGATGGTTTCCGCGGGCGCGCCCCCGGTGGTGATGACCAGCTTGTCATACTTCAGCGAATAGGCTTCTCGGCCGCGGCGCACTTCGAGCTGCTTTTTGCCCGGGGCGATTTCGATTACCTCCTGGCCGGTGCGGACGTCGATCCCGCGCTGGGTGCGGAAAAACTCCGGGCTGTAAACCATCAAGTCCCGGGGGCGGGCGACCACGCCCGACACCAAGTAGGTCAGTCCACAGGCGCCGTAGGAAACGTAGTCACCTTTTTCCAGGACAATGACTTCCAGCTTGGGGTTGACGCGCCGGGCGCGGCTGGCCGCACTCATCCCGGCCGCTACCCCGCCAATGACCACCAGGCGTTCGGCTCGCATACCCGTCTCACCTCGGGCAGAAGTCCCCGCGGCAGAAGCCGCTGGGCTGAACCCCGGCGAAAACCGCTGGGTTCAAGCCCCGGGCTTCCGCGCGGGGGAATTCGCTTTCATTTCGGTTTTCAATTGGTTGGAACGGTACTAGTGAATCCGCTTCGATTTTCGGTTCAGGTAATCGAGCAAGAGATACTCGCCCAGAGTGTGCGGGGTGGTGAAGTAGGCCTTGCCGC
>JBHHYS010000091.1:0-9754 GCA_046757645.1 Terriglobia bacterium | reverse complement strand
CGGGCCTCACTTCCACCTCACTGGCAAACTTCGCCCTCCAGGTCAGCCGGGCGAGGCCGCCGGGAGAAATGCTGGCCGGGACCACGCTGAGCTGCGCTTGCGGCGCCGGCACCGGGGGCTCCAACTCCGCAAAGTCTCCCGGGTGGGCTTCGCGCAGGCTATAGGTGATGACGGCGGTGGAGCTTTTCGGGTCCACGTGAACCACCAGGGCTTCGCCCAGCACTTCCCGGGGGAGATCGCTGCGCTTGCGGGGAATTTCATAGCCCCGGGGCACGCCCCGGTAGCGGCGGATGAGACCCTGCTCAATCCGTTTGTAGCCTTCGTACTTCGTCCCTCGGCCGAAACGGAAGAGGCGCAGATAGTCTCCTATCTTCACGCCCTGGTCGGTTCCCAAATTGGTGTAGATGACATTGCCTTGCCCGGCTATGTGAGCAAAATCTTTGCCCAGGATGATGGTGCCTTCGGGCTTCCCGCTCGGCGGCGCAAAGCGGTCGAAGGTGTCTGAGGGCTTGTAAACCGGGACGGGGCGTTCCTTGAAGGGAATCAACACGTCCCCCGGGGTCAGGCCATCGCAGGCCGCCGTCACCAGCGCCGTGGCTGTGGTCTCGTGGACCACTTTCACCTCAACCTGGCCGATGTCCTGGTAGACGTGCCCGGTCCAGTGCCCGCTCCAGGTTCGGCGGTACATTTCGTGCTGGAGCTTGAAGGCTTCCGTGGGGTTCGGCTCGTAGGCCTGCCGGACTACGAAGTAGCGCTGGCCCACGGCCAGCCCGGCGTTGCGCCCCTGGTTCAGGTAGATATAGTCGCTTTGCGAGTAAAGCAGGCGCCCGACCGCGTCTTCCCCTCTCACGATGTGCAGATTCGTCGGCAGGGAAGTCGAAGACATAAAGCCGGAGCAGTAGACGTCCTTGCGCGCCGCCTGCGGGGGCGGCTCGTAGGCCTGCACAGCCCCGCTCTGCGCCATCACCCCCAGGGCCAGCACGCTGACCACCGTGGCAAGAGACAGCTTTTTCTTCATCCTGATTCCTCCTTGCTTCGGCGAGAGTCTCTCCTGCGTTGCGGTGGGCGCTGCGATACCGCTGACCCTAGCAGAGCCGCAACAAGGTTGTCAAGTTGAAAACTGTCGCAGGCCTTGGCAATTCTCCCTCTTTCCTTGCTTTTCCTTGGCAGTCGCCCCCTCCCAAGCCCGGCTTGCTTTACCGGGGGGAGTGCTGTATTAGAAGAGCGCCTTTTTCCTGGCCGGGGCGAGGCTGATGGTGACGCGGCGTGCTTTTCCTGACCCAATAGCGGTGGTAGTGGCCGAGCGCCACCCGAGTTCCTTCTGGCACGCCCTGGTGCGTGCCGAGCGTGTAGCCCGCGTCGCCGAGTTGCGCCTGGATGCTCTGGGCAGCGCGGCCGCGATTGTTCGCGTGCTCACCCGCTTGGCCCCGAAGCTTCGGGGCCGCCGAACCCCGCTGACCTTGATTGCCACCTGCCGTCGCCCCCCCGAGGGCGGGGAATTCTCCGGCAGCCCCGCCGCCCAACTGGCCTTGCTCAACTGGGCCGTGCGCGCCGGCTGCCGGTGGGTGGACGTAGAAGGGGAAACGCTCGAACAGTTTCCGCCCCGCCTCCGCGCCGCCGTTCTTCCTCCGGCGCAGCGCATCGTCTCTTTTCACGATTTTCGCCGCACCCCGCAGCGGCTGGAGCGTGTCTACCGGCGATTGGCTGGTTTGGGGGCCGACCGGGTCAAGATTGCGGTCACCGCTCGCCGGCAGCGCGACAACCTGGCCGTGCTCGAACTCGCCCGCCGCCACCGCCGCCGGGTGATTGCCCTGGCCATGGGCACCGTGGGCGTTCCCGGGCGCGTCCTGGCCCTGCGAGCCGGCAGCGCCCTTACCTATGGCGCGCCTGACCGGGGGGCGGCCACCGCGCCGGGCCAGCTTCCCTGGAGCGAGCTCCGCGGCCTCTATCGAGCCCACCGCCTGAACGCCCGCACCCGTGTCTACGGGCTCATCGGCCAGCCTGTCGCCCATTCGCTTTCCCCCGCCATGCACAACGCCGCTTTCGTCGCCGCCCGCCTGAACGCTGTCTACCTTCCTTTCGAGGTGGCCGAGCTGCGCGATTTTCTCGCCTGTGTCGCGCCGCTCGGCATCGCCGGCTTTAGCGTCACCCAGCCGCACAAGGAGACCATCTTGCCTTACTTGGATGGAGTCGATCCCTTGGCGGCGACCATCGGCGCGGTGAACACCGTGGTGGTGCGCGCTGGCCATTCGCTCTATGGCTACAACACCGACTATGTCGGCGTCCTCCGCACCTTGCAGCGCTACATCCGCTTCCATGCCAGCCAGGTCCTCGTAGTGGGGGCAGGAGGGGCGGCGCGGGCGGTGGCCTTTGCCTTGGCGACCGCGGGCGCCTACATCAGCGTGACCGCGCGACGCCCGCGGGCGGCCCGGGCGCTGGCCGACACGGTGGGCGGGGAAGCGGTGCCGCGGGCCGGGCTGCGCCGGCGGCGCTTCGATGCCATCGTCAACTGCACCCCGGTGGGTCAAGCCCCCGAGGTTGCGGCGGTGCCGCTGCGGGCGGAGGAAGCGAACTGTCAGGTGCTGTTCGACCTGGTCTACAATCCCCGGGAGACCGAACTGCTGCGCCGGGCGCGTCGCCGGGGCATCCGCACCGTGCCCGGCTGGCAGATGCTGGTCGAACAGGGCGCGGCGCAGTTTGAGATCTGGACCGGCCTGCGTGCCCCGCGGGAGGTCATGCGGCGGGCCGTGCGGCGGGGCCTGCAGAGATTGCAAGGCTGACTGATGAGCTTCGGGGTGGCAACCCCTGCGTGAGGTTCCTATTCAACCCATCAACTATTCGTCCCATAAACTGATTCGCCATGCTTGAGCCGGATTTCACCACTTTTGCGAAGCTGGCCCGGCGGGGGAACGTCATCCCCGTGACCCGGCGCATCACCGCCGACCTGCTTACCCCGGTATCGGCCTATTTGCGCTTGGCCCACCTATCCTCTTCGAGCTTCAGCGGGCAGGCTCGCCGCAGCGGGTTTTCTTTCCTGCTGGAAAGCGTGGAGGGCGGGGAGAAGATTGCTCGCTACAGTTTTATGGGGGTCAACCCCTACCGGCGGCTGCGCTACCGCGACGGGGTGGCAGAGATCATCGACGCCGGCCACCGTGAGCAGCGCACCGGTAATCTCTTCGACGAAATCCGCCGCCTGACCCGCGCCTACCGGCCGGTCTCCTGGCCCGGCCTGCCCCCGTTCACCTCCGGGGCGGTGGGTTACTTCGCCTACGACGTGGTGCGGCTGCTGGAACGCCTGCCCGAGCGCGCCACCGACGACCTGAACTTGCCTGACGCCCACCTGATGTTCTTTTCTCACCTGCTGGTCTTCGATCACCTGCAACACCAGATTCTTTTGGTGGCCAACGTCTTCTTGGACAGGAAGAGGAGCCTGCGGCGGCACTACCAGCAGGTGGTGGAAGAGCTGGAAGCCTTGGCGCGTCTATTGGAGCGAGCGCCGCGGTGGCCGCTGGGCGGTCGGGGGGACCGAAGCGCCCGGGCGCGTCGCTCGGCGGTGGAGTCCAACTTTCGCCGCGCCGACTACCTGGCGGCGGTGCGCCGCGCCCAAGGCTACATTCGCGCCGGCGACACCTACCAGGTGGTGCTCTCCCAGCGCTTTCGCGCCCCGATTCGCACCCACCCATTTTCCATCTACCGCGCTCTGCGCATCGTCAACCCTTCGCCCTATATGTACTTTCTCAACCTGGGCGATGTGCAAGTGGTGGGCTCGTCGCCGGAAATGCTTGTCAAGGTGCAGGGCCGCAACGCCTTCTACCGGCCCATCGCCGGCACCCGGCCCCGCGGCGCCACCGATGAGGAAGACCGGCGGCGGGAACAGCAGTTGAAGGAATCGCCCAAGGAGCGCGCCGAACACGTGATGCTGGTGGACTTGGGACGCAACGACCTGGGGCGGGTGTGCGACTACGGCTCGGTGGGCGTGGACGAGCTGATGTTCGTCGAGCGCTACTCCCACGTGATGCACCTGGTTTCGAGCCTCCGCGGGCGCCTGCGGCGCGGCGTGGACTGCTTCGACGCCCTGGCCGCCTGCTTTCCCGCCGGCACGGTTACCGGCGCGCCCAAAGTGCGGGCGATGGAAATTATCGATGAGCTCGAGCCCACCCGCCGGGGGCTCTACGCCGGCTGCATTTGTTACTTGGACTTCTCCGGCAACCTGGACTCCTGTATCGCCATTCGGACGATGGTCATCAAAAACGGCGTGGCCTACGTGCAGGCCGGGGGCGGCATCGTGGCCGATTCCCGGCCCGGGCGCGAACACCAGGAAAGCGTCAACAAAGCCCGGGCCTTGCTGGCGGCCATCGAATTAGCGGAGAAAGGATTAGCCTGAGGCAAAGGAGGCAAAGGAGGCAAGAGACATGTCCGGAAGAGGTGCTTCGCACCCGCTTTCTCCGGCTTGATGGCCGGCTATGACTTTTCTACTCGATAACTACGACTCCTTCACCTACAACCTGGCCCAGTACCTGGGCGAGCTGGGCGAGCAGGTCATCGTGCAGCGGAACGACCAGGTGACGCTGGCCGAAATCGAGCGCCTGAAGCCGGCCCGCATCGTTATCTCACCCGGGCCGGGCACGCCGGACACCGCCGGCCTGTCCCTGGCGGTGATTGAACGCTATGCCGGGCGCGTGCCGATCCTGGGCGTCTGCTTGGGCCATCAAGCCATCGGGCAGGCCTTCGGCGGCAAAGTCGTCCCCGCCCCCTCGCTGATGCACGGCAAGACCAGCCCCATCCTCCACGACGGCCGCACTATCTTCCGCGGCCTGCCGCCGCGCTTCCCGGCCACCCGGTATCATTCCCTGGTTGTCTCGCCCCAGGGTTTCCCCCGCAGGGAGCTGGAGATTTCCGCGCGCACGCCCGAGGGCGTGATTATGGGTTTGCGCCACCGCCGCTACCGGGTCGAAGGCGTGCAGTTCCACCCCGAATCCATCTTGACGGGCGCGGGCAAGCGCCTGCTGCGCAACTTCCTCTCCCTGCGCTGAAGCTGCTGCGGGTGAGGCGGGCGCCGGCGCCTGGGAATGAGCAGGATTTCGCCTTCCGCCTTAGCCCCGAGCTTTACTCTTGGCTCGTGATCGCGGCCCTAATCCTGTGAGGTTCCCCCAGTGGGCTGGAAAGCGGCCATTTCGCTGTTGGCCTTGAAACGGGCGAACATGGCGTTCTGCCCGCTGTGGTCCCATTCCCGCGCGTCGCTGTACTTGTAGGTCTTCGAGTGGCCGACCCAGAACCGCGGCAGCCACTCGGCGGACCATGCGGCGTCGGTGATCTCCCAGGGCTCCTCGGTTCCGGGTTTCATCAGCCGCTCGGTGTGGAAGTCGAGCATATCGGGAATCTTGGCCTCGGCGCTTTCCAGGGTGACGCGGGCCTGGATGGGAACCACCTTGACCTTGTCATCCGGGGTGAGCTGCTCGCCCGGCGATTGCCCCAACATGCTGGCAATCACGGCCGGGAAAATTTCCTTCAGGGCTTGCTGTTGCTGTTCATTGGCGCGCTCGTCCAGGTAGATACGCGAGAAAGACCATGCAAGGGAGCCCCCTGCCTCCACGTCATGGCTTTCCGGCAAGGAGCCCGCGGTGATCACGTAGAGGCCGTCGAGCACCACGTCTTCATAGCGTCCCTTGTCGATCTGGAAGACCTGGGTGCTGTTGCAGGTGCCGTGCGAGGCCGGCTTTAGGTAGATGCACGGGCAGACCACGTCGCACTGGCAGGCTTCGGCGAAGTGCCCCTCGACTTCCCACTTGGGTTGAGCCTCAGCCTGCTCGGCCTGGCGCGCAACAAAAATCCCAATTGCCACCACAAGGATTACCGTCACGATTACCAGAGTCTTGCGCATTGCCCCCCTCCTTCTCCCCGGAATTTGGGTGGGCCCGGGGAGTGGACCTCTCTTGTGGGGACTCTTGTACGCCTGTCCCGGTTGAGTGTCAAGTTTGGGCTTGTCGGCAGGTCTAGACACCGAGGGCGGCGCGCCGGGCGGGGGTGAGGCGGCGGAGGAAGTCGTGCAGCGGCTCCTAGAGCGGCGCCAGCCGGCCGTAGGGCACGAAGCGAATCCCCATCGACGCTTTCGGTCTCCCTCTAGGTGAGATTCTGGTCCGGAAGAGGTGCTCCGCACCCGCGTCTGTATGGTAAGCTATTCGCAGCGAGGACAGAGCGAACAATGGCCTTGGTGCCGATCAAGACTTCAGTGGGAACCGGCTACTGCGAGTGTATCCACGGCTGCTACGAACTCGTCTCCTTGCGCGACGAAGAAACCGGCAAAGGCTTCTGCTACCGCTGCGCCGAAGAGCACATCGAGCAAAATCGCACGCTGCTGGCGAAGATCCCCCGGCCCAACTCCCCCGGCGGCGCTCTGGAGTCGCTGCCGCCCGGCGTCAAGCCCCCCGCCGTCCAGAACCGCGGCTCGCCCCCGGCAAAGAGCTGAAAAGCCCCGCCACCCTGTCATTCTGAGGAGCCCCGACTGAGTCGGGGTGACGAAGAATCTCATCGGTGGTTCGTGGCAAGCCGAGATTCTTCGCTGCGCCCTTCGACTTCGCTTCCCTCGACGTTGCTCGGGACAAGCAGGGCAGGCCCAGAATGACACCGAGGCAGGATTCTTTCCCGGCTAGAAGTCGTTCTTCCAGACCCGCCCGCCCTTCATCACGAACTTCACTTGCTCCAATGTGCGGATGTCTTCCAGCGGGTCGCCGGCCACGGCGATGATATCGGCGCGCTTGCCGGCTTCAATGGTGCCGATCTCGCTTTCCAGCCCGAGCGCTTCCGCGGCCACCACGGTGGCGGAACGAATCGCTTCGAGCCGCGTCAGCCCCAAGCCGACCATCCGGGCAAACTCGCGCCCACCCAGGTCGTGGCGAAACACACCGATGTCGGTGCCGAAGGCCACTTTGACCCCGGCGGGAAAGGCGGCCCGGAAGGCGGGGTCGCGGCCCTCGATCAAGCCCCGCATCTTGCGGAGACCGTAGTCGGGGATGCCGGCCTCCGCGCCCTGCTCGACAATGTAATCCCCGGCGTAGACCGTGGGCACGAGGTAGGTGCCGTGCTGGCGCATCAGCGCAATGCCTTCTTGGTCGATCAACGTGCCGTGCTCGATGGAATCGACGCCGGCGCGAACGGCCATCTGGATGCCTTCGGTGCCGTGGGCGTGGGCGGCCACCCGGCGACCCAGCTTGTGCGCCTCCTCCACGATGGCCTTCATCTCTTCCAGGGTGTATTGGGTGGTGCCGGGCTCGTCGCCCTTGGAGAGC
The DNA here is from genome assembly GCA_046757645.1 of Terriglobia bacterium. Lineage (GTDB taxonomy): Bacteria > Acidobacteriota > Terriglobia > Acidiferrales > 2-02-FULL-67-57 > JBHHYS01. The sequence continues at coordinate 2,468 of JBHHYS010000091.1, read as the reverse complement.
ACCCCGCCGGTGGCGCAGAATTTGATTACGTCGGCGCCGTACTTCACCACCTCGCGCACCTTGGCGCGCACCGCCCAGGGCCCGTCCGCCACCCCGGCCGCCCGGTGGTTGAACTCCGCCGGGAGCAGATTGTTGTCACAATGGCCTCCGGTGATGCCCAGCGCCGGCCCCGAGACCAGCATGCGCGGGCCGGCGATGTCCCCGTCGTTGATGGCGTCGCGCAGGGCCACGTCGGCGTAGCCGGCCGCGCCGAGGTTGCGTACGGTGGTGAAGCCGGCCTGGAGCACCCGCCGCGCGTTCACCGCCCCGTAGAGGGTCTGGCGCGGCACCGACACTCCCAGGCCGCGGTAGCCGAAGAAGCGATGGTTGAAGGTGAGGTGGGTGTGGAGATCAATCAGGCCCGGCAGGAGAGTGGCTGGGCCGAGGTCAATCACCTCGGCGTCCGCGGGCACGCGCACGTCCTCGCCCACGGCGACGATGCGCCCTTTGCGCACCAGTACAGAGGTGTGGGTGAGAACCTTGCCCGTGCGGACGTCAACCAGCCGCCCGGCGCGGATCACCACCGCGCCCTCAGCTCCGTTCTCTGGAACCGCGGCCCGCAGCGCCCCGGCGCTTAGACTCAAGAGCAGATACAGAACCAGCAGACGTTTGCCCATCATTCGTTTCCCTCCAGTTGTCCTTCTGAGCGAACCTGTCATTCTGAGCGAAGCGAAGAATCCCGAAGCGAAGACTCTTTGCGATGCTCCGCTTCGTTCAGCATGACCTACGATTAGCGCGATTCCGGTTCAGTCGGGATCGGGTTTGACCATTTCAATGCTGTGCAGATGGGCGATGACGCCGGTCTCCGGATGGGTCTCGGCCACGATGCGATAGCTTTCTCGGCGGGCCTGGTAGCCCTGTTGTTCGAGCTCGGCCACCCGCCGGTGGAAGGCGTCGGAGTCCCACTCGCGCACCAGCAGCACCTCGCTCATCCGGTTTTCTCCGCCACGAAAATCATCTCCGGCGAATCGTCTCGCAAGGGCGACCTGTCAAAGTTCCCGAACAAGTCGACCACCTTGAAGCCGCCGCGCGCCAGCAAGTGTTCGACTTCATACCGGAAGAAGTATCGCAAGGGAAACGTTTGCACGAATCGCTCCCCGCGCCCGTCCGGATGGGTCACATAGTAGACCAGTTCGATGTCATTCTATTGCTCGGCCCGGTGGACGGCTGCCACCCGGAAGTGGCGGCTCAGGCGCCGCCCGTCCGGCAGCGGGGCGTCGGCGAAGTCCTCCACCTCGGCGTCGCTCGGCTTCATATAGCGGAAGTCGACCTGGAAGACGTCCAGCACCAGCCGGCCGCCCGGCTGCAAGTGGCGCCGCACGCAACCGAGGGAGCTGAACTGCTCCTCCACCGTCAGCAGCTGCTGGAAGGAGCGGAAGGGGGTGGTCGCCAGGGCGAAAGTCTCTCCCAGCTCGAAGTCGGTCATGTTGCCCTGGACCAGGCGGGCGCGCGCCTGCACGTTCGGCGGCTGCCGCCCCAGTTTTTCCCGGCATTTCGTCAACATGTGAGGCGAGAGCTCCAGGCCGACGATATCGCAGGTGGCTTGCGCGGTGGGGATCAAGATGCGCCCGGTGCCGCAGCCCAGTTCCAGCGTCCTGCCGCCGGCGGCGCGGGCGAGCGACACATAGAACTCCACGTCCGCCCGCGCCTGGTGGTGCGGAATGTGGTCGTAGACCTCGGCTAGGAACGGGTCGTACTCGTAGGCCCCGAAGCGGCTCATCGGCCAGACTTCTCGCCGGGGCGATTGGTGAATTCGACCAGGGTGCGGAGGCGGTCGCGGGCGGCGCCGGATTCGATAGCCTGCCGGGCGCGCTCCACCCCCCCCCGGAAGTCGGCGGCGCGCCCGGCAGCCACCAAAGCCAGGGCCGCGTTCATCAGCACTACGTCGCGCTGGGGACCGCGCTCACCCTGGAAAAGGCGCTCGATGATCTTGGCATTGGTTTCCGCGTCCCCGCCGAGCAGGGCGTCTCGGGGTGCCCGGGGCAGGCCGAAGTCTTCCGGGGTGACCTGGTAGCGTTCGGTCTTGTTGTCGCGCAGTTCGATGATTTCGGTGGCGTCGGAGAGCGAGGCTTCGTCCAGGCCGTCGCGGCTGTGGAGCACGAAGGCGCGGCGGACGCTGAGTTCGCCCAGCGCCGCCGCCAGGGGCGCGAGCCAACGGGCGTCAAAGACGCCCACTACCTGGGCCTCTACGCGCGCGGGATTCGTAAGCGGCCCGAGCAGGTTGAAGACGGTGCGAAAGCGCAACTCGCGCCGCGCCTTCTGGACGTGCTTCATGGCCGGGTGCACGCTGGGGGCGAAGATGAACCCGATGCCGACCGTGTTGATGGCCGCCGCCACTTGCTCGGGCTCGGCGAGGATGTTCACCCCCAAGGCCTCCAGCACGTCGGCGCTGCCGCAGCGGCTGGAGATGGAGCGGTTGCCGTGCTTGG
>JBHHYS010000090.1:0-9809 GCA_046757645.1 Terriglobia bacterium | reverse complement strand
GGTGGGAACGATCGAGCAGGTGCCCCCGCCCTACTCGGCGAAGAAGATCGGGGGCGTGGCAGCCTACGAGCGGGCGCGGCGCCGGGAGAAGTTCACCCTGAAGCCGGTGCAGGTCGAGGTCTACCGTTTCGACCTCACCTGGGTCGAAGGCGCCACCGCCGATTTTGTCATCGAATGCTCGACCGGGACCTACATTCGCAGCCTGGTGCACGACTTGGGGCAGCGCGCCGGCGTGGGCGCCCACCTGACGGAAATCTGCCGCACCACCTCCGGGGAGTTCACCCTGGAGCAGGCCCTGACTCTGGAGGAGCTGGATAAAGTGGTGCGGGAGGAACGCCTGCCGCAAGTGATGATTCCGCTGAACGAACTGCTGCCCGAGCTGCCGCAGACGGTGGTGAACACCGCGCTGGAGCGCAAGATTCGCCACGGGGGCAAGATTGAATTGAGCGAGTCGCAGATTCAGCCCGGGGAGGTGCGCCGCCCCATCGACAGCGAGGCCTGGAGGCCGTTTCGGCTGCGGATCTTCAATCAGCAGCAGGAGTTGGTGGCCATCGCCCAGGCTATCGTTCCCCGCGTCTTCCAACCCGTGGTGGTGTTGCCCGCACCGGCCTGAAGAGCGGGCAGCGCCGCAATAAACAAGCTGGAAAAAACGGCAGTGGACAAGCCCCTGCCCTACCCGGTTGAATGGCATAGACCGACCCGCCTAACGGGAACATCGGAGTAACAAGCCGCGGGTTGGCTCGCGGCCAACCCGCGCTACCGGCTTCGGGACAGACCGACGACCCGTGGGGGTCGCCGCTAGCGCCCGGCGCGGGGGAGCGACTAGTTTTGCGGGCGGGGTGGTGGCCGCTGAGGTTGCGGCGGGCGCGGTTGTGGAGGCGGGGCCTGGGGTTGCGGCGGCTGCGGGGAGGGGCGTCGCTCAAGCGCCGGAGCAGTTGGCTGTCCCGCGGGGGCAAACTCCTTTTCCGTACCCACATAAAGGGTGCGCAGAGCCACGCGTTCCGCGGCGGGGAGCGCGACCAGGCGAGGGGTGAGAAACAAGAGCAGCTCGGTGGTGCGCTCCGTGCGCGCGGTGCGCCGGAAGAGGTGGCCAATCACCGGCACCGAGCCCAGTAGCGGCAAGCCGGTGCGTATCTCCTCGACGCTGCGGCGCCGCAGGCCGCCGAGCAGCAGAGTTTCACCCTCGCGCAGGCGCACCTGCTGCTCCAGCGTGCGGTTGGAAAGGACGGGAATGCCGTTGAATTCCTGGCTGGTGAGGGCTACCTGACTGACCTTGAGCCCCAGACTGATTTCTCCGCCGGGATGCAGACGCGGGCGCACGGTCAGCCGCACCCCCAGCTCTTCATACCGCACCGCAGGCACCGGGGGAATAAACTCCCCGCGGCGAATCAATTCCTGCACAATCTCAGGAATAAAGATGGAGGAAAAGGTGGTGAACACCACGGGAAAGCGCTGACCGATGAAGAGGCTGGCGTCCTCGCCAGCGCGGGCCCGCAGGCTGAGGCGTCGCCAAGAGCGGGTGACGCGGGCCAGGTACATCAGGTTCAGCTCGGCGCCGGGCAGGTTGGCGGCGAAAGTGGTTCCCCCACCGCCGAAGAGAATAAAGGGGGGCAGGGTGAGGCCGAGCTGGCTGGGGTCGAGTGTGCCGGCGGCCAGTAAGGATTGCAGGGAGGCTTGGGTCAGGGCCTCCGGCAGCAGGCCGCGCTCGAACAAAAACCGGAAGATGTCCAGCAGGGAGTTGACATCGCCTCCGCGCAAGGCGAGGGCGCCCGCGCCCAGGTGGACGGCGATGACGCGGTCGGGCGGAAGGATGCCCAGGCGCAGGGCCTTTTCGCGGTCCACCTCCAGTACCAGCAGCTCGACCCAGACTTCCCCGGGCGGGGCGCGGAGTTGTTCGAGCAACTGCTCGGCCACCGCCAGCCGGAAGGGGGTGTCGAGCACGCTGAAGGTGTTGCTGCGGGGATCGGGGCGGATGCGGCGCATGTCCAGCAGTTCGCGAAGCAAGCGCACGGCGTCGGTCAACTCTTCCGGGGTACGCCCCGGGAGGGAGAAAGTCTTCAGCCCCTGCGGCTGGTAGCGAGCCCGGTTGTCCGGGGTGTCGGCGGCCACCAACACGCTGCCGTCGGGTCGCACCACCCAGAAGGCTTCCGCCGACTGCGTGGCCGCGCGGAGGGCGGTGGCGAAGTCAACCTCGCGCAGCCGCAGCCGCAGGGTCTGCGCCGGGAGGTCTTCTTCGACGCGCACCCGCACCCCGTAGAGTTCCCCCAACTGCTGGAACACCACGCGCGCAGAGCCGGTCAACCGCACCGCGGGCCGCACCTCGGTGGCGGGAAGCTCTGCCGCCGCCATCGGCGAGGCGAGCCCCGCCAGCAGTGGGGCCAGCGCCCCACCCAGCAGCGCCAGACAACACAGCCGCACAGGAGACCGCATAAGGGGGTATTATTCTAGCCACCGCACACTCATCCACGCAAGCAATCGTTGTTTGCAAGCAGCGAAACTCAAAATCGACACGCGGGGCACCGCGACCCGCCGCGCCGATAGCCGGCGCGATTGACGCGGATGCCGCCGACACCTAGAATGGCGGAAGGAGATTGAGGAGGAAAGCACGGCGATGCTCGAAGGGATGCCCCCGGAAGGCTTGACGTTCGATGACGTGCTGCTGGTGCCGGCGCGCTCGGGGGTGCTGCCGGCGGAGGTGAATACCACCACGCAGCTCACCCGGCACATTCGCCTGAACATCCCCATTGTCAGCGCGGCGATGGACACGGTGACAGAGTCGCGGCTGGCGATTGCCCTGGCCCGGCAGGGGGGCATCGGGATCATCCACCGCAACCAGTCGCTGGAGCGGCAAGCCGAGGAAGTGGACAAGGTGAAGCGCTCGGAGAGCGGGATGATCGTGGACCCGGTGACCATCCGGCCGGAGTCAACCATTGCCGAGGCCCTGGCGCTGATGAGTAAGTACCGCATCAGCGGTTTGCCGGTCACCAACGGGCCGAAGCTGGTGGGCATCGTCACCAACCGCGACCTCCGCTTCCAGCAGGACACCGCCCGCCCGGTGAGCGAGGTGATGACCCGGGAAAACTTGATTACGGTTCCGGTGGGCACCAGCCTGGCGGAGGCCGAGCACATGCTGCAGCAGCATCGGGTGGAGAAGCTGCTGGTGGTGGACGGCGAGTACGAGTTGAAAGGGTTGATTACGGTCAAGGACATCCAGAAGAAGCTCCAGTATCCTCGCGCCGCCAAGGACGAGCAGGGGCGGCTGCGCGTGGGGGCGGCGTTGGGGGCGACGGGCGATTTTCTGGAGCGGGCGGTGGAGCTGAAGAGGCGCAACGTGGACGTGCTGGTGATTGACACCGCCCACGGCCACTCCGAGCGGGTGCTGGGAGCGGTGCGCGCCCTCAAGAAGCGGCTGGCGGAGACGGAGCTGGTGGCCGGCAACGTGGCCACCTATGAGGGCGCCCGCGACCTCGCCCGGCTGGGGGTGAACGGGATTAAGGTGGGCGTGGGCCCGGGCTCGATCTGCACCACGCGGATGGTGACCGGGGCCGGCGTTCCGCAACTCACCGCCATCGCCGATTGCCGCAAAGCGGTGCGCGAGTTTGAGATTCCCATCATCGCCGACGGCGGCATCCGCTATTCCGGCGACATCGCCAAAGGCGTCGCCGCCGGTGCCTCTACCACTATGCTCGGCTCGCTGTTCGCCGGCACGGACGAGAGTCCGGGCGAGACGGTGCTCTATCAAGGGCGCAGCTTCAAGTTGTACCGCGGCATGGGCTCGATCGGAGCGATGAGCGCCGGGGCGGCCGACCGCTACGCCCAAGAGAGCGTGCAGCCCAGCGCTGCTGGGGAGAACCGCGGCGCGCCCGACGCGCGTGACGGGACGGGCAAGCTGGTGCCCGAAGGCGTGGAAGGCCGGGTGCCTTACAAGGGGCCGCTGGCGGCGTTGGTCGAGCAACTGGTCGGCGGGCTGCGCAGCGGGATGGGCTATTGCGGCTGCGCGACGATTGAGGAGATGCAGCAAAAGGCGCGCTTCCTGCGGGTGACGCTCGCCGGGTTGCGGGAAAGCCACGTGCACGACGTCATCATCACCAAGGAGGCGCCCAACTACCGCTTGGAATAAGTTTTTCTGGCATTCCCCATCGTCCCTTCTCTGATAGAATCCGGTTGTACAACTGAGGAAAGACGATGCTGAAAACCCTACGTGTCAAGAACTACTTGAGTCTGCGCGATCTTGATTTGGAGTTGACTGGGCGAAATGTTTTGGTCGGGCCCAACATGGCTGGAAAAAGCAATCTAGTCGATTGCCTGCGATTCCTGACACAAGTGGCACAAATGGGACTCATCAAGGCGTTCATAGACCGAGGCGGATTCAGCGAGGTTGTATGGAAAGGGACTCCAACCGGCCACCGGATTAGCATCTCACTCAGCGGTGAGGAGCAAGCAGAGGGGGAACCTACGGCTAGATACCAATACGAAATCTCCATTCTAGGCAGTCCAACGGGCTTCACGTCTATAGAAAGAGAACAACTTACGGTTGAAACCAATGGCCGTACCTTCACTCTGGCTGACTTGAAACACGGACAAGGAAGTATCAATCGACTCGATGGCTCTAAAGTCTCTGAGTCGACGGGTGGCCCGACGGTATCCGCGCTTGAACTTTCCATCCCCGGATGGGAAGGAATGAAAGTCAAAGAACACATCGCTTCGTGGCGCTTTTACAAACTGGTTCCTGAAGCTATGAAGCAGGCCAATGCTGCTGTTGCCCAGAATTTCTTAACGGAGAGGGGAGAAAACCTTTCGAGCTGGCTGATGACTTTGTCGACAAAGCATCCAGAGGAAATTCGTCGGTTCAAACAGGCCGCCACAGATGCATTACCTGGATTGGAGGAAATCCTCAGTCCCCCCACACAGTTCGCTACGACCTATCTGCAAACGCGGGAAAAGCACCTCAGAGAACCAGTGAACATTTGGCGCATGGCGGACGGTGAACTCGTCTTTCTTGCCTTACTCTCACTTATTCTTTCTCCGGTGGAGTACGGTGCCCCACTATTCTGTGTGGAGGAGCCAGAAACTCATTTGCATCCAAGGCTCTTGGATACGCTTGTTGAGCTTCAGAAACAGGTCCAAGAAGAGTTTGGCTTACAAGCGGCTCAAGTTCTCATCACGACGCACTCGCCCTATCTCGTCGACCGTGTAGAGCTAGAAGACCTAGTCGTAGTGGAAAAGCGCGAGGGTGCAACACAGTGTCGCCGCCCGAGCTCGAAAGCACATCTGAAGGAGTTGCTCACGAGAGAGGAAGCGGGTTTGGGTGAGCTTTGGTACTCAGGTGCGCTCGGCGGAGTTTGACGGTGACGTTTGGGCTCATAGTGGAGGGCCCATATGATGTACCACCCCTCACGGAACTTATCCGCAAATGCTACCAAGGCCATGTAAAAGTGGAAGCGCGCGTCTGCCGTGGTAGCGGTGATCTAATGAAAAACTTTCCGCGCTGGTTGCGGGAGTTTACATATCGCGGTGATATTCATAAGGCACTAGTTGTTCGAGACGCCGACCGGAAAGACCTCGCTCAGCTGCGGGCTCAGATGCACGCGAAGATTGCAAACCGGACCTACCCCTTCGCAGTAAAAATCGCAATAATTGTTCAAGAACTAGAAGCATGGTTGCTGGCTGACCATGAAGCGATCTCGGTCGTTACTGGCAGGCAAACGGCACGGCTACCAGATCCTATCGAGGGGATTGATTCACCAAAGCAAAGGCTGCGAGTTATTCTCTCGACGGCAAGGCTGGCTTACACCGCACCCCTAGCAGGCAGAATCGCAGCCGAAGCCAATACCAGAAGGCTGGCGGAGCGTTGCCCCGCATTTAGAACCTTTTGTCAAAATGCGGCTGATTGTTAGTGCAACTTTGTGCCCCGAACTCGAGTCGTTAATGGTTGTATCGGTCACAGGCTGAACCCTGAGAAACCTACCCCGCAGCGATTCCCTCCACACCCCTCTGGCCACCTTCTTCCGCTACTACTTGCCCGTGCTGCTGTGGGCGGCACTGATCACCGTCCTCTCCAGCCGCGACTTCGCGCCGGGCTTCACCCACGACATACTGCGGGCAGTGGTGGGGTTTTTCTTTCCGGCGATTTCCGACGCGGGGCTGCATAAAATCAATGTCGTAATCCGCAAGCTGGCGCACGTGAGCGAATATTTTGTGCTGGGGTTGGTGGTCTGGCGAGCGCTGCGCCGGGGCGCCGCCGAGGGCTGGCAGCGGCGGTGGGCCCTAGGCACGCTGGCGGCGGGCGTACTTTTTGCTGGCCTGGACGAGTTCCACCAGCTTTTCGCGCCCGGCCGCACCGCTTCCCTGGCCGACGTGGGCTTTGACAGCGCGGGAGTCCTGCTGGCGTTACTGCTGCTCTATGCCTGGGCGCGGCGACGTTTGCCCTGATGGGGCCAAGCAGATTCCTCGTCCCGAGGGAATCGGGACTCGGGATGACAGGAAGGGGAGGCGGCTACCGGGATTCTTCGTCGCCAGCGGCTCTTCAGAATGCACCTATGCGTGCGGCGACTTTTTCCGCTGCCGGCTAGGAGGCGGGGGCGGACTCGGCAGGCGTCTGGGGCTCGGCCTTCTTGGCTTTCTTTTCCTTCTTGGTTTTGGGCTTCAGCTCGGAGCCGATCAATTCCACCACGGCCAACTCGCCGCCGTCGCCGCGACGCCAGCCGGCGCGTACGATGCGGGTGTAACCGCCGGGGCGGTCGGCAAACCGCGGCGCCAGAGCGGAAAAGAGTTTCTTGACCACCGGAGGCCGCAGGAGGAACGCCGCCGCCTGCCGCCGGGTGTGCAAGGTGTCCCGCTTGCCCAGGGTAATCATCTTCTCGGCCAGCGGCCGCAGGGCTTTGGCTTTGGGCAGAGTGGTGGTGATGCGTTCGTGCTCGAGCAGGTTGGTGACCAGGTTGCGCAACGTCTGCCGACGGTGCGCGGGCGACCGGCCCAGCTTCTTGTATCCCCAACGGTGGCGCATGGTGCTCCTACACCGGGGTTAGAGCGACGGCGCCGCTGTCTGCTCGCCCTCGGGCGCCGCGGCTTCGAGCGGCGGATAGACGATCCGGCCTTGCTCGTCAAATCGCATCCCCAACTGCAGGCCCATCCGGGTCAGCAGGTCTTTGATCTCATTGAGCGACTTGCGGCCAAAGTTCTTGGTGCGCAGCATATCCTGCTCGCTGCGCTGCACTAGGTCGCCGATGGTGCGGATGTTGGCGTTCTTTAGACAGTTGTAAGCCCGCACGGAGAGCTCCAGCTCGTCCACCGAGCGGCTGAGGTATTCCTGCCGGGGATCGAAGGCACGCTCGACCGCCACTTCCTCCGTGGGCATCTCCTCTTCGAAGGCAATGAAGATGTTCATATGGTCTTTGAGCAGCTTGGCGCTCAGCCCGATGGCATCCTGGGGTTTGACCGCACCGTTGGTCCACACCTCCAGGCTGAGTTTGTCGTATTCAGTCATCTGCCCCAGTCGCGCCGCTTCCACCGCGTAGCTCACTTTGCGCACTGGGGAGTGCACCGAATCGATGGGGATGTAACCGATGGGCAAGTCTTCGTCGAAATTCCGGTCCGCGCTCACGTAGCCCCGCCCGTTCTTCACCCGCATCTCGATGGCCAGCTTGCCGCCCTCGCCCAGGGTGGCCACACAGATCTGTTTGTCCAGCACCTCGACGTCGGCGACCTCCTCGATCATCGCCGAGGTCACCTCCCCGGGCTTGTCGGCAAACAGCGTGAGGGTCTTGACCGCCTCGGGATTGTGGAGTCGCAGCGGCACTTGCTTCAGGTTCAGGATGATGTCGGTGGCGTCCTCGACCACACCCGGAATGGACTGGAACTCGTGCAGCACCCCTTCGATCTTGACCGCGGTGATGGCCGCCCCTTCAATCGAACTCAGCAGCACTCGCCGCAGGGCGTTGCCGATCGTGGTGCCGAATCCGGGCTCGAAGGGCTGGGCGTGAAATCTTCCGTAGCGGTCGGTCAGCGACTCCACCTCACAGGCCAGTCGCTTGGGTTTCTGAAAGCCTTTCCACATCAACGTTCTTACCTCCCTTTACCTCGAATAAAGCTCGACGATGAGCTGCTCGTTCAGCGGGGGCGTGGTCAACTCGGCGCGCTTGGGCAGGGTCAGCAGCCGCACGCGCAACGCCTCCCGCTCCACCTCCAGCCAAGTGGGAACCATCTGTCGGCTGGCCTGCTCCTGCGCCTGCAACACCATGGGGTTTTCTTTCATCTTGTCGGTCAAGACAATCTCTTCATTCACCTTGACCAAGTAGGAGGGGATGTTGACCTTGCGGCCATTCACCCGCACGTGCCCGTGCAGCACCAGTTGGCGCGCCTGCGCCCGGGAGCTCGCCAGCCCGCTGCGGTGCACCACCGTATCCAGCCGCCGCTCCAGCAGCATGAGCAAATTCTCGCCCGTCTTCCCCGGTAGCCGCTCCGCCTTCTCAAAGGTGTTGCGGAACTGCCGCTCCAGCACCCCGTAGACGCGGCGCATTCTCTGCTTCATGCGCAACTGCTCGCCGTAGGCGCGCGGGCCGCGGCGCCGGGCACGGCCGTGGGCCCCCGGGGGAACGTTGCGCTTCTCGATGGCGCACTTCTCGGTGAAACACCGCTCCCCCTTCAGGTAGAGCTTCATTCCTTCCCGGCGGCAGAGCCGGCAGACAGCTTCTCGATAGCGGGCCACGTTCTCTCCTACCTCCGTTCCACTCGAATCTCCGCTGCCCTACACCCGGCGGCGCTTCGGGGGCCGGCAGCCGTTGTGCGGGATGGGGGTCACGTCCTTGATGGTGGACACCTGCAGGCCGGCGCCTGCCAGAGCCCGCACGGCGGACTCCCGCCCCGAGCCCGGGCCTTTCACCCGCACCTCCACGGTGCGCATCCCGACTTCGCGGGCCCGGCGAGCCGCCTCCGCCGCTGCCCGGCTGGCAGCAAAAGGTGTTCCTTTGCGCGAGCCTTTGAAGCCGATCGAGCCCGCACTCGCCCAGGTGACTACCTTGCCCTCGCGGTCGGTCACGGTCACCAGAGTGTTATTGAAGGTCACCCGGATGTGGACCACGCCGGCGGGCACGTGCTTCTTCTCGCGCTTCTTGCGAAATTCCTTCCGACGGGGCGCCTTCGCCGCCGGGGCGCCACCCGTTTCCGGGGATTTCCCCTCTTTGGCCACGTGTCCTCTCCTCTCCTATCCCTTCTTGGTGACTACTTTTCTCTTCAACGCCACCGTTTGCCGCCGCGGCCCTTTGCGGGTGCGGGCGTTCGTGTGGGTGCGCTGACCGTGCACCGGGAGGCTGCGGCGGTGGCGCACACCCCGGTAGCAGCCAATCTCAATCAGCCGCCGGATGTCCTGGGAGATTTCTTTGCGCAGGTCCCCTTCCACCTTCCCCTGCTCCTCAATGGTGCGGCGGATGCGGGTGGCCTCGTCCTCGGTGAGGTCTTTCACCTTTTTGAACGGATCCACCGTCACCTGCTCCAGGATCGCCCGGGAGCGAGCCTGTCCGATGCCGTAGATGCGGGTGAGCCCGACCCAGATGTTCTTCTGCGGCGGTAGATCCACTCCGGCAATGCGTGCCATGCTCTTCTCTCCCTACCCCTGGCGCTGCTTGTGTTTCGGGTTGACGCAGATCACCCGCACCGTCCCCCGGCGACGGATGATCTTGCATTTGTCGCAAATCTTTTTCACCGACGCTCGTACCTTCATCCGGCTTTCACCCCTACTTGAACCGATAGGTGATGCGGCCCCGACTCAGGTCGTAGGGCGACAGCTCCAGTTGCACGCGGTCGCCCGGCAG
>JBHHYS010000089.1:0-10026 GCA_046757645.1 Terriglobia bacterium | reverse complement strand
CCGCCGATGTTGGCCAGGCCGTCTTTTTTGGCGGACATGGTGCAGCCGTCGCCCAGGCGGAACATCTCCTGCGCGATTGCCTTGGGGGTCTTGTCGGCGTAGCCCTTCTCGCGCACCTTGATGAAGTAGGCGTTCTCGGCGAAGCGGCAGGCGTCGAAGTAGAGCGGAATCCCGTGCTTCCCGCAGAGGGCGCGCACCCGGCGCGCGTTCTCCATCGAGACCGGCTGGCCGCCCCCGGAGTTGTTGGTGATGGTGAGCATCACCAGGGGGATGCGCTCCCGGCCCACCCGCGCGATGAGCTGCTCGAGGGCCCCCACGTCCATGTTGCCCTTGAAGGGGTGGGGGGTGGCGGGCTCGGTGCCTTCGGGGATGGGCAGGTCCAGCGCCGCGGCGCCGGTGAACTCGACGTTGGCGCGGGTGGTGTCGAAGTGAGTGTTGTTGGGGACCACGTCGCCCGGCTTGCACATCACGCTGAAGAGGATGCGCTCGGCGGCCCGCCCCTGGTGGGTGGGGATGACGTGCTGGTAGCCGAAGACCTCCTGCACGGCGCCGCGAAAGCGCTCGAAGCTCCGGCTGCCGGCGTAGCTCTCGTCGCCCTCCATCATCGCCGCCCACTGCCGTGTGGACATGGCTCCGGTGCCGGAGTCGGTGAGCAGGTCAATCAGGATGGCCTCCGCCGGGAGCAGAAACAGGTTGTAGTGCGCCTGGCGGAGCAGCACCTCCCGCTGCGCGCGGGTCGTCCAGCGAATCGGCTCCACGCTCTTGATTTTGAACGGCTCAATAATCGTCCGCATCGCCATCGCTAGTCCTCTCCGCGCGTCGTTTCCTCAGCGCATCCTCTGTGTTCTCTGGATCTCTGTGGTGAAGCAAGCGTGACTCGTGGCTCGTGACCCGTGACTCGCCTACAGGGTTCCGAAGCAGCGACCAGCCCATCGCCGTGTGTAACTATGTGAATGGGGGTGCTCACTTTCGCGCGGTGACGACTTCCGAGTCGAGCCCGCCGGGGAGGAAGGTGCGCTCGATGGCAGTGAAGCCGGCGGCCCGCACGAAGGGCGCGGCCTGCACGGGGCGGCAACTGCCGAAGAGGTAGGGCACCAGCCAGGCCGGCGCCAGCCGGTAGGCGCGCTCCCACCAGGTCAAGCCCGCCCCCGCGGTCGGGGCGGCCTCTTTGCTGAAGTTCACCAGCAGCACCCGCCCGCCTGGCTTGAGCACCCGGCGAAACTCCCTCAGCAGCGGCGTCAACTCGTCCGTAGGGATCAGGTCGAGCAAATAGCTCGCCCACAGCAAATCGAAGTAGTCCGCCGGGACGGGCAGCGCTCGGGCGTCGGCCTGCACCAAGCGGGCATCGGGCAGGCGGCGCCGGGTGGCCGCCAGCATGCGCGGCGCCACGTCCACCCCGATGAGCTCTCCCTGGGCGCCCAAGGATTCGCGCAAGCGCATCAACACCGCCGCCGGTCCCACTCCCACCTCCAGCACCCGCTCACCCGGGCGCACCTGGGCCCGCGCCAACCCGCGCGTCACGGCTTCCCGTTCCAGCCGCGCGATTGTGCGCCCGTAGAGGAAGCTGAAGAGATTATAGGCCCGCATGATGCTGGCCCGGCTGCCGCGGGCGTCAATCATGCCGACTATTCTATCCATCCCCGCCGGCGATTTCCGGTATTTGTGCGCGGGGCTGTCTGTGAGAGAATCAGCGCCCTAGGAGGCAACGGAGCGAGCGAATGAAGCCCGGACCCCGGCGGACTCTCGGTCCTTTTACCCTGCGAGTCCAAAACTCGAAGCGTGTCTCCCCGGCGCAGGTGAAGGCGCTCTTCCGGGCAGCCGGTTGGACCGAAGATGTCGCCCGCACGTCCCCGGCGCAGATTCGGAAACTGCTGCGGCACTCCCACCAGGTGCTGACGGCGTGGAATGACGAGCAGGAGTTGGTCGGCTTTGCCAGCAGCATTTCCGACGGCGTCATCTGCGGGCTGGTGCAAAACCTGGTGGTTCACCCCCACTACCGCCGACGGGGCCTGGGCACGCGGCTGCTGCGCGAGTTGGCCTGGACGATGAACCGCCAGGGCATCCCCTGCCTCTATGCGCTGGGCACCCGCAGCAAAGGCGCCCGGGCGTTTTACGGCCGGGTGGGCTTCCGCCCGCTGTCTTGGAACATCTTCGTGCGCCTCAACCGTTAGTCCCGTTCCAACCCTGCCTGCCGTCGGCAAGGCAGGCCGCTGCGCTGGTGCAGTGAATAACCATAATCCCCAGACAAGGCTCCTCGCAGCAGGTTCTTTTCGAGTTGGAATCGGGTTAGCCTCGCCGGTGGCTCGCCCCGAGCTTGTCCCGCGCACGGTCGAGGGGCAACGCCGAGGGGAACGAAGTCGAAGGGTCGAAGGGCACCTGCCGGGGGGAGGCCAGGGCAAATCCCGCGGCGTGTTTAGCCCCCCTTCTCAAATGAGGACGCTGCGAGCCTCGCCCGCTGGCTTGACTCTTCCCTCTGGCTGCGGCTAGAGTCAGCCCAGTTTCTTCCCCAGTAATTCGCTTTTCAGGAGGTGCAGTGTGGCAACGATCAATCGAGCTCGAGTCTGGCTCGGGGCTGGGGTTGGGTTTGCGGTGTGGGCAATTTGGTCCGGGGTGGTCAACATCGCCCTGCTGGGCGAGGAACGTTATCAGGCCGCCCAGGAAGCCGGCCTGTTGCTGAAGGAGCCGCGCTACCCCTACTTCATCGTCATCTGGCTCCTCAGCCTCTTCGTGCTCAGCTACGCTATCGCTTGGCTCTACGCCTCAGTACGCGCCACCCGCGGGGCCGGCCCCCGAACCGCACTGACGATTGGAATCCTGGTCGGCTTCGCCGCCGGCTTCCCCACCAACTTCGCCACCACCGCCTGGTCGCCCCTCGCCCGCACTCTGCCTCTGGGGTGGACGCTTGACCTCTGGGTGGGCGCCCTGCTGGCGGCGCTGGTGGCGGGCTGGCTCTACCGGGAGTAGGCCGGAGCTTGCACCCACTGCCGGCGCGCCGAGAGGTTAGAGGTTTCCCCGATTGTGCAGAAACGTCGGGGATTCCTACGGAGGAAGAGAGGCTCCAACAACCCCTTGAAGACTATTTCTTTGGGCTCTCGCTCGGTTGCGATTGCGATGTGTTTGGCTTTATTGCAGACGAACCCACATTCGGAGGTCTGAGCTGTGAGGGCTTTTCACCCGTTGGTTGATAGCCCTTTTTAATGTACTCGGTCGGCTCATAATTCCTCTTCTCAACTTTATTTTCTTCTCCCATGTCACTCACCTTTCCACACTATACAATTCTAGCAACTCTACATCCGCCATTGTAAGTATAACACCTTCCGAGCCTTCAACCAAACCTGTGATACGCCCTTCTGGGGAGAGAGTACAAAGCTTTTCTAGATATAGATCCTCTTCTTCGGGATACGAAGAAGCAAAGGAATCAGTGCTGTAAAGACCTGCTACTATCCGATCGTCTTTTAAGGTGGCCAAAACCCAGCACTGTTTTCCTTGTCGAAAAAAATAGTCCCAAGCTTTTGGAATAGGATGCGTAAGCCTGAGTGCTCGGCGAAGCCATTGGGCTCGTGGACTGTCAACAAACCTGATTGCAAGAAAAGCCAGAATCGTTGGGGAGAAGAAAAGAATCACGAACCACAATCCTGCGAACCAGACTGGATGTTGCGCAGAGAAATTCTCGCGCATCGTCACCCAAACCACTGGAGAAAGTAAAGCATAGTTGATGCAACTCACGGCCAAGCTGTCTAACACTAGGGGTGCTGTTTCTCGGCCTCGGAGGGGAATCGAGAAGCCAAGAACCCGAGTAAAGACAAAACCTGGGATGATAAACAAAATCACAACAACGACTTGTGAAAGTGTCTCCGGCATACAAATCCTCCTGCTAGGGCAGTTCGCTAATGGCCGAACGACTGGCCAGTCGCGCCAAAGAGAGTTTATGTCCCGGCGGGCATGTTAGGGATCGGCAGCGGATGAGTCAATGCGCGCGGGGCTAGTCCTGGCGGCCTTCGATGGCCTGCAGCAGCACCACCGCGGCCAGTGCCAAGCGGCGGTCGAGCCGCCGCCCGGTGTCGGCGCGCAGGTCGACGTCGTAGTGGAGCACGAAGGGATTGAAGCGCTGGCTGATGGTGCCAATCTCCTGGCCGTCAATCCGCACGTGGTAGTGCTGGGGAATCAAGTTGGTCAGAAAGCGGCGCAGGGTGGCCAGTAGGGCCGAGTCCTCCTGGATGCGGCCGATTTCCTGCTCAACGGCGTTGAGCACAATCCATTCGTCCTTCAGGATGGATTTCCAGCCGCGACGCCGCAGAGCGCCGACCTTTTCCCCGCGGGTGACGTCCACCACGTCGTAGGCGGCGCTGAAGTCCAGAATCTGCCGGGCCTGGATGTTGAGCAGCGGCTGGCGCTTTTGCTCGTCGGCAAAGACGGTGATGTCTTCCTTCAGCTTGAAGGCCTTCTGTTCCACGTAGGCCACCAGTTGGCCAACCGGGCCATAGATGTGAAACTTGGGGGTGAAGAGCGTCCACACCTTGCGGCGCGCCCGGTACTGGTCGAGCGAAAAGGGATCGTTCATGGTAGCCTCGGTGCCGAGAGTCTAGCACCGCGGGGCCGGGCTGCCAATCAGCCCTTGCCGCCCAGAATCCCCCGCCGATGAGGGTGCGCGGGTTCCCGCTACAGGGACCCGCGGTCTTTTTGCCGAGGAACCGCAGGAAGGCCAGCGGCCATCCGGCGCACCCGGCTCGGAGAGACGATCTCAATCACCCCTATCGTCGGCCGAGGGGCCGTAAATGGAGGGAACCTTGCCGCCCGCGAGCCGGATGTAGAGGCTGAGCTGGCCGCGATGGTGTACGGCGTCAAACATTACCGCCCACAGCATCTCGCCCAGGGGTAACTCGTAGTAGCCCCCCTGGCCGCCGACGACCAACTGCACCTTCTTCTCCTCCCAGGTGTTGTCGTCAAGCTTCTGGAGGCGCGGGGCCAGCGCGGCGTGCGCTTTCTCGTAGGCCGCGATCGTTTCCTCCAGACTCTTAGTCGGCGGCGTCTCCTTCCACTCGACCTTCCCGGTGTCGGCCCACTGCGAGCAAGCCTGTTCTTCGCAGACCAGCAGCCACACCAGCTCGGCCGCCGAGCGCGAGCGCGGGTGCGGCCGATAATCGGGCTTGTCCTGGGGCAGCGCTCGGAACACTTTAAGGAAGGTGGGATACTCTTCCTCCCACCGCTTGAGGAAAAATTCCCGGTTGGTCATTTCTCCC
Organism: Terriglobia bacterium; assembly: GCA_046757645.1. GTDB lineage: Bacteria > Acidobacteriota > Terriglobia > Acidiferrales > 2-02-FULL-67-57 > JBHHYS01. Next base: position 4,786 of record JBHHYS010000089.1, on the reverse strand, counting down.
TCCTCTCCGACTCAGAATTCTTGCAGCAGGGCGGCGACGATGCGCGCCAGCGCTTCGATATCCTTGAGGTCGGCCACTTCGCCGGCGGAGTGCGAATAGCGCAGCGGCCAGCCCAGGGGGATGTCCACCGCGCCATAGGGCACGAAAGCGGCGCCGTCGTTGCCGCCCCCGGTGACCCCGTACTGCCCGGGAATCTTGTGTCGGCGGGCAATCGCCACCACGCGGTCTACCCATTTCCGCGGGGCGACGTTGCTGGAGTCCACCGCCCGCACCACAAACCCCGCGCCCAGAATGCCGCGGGCGAAGCGGGGCGATTCGAGCGGCGAATCCCCGGAGACAAAGGTGTCCACCGCAAAGACAAAGTCAGGCACGCCGCCGTTCTCGGCCGCGCGGGCGGCAAAGTGCTTGGCGCCGAACAGGCCGATTTCTTCCTCCACGGCCCAAACGAAGGCGACTTCCCGGCCAATCGTTTCAGGATCAATCGCCCACAGGGCAGCCACGAGCGCGGTCGAGCCCACCCGGTCGTCGAAGGAGCGGGCGTTGGCCCGGGTGCCCGCCAGCGGGCGGTACTTTTTCGGCACCGTAACCGAATCGCCCACCCGAATCCCCAGCGCCTCAGCTTCTTCCCGCGTGCGCGCCCCGCTGTAGGCGATATACTCACGCCCCGGAAGGCGCTCGTACTTCTTGGTGCGGTAGTCAGCCGGCAGCTCCAGCACCGCCGGCACCCGGCCGTTGGCGGTGTGCACATAGACGGCGTGCCCGAGGAAGTACTCCTCGAGAAAGCCTCCGCGACGCTCAAGCCCCAGCCGCCCGTCCTCGCCAATCTCCCCCACCACCCAGCCGATTTCATCCATGTGAGCGACGAACACCAACCGCGGCTTCTCGCTCGCCCGCCCGAAGCGAACCACCAGGTTGCCCTTCGCGTCCACCGTGGCCCGCTCCCGCGCCCACGCTGGCAGAAGGTTCTTGATCCTGGCAGCCACGTCCTGTTCGTATCCTGAGACTCCCTCGATTTCTACGAGCCGGGACAATATATGTTGTAGTGAGGCCGAAGGCGTAAGCGGAGGAGTTTGGTCCTCATTGTCCCACCCTCTTTCCAGCTCCTCCGCCACCGGCACGCCGAGATAAAGGGCAATCAATTCGACGACACGGCTGACTTCATCCGCACTGACCACTTCGGCCGGTGTCTGGGGAAACTTGACCGGCACGCCGACCACGGCGGCGCGCGGCGGGAGGGGCAGCGCTCCGGTGTAGCGCCCGCGGGGCGCGGGCTCGGTCAGTTCGGCCCGCGCCGGGATCTGGTTCTCGCGCCCCAGGCGCAGCAGGTCGGCGGCGAGACCCGGCTCGCTGCCCTCAAAGGTCGTCACCAGCACGCCGGCGCCGGGCGGCGCATCGCTTTCCTCCAGCCGTTGCACAAAGATGATCTCATCGGGCTCGATTCGTTTCAACAGTCGATCCAACCCTTGGTTGCCCATGTAGCGGCGAACAACGAAGGCCACGGTCAGCATGCCGCGGAGCCGCGGCGTCGCCATCCGTTCCACTAGCCTCACCAGCGCGGCGACCCCAGCCCGGTCACCGACGAACGGGGCGGTGAGTTCGCCATGGGCAAGAGGGTAGGCGTGCTTTTCCAGGGTGATAGGGTCGAGGAGGTCAACGCCCAATCCGCGCACTTCCTCGGCCGAGCGCGCTCCGACGTCAATGAAGATGCGGTCGAGGTGGTCGGTGCGCTTCTCCGGGGGCGATTCCCGCCCGGGTTGCAGATGAGTGGAAAGCCCGGCGACCACGCCGGGAACTAGTTTCCCTTCCCGGGTCAGAATCTCGACCGGCTGGGCCGAGTGCAGCAGCTCAAACCAGGGATGCACGCCGCGCTGCGGCAGGCGCTCGACCCGCAGGTAGCCCTCGGCGGTGATGGCACTGACCACGTAGCCGGGCTCATCCATCGAAGTGACCACAAGCCGGTGGGGCGTGCCGGCGCCCAGGGTAACGGTTACGTTGCCCAGGGTGTCCACCTGGGGGTTGAACTTCGCCAGTCGCTCAGCCAGCCACGCCGTTACTCGCTCTTCGTAACCGCTCACCCCCGGTAGCTCCCCCAAGCTAGTCAGCACCTCACTCGTGCCGGTCTTCTGCCCGGCGGCCGGCAGAACCACCAGCAGGGAAAGAAACAGGCCCATCAAGCATCGCTTCATCACCGGCGACTCCTTTTGCGGGAATGCTTGCAGAGAAAGCAGCCATTCTAGTTGCCCCACCGGTTCGGCACAATATGTTGTCCAAAAGTCCAACTCGTAGCCTCGGCCGGCCGCAGCCCTGTCTCGCCGGGCCAGATGGGCCATGCCTTCCTCCCGCTTGTCCGCCCCCATTCGAGGCTCCTCTTGTCATTCTGAGCCCAGCGAAGAATCTCCCTAGATGCTTCACTTTGGTTCAGCATCACAGATGGGAGCCGAAGAATCCACGCGCGCTAGGCGGCGATGAGGTCGTCGAGGATTTCTTCGTAGGTGGGGAATCGAAACTGGAAGCCGAGCTCGCGGCGGATTTTCTCCGAGGAGACCCGGTAGCGGAAGCGGGCCAATTTGGCCAACTCGCCCAGCAACAGCCGGGCGAGCCAGTAGGGGAGGTGGCGCGGCGGCGGGGCGCCCAGGCGGTGCGCCCACTCCGTATAGAGCACCCGGGCTTCGACCGGCTGGGCGGCGACGTGGTAGATGCCGCGCGCGGTTTCTTTCTCCGCGGCCAGGACGAAGGCGCGGGCCAGGTCGCGAGGGTGAACCGGGTTGACGTAGGCATCGCCGCGGCCAATCAGCGGTAAGCGGCGTTTGCGCAACGCTGCGGCCATCCAGTCGGTGTGGTAGCTGCCCCGCTGGAAAAACTGGCCGCCGCGCAGCACAACCCCGCGCAGGCCGGAGTGCAGGGTGGTCAGCTCGCCATCGAGTACCGCGGCGATCAGCGGGTGGTCGTAGGGCAGGGTTCGCTCGGTGACCTCCGCGCCGCGGTGGTCGCCGTAGATGAAGGCGATGCTCTGGAAGAGAAGCGCCTTGGCGCTGACCCGCTTCGCCGCCACCGCCAGCCGCCGGGTGCCTTCGGTGCGGATGCGGTTGGTTTCCGCGAAGTCGCGCCGGCGCGGAATGGGCTTGCGGGGAATGCGGGTGGCGAGATGGAAGACAGCGTCGGCGTCGCGCGCCCCGCGCTCCAGCACCGCAGTGTCAAAGATGTCGCCGTGCACGGCGGGGATGCCCCATTGAGCAAAGGCGGACTCCACCGCCGCGGTGCGCGCCAGGGCGACGACTTGGTGGCCGCGAGCGAGCAGCTCTGCCACCGTCTCCCGGCCCAACGCCCCGGTGGCACCCACCACAAAGGCTTTCATGATTGGACTGGCGGCTTAAGGGGGGCCTTCCGCAAGCTCAACGTAAACGGAGGAGGAGGGATTCGAACCCCCGAGCCCCGATGCTATCGGGGCTAGCCGCTTTCAAGGCGGCCCCGTTCAACCACTCCGGCACTCCTCCGGCTTCGATTCTAGGGTTGTTGATGGCGTGAAGCAAGCTGGAGCAACCGGCGGAATGCCTGACCGCCTTTGTAGCTCTTGATTTGTCGCTCGCGGGCCTTCGCTTCGCTCTTGCGCGCGTATTCCTCGACGTGGACCAACTTCAAGGGTCGCCGGCCACGCAAGGAGCGCGTCTTGCCCGCATTGTGATCGGCAAGGCGTTGCTCAATGTCTTGCGCGAAGCCAACATAATAGCCATTGTCGCGGAGGCTTTGCAGGACGTAGACGAAATACTTCTTCACGTCGGCGGCCCCGTTTCCCGCCGTAGGCGGGACAATAACCCCGCCAGCGGCGGGGCAACCACTCCGGCACTCCTCCGCGCTCCATTATGCCCAACTCCCCAGAAAATGTGTATGCTGTGGGTGAGTGGTGTTCTGAACTTGATTCTCCCCCAGGCAGGAGCCTGGGGGCTCGGCGTGGAGGCTGAGAGCTGAAGGCCAAGAGCCCATGAGGTTCTGCCGATGAAAGGAGGTTGGGTCGTTGGGTTGCTCTTGTGCGTGCTGGTAGCCGGCTGCAGCCAATCTTCCGATTCGCCGCCGGCGACCACGCAAAAGAGGGCTGCCGCACAGCAGGGGTTGCCGCCGGGGTTTCAGTTGAGCGTGTACGCTGACGGGGTGACCCGGGCGCGGTTTATGTCCTTTGCGCCTGATGGGACGCTCTACGTGGGCTCGAACGCCGGGAAGGTCTATGCCCTGCCCGACCGCAACCGCGACGGGCGGGCGGATGAGGTCATCGTGTTCAAGGACGGCCTGCGGAGTCCGCACAGCGTCGCCTGGCGCAACCCCTCGACTCCGCCCCTCGACTTCGCTCGGGGCAAGCTCGGGGCAGGCGGTTGGCTTTACGTGGGCGAGACCCATCGGGTCATCCGCCTGCGGGATACCGACGGCGATCTGCGCGCCGACCAGCAGGAAGTGGTGGTGGCCGACCTGCCGCCCGGCGGGATGCACTTCACCCGCACCATCGGCTTCGGCCCCGATCCCTCGACTCCGCTCGGGACGGGCGGCGGGCTCTACGTTTCGGTGGGCTCCTCCTGCAACGTGTGCGAGGAAGAGGACGAGCGCCGCGCCGCCATCCTGCGCTTCGAACCCGACGGCAGTCCCGGGGCTTCGGGCCAAATTCACGCGCGCGGGCTGCGCAACGCCGTGGGTTTTGCCTGGGAGCCCAAAACCGGCGCGCTGTGGGCCACCGACAACGGGCGCGACTGGTTGGGCGACGACCTGCCGCCCGAGGAGCTTGACCTCGTCCGCCGCGGCG
>JBHHYS010000088.1:0-10092 GCA_046757645.1 Terriglobia bacterium | reverse complement strand
AATCGCGCCATCGCCCGCTGCGGCCCTTCCCGCAGGATGACCCGCACCGCCTCGGCCGCCTCGGCGACCATCGCGGCTGCCCGGCAGCCCTGCTCCGGGCTCATCGGGGTCAGCACGTAGTCCGCCAGGTCGCCGACCCAGCCTTCCTCGGGGCGGATTCCCAGCCGCAGGCGGACAAACTCGTCTGTGCCCAGGGCGGCAATCACCGACTCCAAACCCTTGTGGCCGCCGGCGCGGCCGCGCTCCCGGATGCGCAGTGTGCCCCAGGGCAAGGCCACGTCATCGCTGACGACGATCAACTCCGCCGGGGTCAGCCCCTCGGCGCGCAAGAGCTGGCTCACCGCCCAGCCGCTGGCGTTCATAAAGGATTGCGGCTGGGCCAGGAGCACTTCCCTCTGGTCCAAGCGTCCGCGCCACCCTCGGGCGGGGCGGGGGCGGCTGCGGATGCGCGCTTGCTGGGCGAGCCGCTCGATGACGGCAAAGCCCAGGTTGTGCGGGGTGTGGGCGTAGTCGGGGCCCGGGTTGCCCAACCCAACAATCAAGCGCATCCCGCTCTACTTCTTCTCGCCCTCGGGGCGGCTCGCCGGGGCTCCCTCGGCTTCCTTCTCCTTCTCCTTGGCTTCGGCAGCCGCCTTGCCTTTGCGAATGACTTCGGGCTCGGCGGCCTCCTCCGCCACCGGCACCGCCTCCTCGGCCGGCTTCTCTTCTTCGGCGACCCGCGGTGGCACCACGTGGGCGAGGACCCGCTCGGGCTCAGTGAGGATGCGGAGCTTGCGGTTATCCACCTTCAAATCGCCGACGCGAAAGCCCTGCCCGATGGCGAGCCCGCTCACATCCACTTCAAACAAATCCGGGATGTCGGCAGGCAGGCATTCCACCTCCACCTCGCGCTGCACCAGCTCCAGCACGCCGTCCTGCTGCTTGACCCCCAGGGGTTCCCCGCGCGTCTCCACCCGCACCTTCACCTTCAGGCGCTGATGCAGGGCGATGCGCAGAAAGTCCACGTGCAGCAGGGTGCCCTTGACCGGCTCATACTGCCAGTCGCGCAGCATCGCCGGGGTGTTCCCGTGGCCCTGGATTTGGAGGGTAAAGACGGCGTTGTAGCCGGCTTCCGAGCGCAAAATGCGCTCCACGGCGCGGGGGTCAATGCTCAGAGCCAACGGGGTGTCGGCGCCCCCGTAGACGACGGCGGGCACCTGGCCGGTGCGGCGCAGTTGGCGCGCCCGGCTCTTGCCCCGATTGAATCGGGGCTGCGCTTCCACCACCAACTCTTCCATTGTCTCTGTCTCCTCTGTGTCTCTTCGCCCGGGGACCGCCGGAGAAATCTGTCTCCGGCGATCAGACGAACAAAGTACTGACCGAAGCCTCCTCGTGGATGGAGCGGATGGCGCGGGCCAGCAAAGGGGCCACGCTCAGCACTTTGATGCGGTCGCAGGCCTGGGCGGCGGGGCTGGGCGGAATCGAATTCGTCACCACAAGCTCGGCGATTTTCGACTCGCGGATGCGGGGGATGGCCGGCCCGGAGAGCACCGCATGGGTGCAGGCGGCGTAGACCCGCTCCGCCCCTTGCTTGAGCAGGGCCTCGACCGTCTTCACCAGCGTCCCCGCGGTATCCACGATGTCGTCAATGATCAAGGCGGAGCGGCCCTCGACGTCCCCGATGACGTGGAGCAACTCCGCCACATCGATGTCCACGCGGCGTTTGTCGACGATGGCCAAGGGGGAATCCACCTTCTTGGCGAAGAAGCGCGCCCGCTCCACCCCGCCGGCGTCCGGGGCCACCACGGTCAAATCCGGCAGGCCCTTGCGGACGAAATAGTCCAGCACCACCGGGGTGGCGAAGAGGTGGTCGACCGGCACATTGAAGTAGCCCTGAATCTGGGGGGCGTGCAGATCCAGGGTCAGGATGCGGTTGACGCCCGCGGTTTCCAGCACATCGGCCACCACCTTGGCCGAGATGGGCACGCGGGGCTTATCTTTGCGGTCCTGGCGGGCGTAGCCATAGTAGGGGATCACCGCGGTGATGCGCGCCGCGGAGGCCCGCTTGAAGGCATCCACCATCAGCAACAACTCCATCAGGTGGCAGTCCACCGGATCGCAGGTGGGCTGCACCACAAAAACGTCGGTGCCGCGCACGTTCTCGTTGACCTGAAAGTAGATTTCGCCGTCGCTGAATCGCCCCAGGCTGGAGTCGCCCAGCGGCACACCCAGGTAGCGGCAAATCTCTTCGGCCAGCGCCCGGTTGGCGCTGCCGGTGAAAATCTTGTACGTATTGCCGGTCACTGGCATTTCACCCTCGCCGCGGGTGGGGTCGCCGCCCGCCGCGGAGCCGCCATTCCCTCCGAGTTGGCTGGGGAGCCAGGATTCGAACCTGGGTCTTCTGCTCCAAAGGCAGACGTCCTACCGCTGGACGACTCCCCATCGCACCGAATCCGGTCGGGCGTATGCCCGCCGACGGGCATCGGCTCCCCGGCACGGCTCACGTCTCCTCCCGCACGATCTCGCCCACTCCCACCAGGCGTTGGTAGGGTGGCCGTGGCAGGGTATCCACGGCGAACAGGGTCGCGGCACGCGCCCAGCGTGCCGCCGCTCGTTGGGCGGCCGGACGGTGGGAGAAGAACGCGTAAATGGTGGAGCCGCTTCCCGAGAGCCCCGCCTGCCGCGCACCGGCTCGGAACAATCCCGCCTTCATTCTAGCAAGTTCCGGGAAGCGCGAAAAGACCACGGGTTCGAAATCGTTTCCCGTGCCCCACAGTTCGTCTGGCGGAAACCGCGAGTGGGCTATGATAGCCGCTCGTCGCGAGGGCGTCAACCGCCAAGCGGGAGGCTTGCCTGTCCGGGCACCCGCCCAGCCGTAGGCCGCTCGGGTGGCAATCGGATACGGCGGGCACACTAGAAGGCAGTGGGTTGGCTGGGCGTCGTCCAGCGGGCAGACCTGCTCGCCACGGCCCACTCCCAGGGCGCGCCCGCCTACAAAAAAGAAAGGTAGGTCGGCCCCCACAGGGGCTCCTAGGCGAGACAACTCCTCTGGGGAGAGCCGGGTGTGGGTCAAGCGCAGCAGGCCGACGAGGGCGGCGGCGGCATCGCTCGAGCCTCCGCCCAGGCCCCGCCCGGCGGGGATGTTTTTCTCCAACTCCACTTCGACCCCGTGGCGGATATTCAGGGCGCGGCGAGCGCGGCGGAGCAGGCGATGGACAAGGTTGGCGGGTCCGGGGGGCGCGCCACCCCCGGGGACATGCACGACGACCTCGCGGGGCCGGCGGGTCAGCCGCAGGCGCAGGCGGTCGTGCAGGGTGAGGGTTTGATAGACCGTGCGGATTTCCCAGTAGCCATCCGGGCGGCGGCCCAGCAGTTCCAGGCTGAGATTGATCTTGGCAAAAGCCGGCAGCGCCAGCCAGCCTTCGACCGGGCTCAGGGTGTCCGACGCGGGTGGCATCGGCGGGAGCAGCGGCTCACTTGGGGGGCTGCTTCGGGGATTCCTGGGCCAAGCGCAGCTTGAGGCGGCGCAGCTTGTCTTCCAAGCGGGCTAAGGCCTCGGGGTCGAGCTCGGTGGGCAGGGCGCGCTGCCACTCCTCCCGGGCGCGCTCCCAGGCTTTCAGGGCCAGGTGGAGGCGGCCGGACTTGTAGTAGAGGTCGCCCAGGTGGTCCTGGATGGTGGGGTCGCGGCTGAGGCGTTCGACCGCCTGTAAGAGGTACTTTTCGGCCTGGTCGAGTTGATTCAGGCGAAAGTAGGCCCAACCCAAGCTGTCCAGGTAGGCGCCATTGTAAGGCTCCAGGGCGACGGCGCGCTGGAGCAGCGCCACCGACTCCCCCAGCTTCATTCCCTGGTCGGCGAACATATAGCCGAGGTAGTTCAGGGTGCTGGGACTGTCCGGGTTGGTCTGGAGGACTTTGCGGAATTGCTCTTCGGCGAGGTCATACTTCTTCTGGCGCTCGTAGATGGCGCCGCGCAGGAAATAGGTGAGCTCGAGCTCGGCCGGGGAGCGGGAAAGTTTTTCCGCCTGGGTGAGCGCAGCTTCCGCTTCCGAGTAGCGTTTGTTGCGTTCGTAGATTTGCGCCAGCGCCAGATAGAGCTGGCGGTCCTCGGGGGTGTTGGTGAGCAGGCTGTGGATCAAGTCCACGGCAAGCTCGAGTTCACCCCCTTCGCCCTGCAGGGTGGCCAGTTGCAGGGTAAGGTCGCGGTTCCCGGGGAAGCGTTCGAGGGCCTGGCGGATGATGGTGATGGCGGGCTCCAGCCGGCGGGCCTGCCGCTGGGTTTCGGCGATGTGGGCGTAGCCGCGCCGGGCCGGCTCCTCGCCGAGCGACAGCAGAAGTTCGAAGGCCTCCACGGCGTTGTCGAAGGCTTCGCTGCGGCGGTACAGGACTCCCAGGCGCTCGAGCAGGATGCTGCGACTGCGCTTTTCCGGCTCGGAGTAGTGGCCGGAGGCGCGAGTCGTCCTCGCCAGCATCTCGGAGAGGACGGTGATGGCCCCGCGGAAGTCCCCCTGGGCTTCGTAGAGCAGCGCCTCGTTGAAGCCAATCTCCAGATTGTCTGGAGCCAGCTGCTTGGCCTTCTCCAACGCTGTGCGGGCTTGGGGAAAGCGCTGTTGGTGGCGGTAAATCTGTGAGAGGCGGAGCAGCGCCCGGGCGTCCTCGGGGTCGGCCTGCAGCAGGGCCTGGTATTCGATGAGGGCAGCGTCGAGGCGTTCGGCGAGCAGGAGGGTTTCGGCTAGGCGGCGGCGGAGTTCGAAGTTGCGGTCGTCGTGCTGGAGGGCGCGGCGGTAGGCCTGGATGGCATTGTCAAAGTCGCGCGACTGTTCGTAGGCGTAGGCCAAGGAGGCGAGGAGCTTGCTGGAGGAGGAGCCGGGCGCGACTTTCTGGAGCAGGGCAATGGCCTTTTGGTACTCCCCCTGATCGCTGTAGAGAGCGGCCAAGGCGGCCAAGCCGCTTTCCGATTGCGGCTCCACGGCCAATAGCTTCTGCAGCACGGCCGCGGCGCTCGCCAGGTCGTTGTTCATGCGATGGAGCCGGGCCAGTGTTGCCAGGGCTTCGGTGTCGTCCGGGGCGAGCCGCACGATGTGCTGGTATTCCTCGATGGCCAGCGCCAGGGTTTGTTGCGGCTGCGTCTCGGGCTGCAACTCTCCCAGGGTCTGGTAGTAGATGCGGCCCAGCAACCGGTGGGCCGCCAGGTTGTCGGGGTTCTCCTGGAGCAATTGTTGAGCTTCCCGGACGGCCTCGCGCACGCGGCCGCTGCGGCGATAGACCTCGGCGAGGTTCACGGTGATGGCGGAGGCGTCGGGGGCGTAGTGCAGCGCTTGCTTGTATTCTTCGATGGCTTGGCGCAGGTAGTCGCTGCGCTGGAAGGGTCCGGCCATCTCCTCCAACATGTGCGCCCAAGTGAAATGGTAGTAGGCCCGGGCCTGCGCCTCCACCTGTTGGTTTTGGGCGGGAGCGGGCGGTCGCGATTCAGTGGGAGCGGGCAGGAGCGGCGGCCGGGCAGCAGCCCCCAGGGGAGAGAGGAGCAAAAGCAGCAGGGGAGCCACCCCGGGGCGGCCTGTAATCATTTTCACTGTGGCGAGACCTCGTGCATCCGACGCAATCTTAAATTATCCCACACTGTGCGAAACGGGGTCAAACCCTGATATCGCGCGCCCGTCATCGGGTGGGGTCTGCGGGATCAGAGCAGCGGCTGGACTTGGCGCGCTGATATGGTGGGCCGATGCACCCGGGCGGGGTTTCGCTCCCGCTTGCCCGCTCGACGCGGCAAGCGGGTCTCTTCCTCCTGGTTATGCGCGCTTACGCTTCGGGACCACGCTTTCAACCCAGCGGTGTCCGCAGCGGAAACAGAGCTAACCGCGCAGGGGTTAAGAGGGCTGGCCCAAGCGACGCCGCGCGGGACTACTGCTCGCTATGCAGCTCCCGCATCAGACGCATGATTTCCGCCATGCGCTGAATGCGCCGGACCACCTTGGCATCCTCGGCGGTGACGGAGATGGTGACGCCGTTGTCGAGCGCTTTGACGTCCACTTTGGTGCCGGGGACTCTCAGCGGGCACAAGCCCATCATGCCGCCTTCCCTTCCCATCATCCTGTGCCGCATCGGGCCCATTTTCCCATGTTGCATGCCGCCCATCATGCCGCCTTTCATTTTGCCTTTCATGCAGGGGCACTGCGGGGCTTTCTGGGCAGTGGGGCCTGGCTCGCTCTCCTGTGCCTGCACGATGGTGAACACCGCCAGGCTGAGGCCGACGAGGATCACCAGCGCGATTACGAACGATTTCTTTGTCATGGTTTCCTTTCTCAAGGGAACTCGAACCTTGCCTCCCGGGAGCGCTCTGCGCTCCTCGAAGTTACACGCGTAAGGCCTGACCATCATAGAAAGCGGCCATTCCCGATGTCAACACAGACAGGGGGAGGGAATTGTGCAAGAATTCTCAATCGTAACTCTCAAATCTGCGCGAACTCTATTCTTCCGGTGAGCGGCAGTGTGTCCGTTGTCGAAGCTACGCCCCCGGGGATTCTTCCCCCGCGCCCGTCCCGGGAAACCTGCTTTAGTGATTCTTCTCCCCGGACGCCACCCGCAGCTGCCAGAAGAGGAAGCTCAGGGAATTCGTGGTGTCTTCGATTTGCTTGCTGAGGGGCCGCCCGCCGGAGTGGCCCGACTTGGTGTCGTAGTCGAGCAGCACCGGGCGCTCGGACGCCGTAGCCGATTGGAGCCGAGCGGCCATTTTGCGGGCGTGCAGGGGGGCGACGCGGGTGTCAGCGTCCCCGGTGATGAACAGCACCGCGGGGTATTTCGTTCCCGGCTTCACTTGGTGGTAGGGCGAGTAGGCGTAGAGGTAGTTGAACTGCGCGGGGTCTTCGGCGGAGCCGTACTCGGGCACCCAGAAGCGAGCCACCAGGAACTTGTGGTAGCGGAGCATGTCGAGAAGGGGATAGCGGCAGACCACCGCCCGGAACAGCTCGGGGTGCTGGGTGAGGGCGGCCCCGACCAGCAGCCCGCCGTTACTCCCGCCGGCGATGGCGAGCTTGGCCGGGTTCGTGTAGCCGTTCTCGATCAGCCACGCTGCGGCGGCGATGAAGTCGTCGAAGACGTTCTGCTTGTTCTCGCGCATGCCCGCCCGGTGCCACTCTTCGCCGAACTCGCCCCCGCCACGCAGGTTGGGCATGGCGAAAACCCCGCCGCGCTCCACCCAGGCCACCGCGGTGGAAGAGAAGTAGGGGGTCAGGCTGATGTTGAAGCCGCCGTAGCCGATGAGCAGGGTGGGGTTGGAGCCATCGAGGCGAATCCCCCTGCGGTGCACGAGGAACATCGGCACCAGGGTGTGATCCTTCGACTCGTACCAGACTTGCCGGACGGCGAAGCGCTGGGTGTCCACGGGGACTTCGAGCTGGGCCCAGATCTCTTGGGTGCCATTGTCGACATCATAGCGGTAAATTGTGGTGGGGATGTGGAAGGAGGTGAAGGCGAAAAACGCCTCGCGACTCTTCCAGCGCCCGGTGACGCTGCGGACCGTGCCCAGGGTGGGAAAAACGATATCGCGGAGATAGCGGCCGTCGGACTCATAAACTTTCACCCGGGAGCGGACGTTGCGGAGGTAGTTCACAAACAGCTTGCCGCCCGCCAGGGAGAATCCTCGGATGACAGCGTCGCTTTCGGGAACAATCTCGCGCCAGTTTTCGCGGGTGGGATTGTTGAGGTCAACGGCCAGGATGCGCTTGTTGGGGGCCTTCCAGTTCGTCTGCAGAAAGAGCTGGCCGCCGCCTGCCTCACCGAAGAAGCGTGCCGGGAGGTCATTGACCACCGGCACGATGGGTCCTTGCTGCTCCACATCCTGAATGTAGATTTCGGTCTTTTCCGCCGCAGAGCCATAGAGAACATGGATGATCAGGTAGCGGCCGTCATCGGAGAGATTGGCAGCGATGATTTTTTCCTTGCCATACCCCTCGCCGAAGATGAGCTTATCGTCGGCCGCCTCCGTGCCCAGGGCGTGGTAGTAAACCCGCGGGCCCGCATCGCTGTGGCGGGTGTAGTAGAAGCCGCTCTTGTCCGGTTTGAGATAGGCGCCAAAGCCGGGGAAAATGTAACGGGCTTTGGGCAGGCGGTCGGGGAGGGTTTTTCGGGTTTCGGTGTCCAGCAGGTTGACGCTGATTTCATCCTCCCCACCCTGGCGCACGCCGTAGATCAGCGTCTTGGCGTCGGGGGAGACATCGATGAGGGTGACCGAGGTGGTGTGGTCGGGACTCATGGGGTGGGGGTCAATCAGCACCTCGTCCTCGCCCCGGAGGCCTTTTCGCATATAGATGACGGAGAGGTCCTGGTCAGCGCGTCGCTTCAAGAAGAAGTAGCGCCCGTTGCGCACGCGAGGGATGCCAATGGTGTCAACCCGCATCAACTCCGTGAGCCGCTGCTTGAGTTCTTCGCGCCCCGGCACCGCGCCCAGCCGCGACTGGGTGTAGTCGTTCTGAGCATCGATCCACGCCCGCGTTTCCGGGCTCTGTTGATCTTCCAGCCAGCGGTAGGGATCCACCACCGCAACGCCGTGGAGGACTTCCTTGACGTTATCCCGGCGCGTCGGCGGCGGGCTCGGTGCCGCCGGCTCCTTCGTCCATACAAGCGCAGCGGCAAGGACCACCAGAAGCGGTGCCAGCCAAAGTCTTCTCCGCCGAGAGCGATCAAGCCGGGGATCGTTTGTGGGTCGTGTGGGCATTGGGATAGCTCCTCCCTTGGCTGTTGGGGTGAGGTGGTGAATCAGAGCGTGAATCTTCCCACAAATTGAAATGGAAAATCCAGTCCCGGGCGGGCTTTTGATAGAATAGCAGTTTCCGAGAGGGGCCATCCGCTCATCCAAGGACGCGCCATCATGCCACGACGACGAAAGAAGCCGGGCCAAGCCGCAGCGAAAAAGGTCAAGCCCGGTGGGACGGCCCCTGCCTACGCGAAAGCGGCGGCGGGCAGGCCGTCGGGAGAAGCGAAAATGGCGGGGTTGCTGGGGGAAAAGCGGCTGTTCAAACCCTCGGGGGAGTTTCGTCGGCAGGCCAACTGCGCGGACGTGAAGATTCATGCGCGGGCGGCCCGCCAGCCGGAAAAGTTCTGGGGGGAGTGGGGGCGGCGACTCGAGTGGTCGAAGCCGTGGAAGAAAGTGCTGGAGTGGAAGCCGCCCCAGGCGAAGTGGTTCGTCGGGGGGCGGCTGAACGTCAGCGTCAACTGCCTGGACCGGCACGTGCGGGCCGACGGGTCGGGCCAGAGAAACAAAGCGGCGCTGATCTGGGAAGGGGAGCCGGGCGACCGGCGGACCCTGACGTATTGGGAGCTCTACCGGGAGGTCAACCAATTTGCCAACGTCCTGAAGCGGCTGGGCGTCCGCAAGGGCGACCGCGTGGCCATCTACCTGCCGATGATTCCCGAAGCCACCATCGCCATGCTGGGCTGCGCGCGCATCGGCGCCATCCATTCGGTGGTCTTCGGCGGCTTCAGCGCTGAGGCGCTCAAAGACCGCATCAACGACGCGCAGGCCAAGCTGCTCATCACCGCCGACGGCGGCTACCGGCGTGGCCGCCTGCTGCCGCTGAAGCAGGCCGCCGACGAGGCCCTGGCGGACTGCCCCTCAATTGAAAACGTAGTGGTGGTGAAGCGCGGCGGGGCGGAGTTTCCCGTGCACATCGAGGAGAGGCGGGATCACTGGTGGCACCGGCTGATGCAGGACGCCCCGGGCTACTGCCCGCCCGAGCCGATGGATTCCGAAGACGTGCTCTACACACTTTATACCTCGGGGACCACCGGGCGCCCCAAGGGCATCGTGCACACCACCGGCGGCTACCTGACGGGCGTGCTGGCGACCACCGAGTGGGTCTTCGACCTCAAAGACGACGACCTCTTCTGGTGCACAGCCGACATCGGCTGGGTCACCGGCCACAGCTATAGCGTCTACGGGCCGCTGGCCTGCGGCGCCACCACGCTGATGTACGAGGGGGCGCCCGACTGGCCGGGGCGCGACCGCTTTTGGGATATCTGCGAGCGCCACGGGGTAACGGTTTTCTACACCGCGCCCACCGTTATCCGCGCCTTTATGAAGTGGGGCGCGGAGCACATCCGCAAGCACGACCTCTCCCG
>JBHHYS010000087.1:0-10170 GCA_046757645.1 Terriglobia bacterium | reverse complement strand
GGGTCGAGCTTCCGCGCCTTGCGCAGCAGCATACCGGCGTCCAGGTGCTTGTCGGCGGTCTCGATCACCCTCAGGATGATGCGCCGCTGGCGGGTGAGGCGCACCCCCCGGGCCAGCAACTCCCCCTGCAAGCGACCCGGAGCCTCGCTGCGCGGCATCGGCATAGCACACCTCTACTGACATACAGTTGCAAAAAGCATACTACCAGCTTCTGCCCCGGTCAAGCTCTTCCCCCGGAGTTGTCGTGCTGAACGAAGGGAAGCATCTCAAGAGCAGATTCTTCGCTTCGCTCAGAATGACAGGGAAACTCGGCTTCGGGCTAGGCAAGCCCTTGCCCTACCTCGGCTTGATATGAAACGTTAGTCGGTGGGCTCGCCAGTGGCGACCGGGGTCTGCCGCATCTGTTCGACGTAGGATTCGATCTCTTTCACCAGCGCCGGAACAATCTGCTCTTC
Organism: Terriglobia bacterium; assembly: GCA_046757645.1. Lineage (GTDB taxonomy): Bacteria > Acidobacteriota > Terriglobia > Acidiferrales > 2-02-FULL-67-57 > JBHHYS01. Next base: position 9,715 of record JBHHYS010000087.1, on the reverse strand, counting down.
CGACACCCGCTTGACCGCTACCCCGTCGCGGTAGATGACCCCGTTGCCGCGCCCGCAGGCCACCCCGAGCTGCGCCGTGCGGGCCTCGCCGGGACCGTTCACCGCACAGCCCATCACCGCCAGCTGCAGCGGCTCCTTGATGTGCGCGGTCCGCCGTTCGATCTCGCCGGCAATCTTGAACAGGTCCACTTCAAGGCGCCCGCAGGTGGGGCAAGCGACCACGATAGGTCCCCGGGCGCGAATCTGCAGCGCCTTCAAAATCTCGTAGGCCACCCGCACCTCCTCGCACGGGTCGGTAGCCAGCGAGACACGCAGGGTGTCGCCGATGCCTTCCGCCAGCAGCATTCCCAGCCCCACCGCCGACTTGATGGTGCCGGCAAAAGCGGTGCCCGCCTCGGTGATGCCCAGGTGGAAGGGGTAGTCCACCTGCGGGGCGAGCAGCCGGTAGGCATCCACCGTCAGTTGCACGTGAGACGACTTCAAGGAGACGATGATGTCGCGAAAGTCCAGCTCCTCGAGAATGCGAATATGATCGAGAGCGCTCTCCGCCATGGCTTCGGCGGTGGGGTAGCCGTAGTTGTCGAGCAGGCGCCGCTCGAGCGAGCCGGCGTTCACCCCGATGCGAATCGGCACCTGGCTGGCCTGCGCCTTTCGCACCACCTGGCGCACTTTTTCGGCCGCGCCGATGTTCCCCGGGTTCAGGCGCAGCTTGGCGATGCCGGCATCGAGCGCCATCAGGGCCAGCTTGTACTGAAAGTGGATGTCGGCCACCAGGGGCACCTGGGGGACGCGGCGGACAATCTCCCCCAGCGCCTTCGCGGCCGCCGCGTCCGGCACCGCCAAGCGCACCAGTTCGCAGCCCGCCTCCACCATCTGCTCAATCTGGGCCACGGTGGCGCCGATGTCGCGCGTGTCGGTTTTGGTCATCGACTGCACCACGATGGGCGCGGTGCCGCCGATGGTCAGCCGTCCCACCGGCACCGGCCGGGTCGCGCGTCGCACTCGCGGCTTCTCAAGCATCGCTTCCCTTCCCTGCGGGACGAACCCGTCTTGCTCTTCCCTGAGGCGCGCCTACCGGAAGACGTAGCGCAAAATGTCATTGTACATCACGAAGGCAAAAAGCAGCAGCAAGAGCATCAGCCCTACCTGGGCAGCACGTTCCTTGACGCGCCAGCTCAGGTCGCGCTGCATAACTCCTTCCGCGCCCAGCATGGCGATGTGCCCACCGTCAAGAATGGGAATGGGCAAGAGATTCAACACCCCCAGGTTGATGCTGATGATGGCCATCAAGTTGATCAGACTGCCCACGCCCAGCTGCGCCGCCCGCCCGGAGAGCACCGTGATTCCGATGGGACCCTCGAGCTGCCGCAGGCTGGCGCGCCCGGTCAACAACCGCTGCAAAACGTCCAGCAGTAAGCCGGCAAAACCCCAATTGTCCGCCAGCGATTGGCGGAGCGCCGCCAGCGGTCCCAGGGTCACCGACACCACCCGGGGGCCGATGCCGATGCCCAGGAAGTATCTGGTCTTTCCCCGCCAGGCCCGCTCTTCGGCGCGGAGCTCCACCGCAAGAGATTCTCCCCGGCGCTCGACGCTTAAGGAAAGCGGCGCCCCCGCACTCTGCTGAATTCGCCTTACGAAGCCCTCCGCACCCAGGACGCTGGTGGATTCTCCTTCCACCGCCACGATTTCGTCGCCCGGCTGCAAGCCGGCACGCGCCGCCGGCATCCCCGCCTCGACCTCCCTGACGACCACCGGGTTGTACGGCACCCACCCCACAAATCCGACCCGGCGCGGCCCGCGGAGCTCCGGCTGAATGACGCGCCGGAACCGCTCCTGGCCGCGCACGATTGTCACTTCGAGAGTTTCCTCCCCCCCCAACAGGGTTGCCACCCGGACGGCTTCCCAGGTGGGATGGGGGCGGGCGTCGAGCTCAACCACTAGGTCGCCTTCTTTGAGACCGGCCTTGGCCGCGGGGGAATCGGGCACCACGCCGGCCAAGCGCGCTGGCTGGTCAACATAGGCGGGCTTCTCGTAGTGCACCGCGTAGAGGCCAGCGAGGAGGACAATTGCCAGCAGCACGTTCGTCGTCGGTCCCGCCAAAACAACCAGCGCCCGCTGCCAGCGGGGCTTGGAGAGAAACTCACCCGGGACGCCCGCGCGCCGCTCGGCGGGGTTGTCGCCGGCCATTCTTACGTAACCGCCCAGGGGGAAGGCGCTGAGGCGGTAATCGGTGTCGCCCCGCTTTCGCCCGAAGAGCCGCGGACCAAGGCCGATGGAGAAAATCTCCACCCGCACGCCGAACAGCTTGGCCACCACAAAATGGCCCCACTCGTGCACCAGCACCATCAGCCCGAGCACGAAGACGCCGACCAGAATCCAAAACACGTTCACCGGGTCTTCCTCCGGGGCCAGCCCATGGTTGCCAGCACGTGGGCGGCGTAGGCGCGCGCCTGGCGGTCGCAGGCGAGCACGTCGTCAATCGAGCGCAGGGGCGCGGGCGCGGCAGCCTGCAGGACGCGGTCGATCAATTCGGGAATCCGCGAGAACGCCAGCCGCCGGGCGAGAAACGCCCTCACCGCTACCTCGTCAGCCGCGTTCAGCGCGCACGGCAGGGAGCTTCCGGCCTGGAGCGCTTCCCGCGCCAGCCGCAGGCAGGGAAATTTCTTTTCATCCGGGGGCTGGAAGTCGAGCCGCCGCAGCTCCCGCCAGCTCAGCCGGTGATTGTTCGCGGGCAACCGCTCGGGATAGGTGAGGGCATATTGCAGGGGCATACGCATATCGGGCGGGGCCAACTGCGCCAGCACGGAGCCGTCCACGAATTCCACCATTGAATGGATGGTGGCCTGGGGGTGGATGACCACATCAATCTGCTCGGGGCGCAGCCCGAACAGCCAACGGGCCTCGATGATTTCAAATCCCTTGTTCATTAGGGTGGCGGAATCCACGGTGATGCGCTTGCCCATCCTCCAGTGCGGATGCTTCAGTGCCTGCCGGGGCGTGACCCGCTGCAGGCGGGCGCGCGACATCCGAAGGAAGGGCCCCCCGGAGCCGGTCAGGATCAAGCGCCGCACTTCCCGCCGCTGGCCGGCACGCAGGCACTGGTGGATGGCGCTGTGCTCGCTATCCACCGGCAGAATTTCCGCCCCGGCCACCGCAGCCGCTTGGGTAATCAATTGCCCCGCCGCCACCAGGACTTCCTTGTTAGCCAGAGCCACGGACTTGCGCGCCGCCAGCGCCTGGTGGGTTGCCTCGAGACCCACAATGCCCACCGCAGCGCAAACCACCACCTCCGCCCGGGTCTGGGTGGCGACTGCGTTCAGTCCTTCCCGGCCCCAGAGGATCTCCGGTTCGGGCGCCACCCCCATCGAGCGCAGTCGCGCCTGCAGCGCCGGTAGTTTCTCCGCCGAGGCGATTGCCACCAATTCCGGGTGGAAACGCGCCACTTGGCCGGCGAGTTGCTCGATGTTTTCTCCCGCCGCCAGTCCCAGCACGCAGAAGCGCTCCCCCAGCTCTTCCACCACTTGCAAGCACTGCCGCCCCACCGAGCCGGTGGAGCCGAGAATCGCCAACGTGCGCATGAAAGCTGTCAGAGACCGCCCTGGGTCAATACCTTCCAATAGTACCACACCACCGGAACGGCGAATAACAGGCTGTCCACCCGGTCGAGCACGCCGCCGTGTCCGGGGAACAACGCCGAGGAGTCCTTCACCCCCGCACTGCGCTTGAGCGCCGATTCCCCCAGGTCGCCGAGCTGCGCCGCCAGGTTCACCAGCAGAGGCAGCAGCCAGGCGTGCATCGGGCCGAAGCCAAAGGCTGAAGGCCAGGAGCGAAAAAGCCAGTACCCCACCAGCAGCGTCGCCACCAGGCTGGCTGCTGTTCCCTCTATGGTTTTGCCCGGACTCAATCGCGGCGCCAGCTTGTGTCGGCCCAGGGCTCCCCCCACGAAGTAGGCCGCGGCATCGCCCACCCACACCAGTAAGAGCAGGTAGAGAACGACCCAGCGGCCCTGCTCGGCTCCCCGCAAATCAAGCAGCAGCGCAAACGGAACCGCGATGTAGAGCAGCCCGAAGGCACTGGCGGCGCTGGCCGGGAGAACTTCAGCCGTCATCTGCCGGCCAATGAGGCTGAAGAGAAAGAGAAGCAGGCCGCTGCCCACAATCACCGGCAACAACTGTCGGGGGAAATAGCCCGCCACCCCCAACACGCCCACCGCCGCCAGATAAAGCGGTAGCCGCGCCGGTGCGCTGCCCGCGCGGCCGGCCAACTCCAAATACTCCCAGATTGCCGGCAGGCCGAACAGCAGCACGCCCAGCAAAAACAGCCACGCGGGTGCCCACAGCACCAGGGCGAGCACCACGGGGAGGAGCACCGCGGCGGTGAGGATGCGCCTGATCATCGTGGACTCAACGCGAAGAAGTTCAGCGGAGGGATTCTACCAGGGGGAGCTTGCCCGCTCGGAGCTTTATTTCTCCGCCGGTGCCGGGACGGGGGGACGCGGCGCCTGCCGGGCAGAGGCGGGCTTGCCCCCGGGGGATTCAAGGCGGGCTCTTCTTTCCGGGGAGGAGAGGCCGCCGTAACGCCGCTCCCGCTGCTGAAAGTCCAAGATGGCCTGCAACAGGTGGGAGGTGGAGAAATCCGGCCAGAGCTCCTCGGTCACCCAGATTTCCGTGTAGGCAATCTGCCAGAGCAGGAAGTTGCTCAGACGCATTTCGCCGCTGGTGCGGATCAGCAGGTCGGGGTCGGGCAGATCGCCCGCGTAGAGGTGGGCGGCGAGCGTGGCTTCGTCCACCGGCCCCAGGCCATTACGCTGGGCTTGCTCCAACAGGCCGCGCACGGCGTCGACCAGCTCGGCCCGGGCACTGTAGTTGAGGGCCACCACTAGTTGCATCCCGGTGTTGGCGGCGGTTTCCTGGAGGGTGCGGGCCACATCGGCGCGCACCGGCTCGGGCAACTCCTGCCAGCGGCCAATCACCCGCAGACGCACGTTGTTGCGGCGCATGTAATCCAGGTCGCGGCGCACGTACTCCCGGAGCAGCTTCATCAGGAAGTCCACCTCCGCCGGGGGCCGCTTCCAGTTGTCCAGGGAAAAGGCGTAGAGGGTCAGCACCGGCACGCCGATGCGCGCGCAGCTTTCGACAATCTCACGGGCCGCGCGCACCCCGGCCCGGTGACCCGCCACCCGCGGTTGTCGCCGCCGGCGCGCCCAGCGGCCATTGCCGTCCATGATGACGGCGATGTGGCGCGGCAGGGCGCCCGGGTCAATCTGCGCCCAGAGAGCCGCTTCGGCGCTTCCCGATTTGAATAACGATTTCTCTTTCATTATGTTCACGGTAGCACACCCAGGGATGCTAGGCAATCCGCTTGCCAATCCCTAACCCCCGTGGCCGCTCAAGCTCACCGGAAGGCCGCGCACCGCCAAATAGACGAGCGCCAGGGTGAGCAGGATCATGGCGCCGGCGGTGGCCCAGGCCACGACATTGAAGCCGCGGGAGTTCCGCCACTCCCCCATGAGGTCGCGGCGGTTCACCAGCACCAGCATGAAGATCAACACCACCGGCAGCAAAAAGGCGTTCACCACCTGGGAGAGCACCATAACCCGCACCAGGGGCGTCCGCGGTAGCAGGATCAATCCCGCGCCCACGAAGATCAGCGCGGTGTACAACCAGTAGAAGATGGGCGCCTCGCGGAAGCTCTTGTCGATCCCGGCTTCCACGCCCACCCCTTCGCAAATCACATAGGCGGTCGAGAGGGGAAGAATCGAGGCCGCGAACAGCGAGGCATTGAGCAATCCGATGGCAAACAAGTAGGAGGCAAACACCGCATAGTTCGGGGGGAGCAGGGGGCGCAAGGCCGCGGCGGCCTCAGCGGCGTCGCGGATATCGGTGCGCCCGGCAACGTTGAGGGTGGCGGCGCAGGCCACGATGATGAAAAACACAATCGCCATGCAGGTGATGCTGCCCACCGCCACGTCGGCACGCGTCTCCCAGTAGCGGTCGCGGGGAATCCCCTTCTCCACCACAGCGGCCTGCAAGTAGAAGTGCTGCCAGGGCGCGATGGTGGAGCCCACCATCGCCAGCAACAAGAGCAGGTAGCTCGAGCTCCACTCCACCTCCGGCCACGGCCACACGGTGAGTCTGGCGGCCTCCGACCAGTCGGGCTTCGCCATGAAGGCGGAGGCCACGTAGGCCAGGTAAAACAGGCAGAAGAAGAGAAAGATTTTCTCCACCACTCTCGAGCTGCCCCGCACCACCAGCAGCCACATCAGCACCGCCGCCGCCGGCACGGAAACGTAGCGGCTCACCCCGAACAATTCCAGGCTGGCGGCCACCCCGGCAAACTCGGCCAGAATGTTGCCCAACGCCACCGCCAGCACCGCCAGCATCAGAAAGAAAGTAGTGCGGAAGCCGAACTCTTCCCGGATCAGGTCGGAGAGACCTTTGCCGGTCACCACCCCCATGCGCGCCGCCATCTCTTCGGTGACGTAGAGGATCACGGTCATAGGGATCAGCGTCCAGAGCAACAGGTAGCCGAACCGCGCCCCGGCCAACGAATAGGTGTAGATGCCTCCAGCGTCGTTGTCCACGTTGGAGATGATCAATCCCGGGCCGATGACGGCCAGGAGAATCATCAACCGGCGGCGCCAGAGCCGCAGTCGGCGTCGCTCGCCCCGCAGCGGGGCCAGCCAGGTTTTTACTCTTGGCGTTGCCATAGGCGGTGGATGACATCGTCAGCGGTGATGACGCCCAGGAGTTTCTGCTCGGCGTCCACCACGGGCAGCGAGTGCAGGTTGTATTTGTCGAAGAGGTCAAATACCTGTTTCTCTTCGGCTTCCGTATCCACGAAAACCAGTTGTTCGGTGCGCAGATCGATCAGCGCCGCGTCGGGCGCCGCCAGCAGGAGTCGCGCCAACGGCACCGCCCCGGTGAGCCCCTGGTGGGCGTTGATCAAATAGATGGTGTCGAGCGTATCCGCGGGCAGCTTGCTGCCTCGCAGCGAGCCCACCGTCTGAGTAACGCTGGCCGCTTCCTCGACGGCAAACACCTCCGGGGTCATCAGTCCCCCGGCGGTGTTTTCCTCAAAGCGCATCAGCTCCACCAGCTCACTGGCTTCCTGCCGGTCCATGTCCTTGAGTACTTCGCTGGCGGTCTTGTCGGGGAGGTCGGCCAGCACGTCGGCGGCTTCGTCGGGCGGCATCCGCTCCAGGATGTCGGCCGCCCGCTCTTTGTCGAGCTCTTCAAGGATGCGCACCTGCACTTTGTGCTTGACCTCGCCCAGAGCTTCGGCGGCGGTGGCGTCGTCCAGGGTTCCGATGACGGCGTCGCGCTCGGCCGGGGCCAGCTCTTCGATGATGTCGGCGATATCGGCCGGGTGGAGTTCAGCCAGCTTCGACTGCGGGAGCCGCAGCTTCACCCGGCGCAGCGGGTCGGTCTCGATCATGTCCACGAACTCCCAGGGGATCACCCGCGTCGGCAGGCGCTTTTGCAGGGTCCGCACCCACTGGGAGGGAACCACGCCTTTGAGCAAGCGGCGCACGGCCCCGGCCAGACCCACGTCCACCTGCGCCAGGCGCAGTTCCATGTGGCCGTTGACAGGGAGTTCCAGCAGGTCAATGTCGTTCACCCGCACCACCTTGCGGCCGTGGATGTCGATGATCTGTTGGTCGAGCAGGTCTTTGCGCACGGTGAGCCAGCTTTCGTCCGGGAGGTAGGGTTCGAGCTGCAACTCGCCGGTGTTCAGGCGCACCATGCCGGGCGCCGCCGAGGCCACCTGATCGTAGCGCGCCTGCAAAGGTTGGTATCGTCCCCGGGCAATCACCAGGCGGGCGATGCGGCTGGGCTGCTCGACCGGAACGATGCAAAGCTCGCGCACCCGCCCGACGTAATTCCCCTGGACGTCATAGACGCTGGCGTCCAGCAATTCGGTGACGTGAATCATGCTCGCACCTCACCCGGCTCGTTTGGGCACAAAAAAACCCGCGGGGCGCGGAAGCCCATCGCGGGAAACAACCAGCCCGGCTTGTTGGGACTGCTCGGATCCCCTCTAGTTGAGCTTCAGCGCCACCCAACGTCGTCCCGATGCCTCGGGACAGCCACACTAGGCAAAACCTTAAGCCGGTAGTGCCTGTTCGCCCGTTAGGATGTCTCCATCGGCCCGGGCAGTGGCGTTCGTTCGGGTGGTTGCCTCGCCTAACGAGGTTGCCACCTCTCAGAGAAAGGCTCGTGAGGAACCCTTTGTTCCCCGGCCATTACATACGTTTTCGCTTTTCTTTTGTCAAGCCCAAAGCGCGGTGGGCCCCGCCGAAAACCATGTGGGTTGCGGGGCGGCGGTGGCGGCGACACCAGTCGAGGTAGAGCGCGGCGTAGGTTCGGGTGATGAACTGCTCCGGCCCGGACCCGAGCGCCCGCGCCACCCGGCGAATCCACTCCCGCCGGCCTTCGAGTTCGAGAAAGTCGCCGATGGGGGTTTCGTCCAGCATCACTTCCCCGCCCGCCCAGGGGCCGCGCCCCGCATAAACGGTGCGAAACTTCTGGTAGCGAAACACCGGCGCCAGCCCCAAGCCGGCCAGTATCGCGCCGGCGGCACCTGCGTCGGTCAGCTCGATTTCATATTGCCGCCGCACCTTGTAGCGGCTCGAACTCTCGCTCGGTCCCTTGAAGGTCAGCCAGTGCCGCCCGTTGACGCTCCGCAAACGAAGCATACAGTGGCGGCGTCGGAGGGTGCGCTGGGGCGAATCGAACAAGACGTTCTGCTCGAAGCGTCGCCGCCCGATGACCCGAAATCCCCGCCGGCGCAGCTGGCGGCGCATGGCGGCGGCGTTGCGGATGGCGAGCTTGATTTCCGTCTCTTTTCCCCCGGCGCGCATTTCCCGGGTAGTATAATGGCCGCCGGCGCGGCGAGCAACGCGACGGGAGCGAGCGATGCGCACCGTCAAAGGTTGGAAGTCAGCCCGGCGGGTGCTGGACGGGTGGCGAAAGCAACTGACTGACCTGCAGGTGGCGCTCAAGCGTCCGCGAGCGGTCGAGATTACTCCTGTGGATTTCGCTACCGGCGAGCCGGTGGCGGAGAAGGAAGCCCCCAAGAAAAAGTTCAAAGCCAAGCTGATTTTTTTCACTCCGGATGACGTGACCCTGCGTCGGCCCTCCGGAGCGGTGCTGGTGGTTGATAGCTACGAGCTGGCGTCGCTCTCCGACGGCAAGACCCGCGTGGTTCCCTGAACCGCGCCCTGCCCCCCACTGCACAACCAGACGGCCGCATCCGCACTGTGGAACCACTCCAGCCAGTAGCTCTAGAAGCGGTTGACGCCGTAATCGAGCGCAATGTTCAGGTCGCGCAGATAGGAAGTGAAGATGAAGGGCGTGGTGGTGCCGCTCTGGTACCACGATTCCCCGAAAGGGTAGTGACCGCGCTGCGCGACAACCGTCCCGGCGACGTCCGTGGTGACACGGACCGAGAGATGGCCACTGTGGTGGTAGGTGGTGCCGGAGGGTTGCTCGGTCGCAAGTAACTGAGTTCCTGAGTAGACGTACTCCTTGGTGGGTGAAGCGGGGTCGGCACCTGCGGCGTATTCCGGAATCACCTTGATCCCGGAGAAAACGCAGAGTGTGGTGGTGGCCCCGGCCACTTTCTTTACCCGCAGGCCGGAACCATCGTAGTAGTAGTTGGGATCAGTGGCGCCGTCCAGGTGCGTGATCCGATTCTCCCCGTCGTAGGTGTA
>JBHHYS010000086.1:0-10231 GCA_046757645.1 Terriglobia bacterium | reverse complement strand
TGTACAAACCGACGACGAAGGCTGCGCCTTCGTCGCCGCTACCAAGGTCGCAAACAAGGGGCAGGTAGCGGCGAGGGGCGCGTTTGGCCCCAAGTCCCGACGCTTCGGGATCGGAGCCGCATTCCTCGTCGGGTTTTGCGGGGATTCCCCGAGGCAGGAGCCTCGGGGCTCGGTGTTGTTCTCTTCCGGTCGAGCCCGGTGGCTCCCGCCACCGGGGCGCAGCGGCATCCCTCCACTCCGCCCCTCGACTGCGCTCCCTTCGACAAGCTCAGGGCGGGCGGGGCAAGCGAGGGACAGGGGGGCCGCTGGGCTGAGCAGGAATATTCACGGAAGGCAGGCCGGCGACGAAGCCTGCGGCTTCATCACCGCTACCCTGTTATACGATGCCCGGGTAGCGGCGAGGAATGCGCCTTGCGCTGACAGGCGCAGCATTGCTCGTCGGCCTTTTTTTCGTACCGGCCGACGACGAAGCGCCGAACGCGCTTGCGGCGCATTCGGCTGACTTCGTCGCCGCTACTAGAGACGCTTTTCCGATTGCGCAGGCAGATCGAGGAAATCCACCGGAATGATGCAATCAAGGCCTGCATAGGCTGCGGCGCTTGACCACCACCATTCTTCGGGCGCGGCTGCCAGGCTTTTGCGCACCGGGTTCTGGTGCAAATAGTCGAAGGTCTCGAAAAACTCTTTGGGCGTGCGCATAAAGCGGTCGAAGAAACCCTTCTGCCATAACGTTCCCTTAGCGTCTCGCTTGGTGTTGATCCTTCGCCCAGCAACAGATTTCAACTCCTGCACGATGGATGAAATTGTGTCCCCGGCGGCCGGCCGTAGCAATAAATGCATGTGATCCGGCATAATCACAAAAGCAGCAAGTCGGAACTGGTGGCGGGTGCGTACTGCAGCAATCGCGTCGCACAACAAGCCGCGCTCTTTCGGGGTGAAGGGTGACGATCCTCGCTTCAAATTCGTGGTCAGGAAAAAGATTTTGTCGCTAAGGACCAGCCTGCGCAGACGGGCCATAGGGCGAACTATATATCACGGCGGGTAGCGGCGCGGGACGCGGGTTTGCGCCGACAGGCGCGGCATTCCTCGTCGGCTTTTCAAACCGGCGACGAAGGCTGCAGCTTTGTCGCCGCTACCAAGCCCAGGCAGGTGCCTGAGAGCTCGGCGGCGTAAACATTTTTCTCGCCGAGCCCGGTGGCACCGGCCACCGGGAGTGACCTCTGTCGAATTAGGACACAGGAGATATTCCTGTCTGCTCCGGCAGGCCCTTCGACTCCGCCCTTCGACTTCGCTCAGGGCAAGCTCGGGACAGGGGTGGCCGCTGGGCTGAGCAGGAATCTTCCGGACAGGCAGGCCGACGACGAAGACTGCGCCTTCGTCGCCGCTACCTCCCGGGCGTTCACGGTGGCAGTTGCTTGGGTAGGGGTGGGCCTGGTGCCTGCCCGGAGCCTTCGTCGCCGCTAGCTTTGGCGACGTCAAAGACGCCGAATAAGTGCTCCCGCGGAGAAAGCGGGCGAGCGTATAATCCTGCTGGCAAGGGGAGGGCAACATTCCGAACCGAGGTGGCATATGCCTCATGCACATCGTTGGCGGAACCTGCTGAGCGTACTTCTGGGAGTGCTGCTGCTGGCGGGAGTGGCGCCGCCGCTGCTGGCCCAGAGCAAGAGCGAGCGGGCGGTGCGGGCAGTCATTGACCGGCTGATCGCGGCCAATAACAGCGTGGATCCGGCGGTGATCCGCCAAGCGATCACCGAACACAGCGCGGGGGCGGGCCCGTTCTTTCCGGCGTTTACGGAGCGGCTCGCCACGCTCAGCGATCTGGAGAAGCAAGCGGAGGAATTTCTGGCGCCGCTGGCCGCGCGCCGCTTCGTCCCCACCACGCCCATCTCGGTGAGCGTTGACCGCAGGAGTGCCTGGTCGTCGTTCACCTGGCGCGCCCGGCTGACCTTCAAGGACGGCACCCGGCGCACCTTCAAGGGCCGCGCCACACTGGTGTTCGTCAAAGAAGGCCGGCAATGGAAACTCAAGCATTGGCACTCCTCGCTGCCTGCCACGCTTCCCCCCACGGCAACCGTGCTGGAGGCGGAGGTGGCCAAGATTCTCCAGCGCGAGCGCGAGGCCTGGGAGGCTCGGGAGAGCCGGCAGCTCGCCAGCCTGGAGGGCTACTTTGCCGACAACGTCTCCTATTTCGACGAGAGCCAAGCCTATCGCATCCGCAGCAAGCAGGATGCCCTGCACGCCCTGGAAGCCCTGCTGACGCAAACCGAGCTGCGCAACTGGCAGATGCTCGACCCGGAAGTACAGGTTCTGGGGGATACCGCCCTGCTCACCTACTACTTCACCGAGTCCGGCATCGCCGCGGGGAAGGAGTTCCGGCAGGCGGGCAAGATCAGCGTGGTGTTTGTGCGAGAAGACGGCACCTGGCGGGCGCTCCACTATCACCGCTCCATTAATCCCTAGCGCCATCTGATCCAGGAGACAGTTCTAGCGAGCGCACGCGGAACAGGCAGGCAGGAATCTCTGTCCCAGCATGAAAAAGGCTCCCAGCGGCATCCCTCGGCTCCGCCCTTTGACTTCGCCCCTCGACGCAGCTCGGGGCAAGCTCAGGGCAAGCTCGGGCAGGGGGTCGCTGGACTGGCCCGGTTTTTGGCGGGGCGGGGTTTCTCGGAGCGCAGCGTAGACCCTGAGCTAGTCGAAGGGAACCCCGCCGTTCCAGGCCGCAAACCCCGGGGCTTTAGCCCCTGAGGCCTGAGGCAGGCGTGAACCCTCAGCGGCTAAAGCCGAAATACTGGCAGCCAGCAATGTCAGCCCTGAAGGGCTGGCCCGCCCCGCATTTGCATCTAGTTTTCCCCGGGGCGGGAGCCTCGGGGCTCAGGTTGTCTAGCTGCGCTGAGCCCGGCGGCACCTGCCGCCGGGGTTTGCCGTGGTAGAATCAAACTCTGGCTATGGGTCTTGAGCTTCCCATATTGGAGTCGAGCCCGCTGGCGCACCTGGCGCGTCCGGCGTGGCTGAAGGTGCGTCTCCCCGGGGGAGAAAGCTACACGCGGGTCAAGGGGTTGGTGCGGCGGCTGGAGCTGCACACGGTGTGCGAGTCGGCGCGCTGCCCCAACGTCGCCGAGTGCTGGGGGCAGGGCACGGCGACTTTTATGATTCTCGGCAACCTGTGCACGCGCGCCTGCGGGTTCTGCGCCGTGCCCCACGGGAAGCCGCTGGGCCTGGATGAGGACGAGCCGCGGCGGGTGGGGAAAGCAGTCGCAGCGATGCGGCTGCGCTACGCGGTGGTGACTTCGGTGAACCGCGACGACCTCGGCGACGGCGGCGCTTCGATTTTCGCTGAGACCATTCGCGCCATTCGCCGCCACCAGCCCGGGTGCAAGGTGGAAGTGCTGGTTCCCGACTTTGGCGGCAACGGGGCGGCGCTGGCCACGGTGGTGGAGGCGGCCCCCGAAGTGCTCAACCACAACACCGAAACCGTGCCGCGGCTCTATCGCCGGGTGCGCAAGGGCGCTGGCTATGAGCGCTCGCTGGAGTTGCTGCGGCGCGCCAAGCAGCTCTCCCGAAGCCTCGGGACGCAGATGCCCACCAAGAGCGGCATTATGGTGGGGCTGGGCGAGAGCTACGAAGAAATCCGGGAAACCCTGCGCGACCTCCGCGCGCAGGACGTCGACATTCTCACTGTAGGCCAGTACCTGCAACCCACCAAGCAGCACCTGCCGCTCGTGCGCTTCTATCATCCCGAGGAGTTCGCGCAGATCAAGCGCGACGCCCTCGGGCTGGGCTTCAAGCACGTGGAAGCCGGGCCGCTGGTGCGCTCCTCTTACCACGCCCAGGAGCAGGAAGCCGCCGCCGGCACTCGCCTCAGGGGCTAAAGCCCCGAGTCTTTGTGCTGGGTTTCGTCACGGCCAAAGCCGTGACCCACAAAGGCGGCGTAAAGAAAAAACCGACGAGGAATTCGGCGAAGCAAATTCCTCGCCGCTACCTGTAAAGGCGCGCCCGGACGGGTCACGAACCACCGGCGTGCCCCGAGCTTGTCCCGCCCTGAGCTTGTCGAAGGGAGCGAAGTCGAGGGGCGGAGTCGAAGGGTCACGAGTCACGACCCGCCGGTGGCGGGTCACGTCTTCTTGATCCAGCCGATGACGATGTCGTCACCCTCGACCTTCACTTCGTAAGTGGCGACCTCGTGGCCGCCTTCGTGGTCCGGCTTGCCGGTCCGCAGGTCGAAGGTCCACTTGTGCCCGGGGCACTCGACCCCAAACCGGTTGATGAGCTGGCCGTTGGCGAGCGGGGCGCCCCTATGGGGGGCCGATGGAGTTGATGGCGTAGAAGGTGGCGTCAATGTTGACGAGCGCCATGGGCTTGCTGTGCACCAGGACGGTCTTGCCGCGGCCCGGGGGGATTTCGCTTTTGGTGGCGACTTTCTTGAAGTCGTATTTCGTCATCAACCCAATCCTATCCAATGCGCTCCATGACGGCACGCTTTCCCCGGCGGCGTAACTCTCCGGAGACGAAGTAATACATGGCGAAGCATTCCAGCGCGAAGGCTGGGAAACCCAGGTAGCCGGGCAGTGGCATCTCAAAGATTTTCAGCTCTTGCATCATGGGAAAGATGTAAACCCAGCGGGCGCTGGCCCAGTAGTTCCAGAACTCCCACAACAGTCCGCAGAACAGACCACCGGCCATCAGGCTATAGAGTCGCTGGCCGCGGGCCTGTGCGACGTCGGCCAGCAGCGACTCGTGGCCGCGGGCGTAGTTGATGGGTTCCAGCAAAAAGATGAACCCCAGCCACACCAGAGCGAACAAATAGGAGGCCCCGGGCAGGGGCACGAGCAGCGGTAGGAGCAGAAAGGCCGCACCCACAATCATCATCGGGCGGCGCCTGCGCAAGAAGAAGCGCCAGCCGCGCGCCGCCGCTGTCTCAAAATAGCCGAGGGCTTCGAGCAGGTCGGCGCTTTCGAAAATCGCGGGGATGATGGTGGCGTAGGCCCAGGCGGAGCCGAGTGCTTGTTCCCAGAGCGGCTCTGGCATGCCGATGTACATCCAGTTTTCGAGCCGCAGGTTGTAGGCCTCGAAGATGAGCCAGAGCGGCACCGACCACAGCGCCAGGGACGCAAACGCCCGCGGGGTGGTGCGCAGGCGCGAGCGTCCCCGCAAGGCGAAGACCGCCGCGTCCACGGCCAGAAGGTAGCCGGTCCAGGCCAGCGGGGTGAAGTAAGTGGCGACCGGTTCGACGTGGCGGAAGAGCAGCAACTCGCCCACCAGAATGATTCCCAGGCCGGCATAGCCGTAGAGCGGATAGGGCACGCGGCGGGGTCGGCTCGACCAGGCCAGCACCAGCAGCGTTATCGCCGCCACCGTAGCGGCCACCCCGAGCGTGTCCCAGGAAAGCGTCATCACTTGCTCCCTACTCGTCCCGGCCTTTGCCTGCCTTTAGCATTTCCACAAGCGCGTACCCGGTTTCAGCCGCTGAGGGCATAGAGCCCCGCTACCTTAGCGCAGCTCCCCGTTGGGCTGCAAAGGCAAGGCCTGCCGGCCGCAGGCAGGGATATTTGTTTTGCTTGCGGCGCCGCCCTGCGGCTATTCTGACGGCTTTCCTCATGGCTTTGAAAGACAACTCGGTCAAGGGAGCCGGAAGCGAAGAGCGGCTGATTCGCGGCTTGGGACTCAAGGAAGCCACCGCGCTCAACATGATCGACATGGTGGGGGTGGGACCGTTCATCACCATTCCCCTGATCATTGCCACCATGGGCGGGCCGCAGGCGATGCTGGGCTGGATCGTGGGCGCCCTGCTGGCGCTCTGCGACTGCTTGGTGTGGGCGCAACTGGGCGCGGCCATGCCGCGCGCCGGCGGTACTTACGTTTTCCTGCGGGAAGCTTTCGGGCCGCGCGGCTGGGGCCGGCTGCTCAGCTTCCTGTTCATCTGGCAGATCCTGTTCCGGGCGCCGCTCTCGATGGCCTCGGGGCTGATCGGCTTCGCCAACTACGCCAAATACTTGCTGCCGGGGCTGATGGCCGCCGACGGTGGGCGGGGGCTCGGGGAGCGTCTCCTGGCGGGCGGGGTGGGGCTGTTCATCATCTTTTTACTCTACCGCCGCATCACCACCATCGGCAGGATTTCACTCTACCTCTGGGTGGTGATTCTGGGCACCATCGCCTGGATCATCTTCGCCGGGCTGATCCATTTCAATGCGGGGGCGGTGCTGGATTTTCCGCCCGGAGCCTTCAATCTCTGGCAACTCGCCTTTGGGATCGGACTGGGGAGCGCGACCAAATTTGCCATCTACGATTATCTCGGCTACCAGAACGTCTGCTACTTGGGGGCCGAGATTCGCCAGCCGGAGCGGGTGATCCCCCGGGCGATTATCATTTCCATCCTTGCCATCGCCGGCATCTATTTCGTAATGAACCTGGGGCTGATCAGCGTTATTCCCTGGCGGGAAGCGATGAAGTCGGAGTTCATCGTTTCCCTCTTTATGGAACGGCTTTACGGGTCGCGGGCGGCGCAACTGGTAACCGTGATGATTCTGGTGGCGGCCTTCGCCTCGGTGTGGTCGCTGCTACTGGGCTACTCGCGCATCCCCTACGCGGCGGCGCTCGACGGCGGCTTCTTCCGCGTCTTCGGCCGGGTGCATTCCACCAAGCGCTTCCCGCACGTCTCGCTGCTGGCGGTGGGGGGCGTGACCGTGGTCTTCAGCCTGCTCTTCAAGCTCGGGGAGGTGATCACAGCGTTGATGGCCATCCGCATCCTGATTGAGTTTGTGGCGCAAGCGGTGGCGATTTTCCTACTGCAGCGCGCCGGCACAAAATTTCCCTTCCGGATGTGGCTCTATCCGCTACCGGCACTCGCGGCCATCGTTCTCTGGTTGGCTCTCTTCATTGCCCTGGGAGCTTGGTTTATCCTGATTGGGTTGGGCGTGCTGGCATTGGGCATCGTTGTCTATCTGGTGCGGGCCCGGGTGCTGCGGGAATTTCCCTTCGCTCGCCGCCCCGCGAACTCAAAGGAGGCCACAGCAGTATGAGAGTGCGAGCGGGAATCATCGGGGCCGTACTGACGTTTCTCCTCGCCGGGTGGGTTGCCGGGGCGGCGCCGGCGAACCCGGCGCTCGAACGCACGCTGCGGCAGTTGCCCCGGCTGGGCACGATTGCCTACGTCACCGCCCACCCGGACGATGAAAGCGCCGCCATCATCACCTACCTCGCCCGCGGCCTGCACGCCCGAGTGGTGATTCTCTGCCTGACGCGGGGCGAAGGCGGGCAGAACCTGACCGGGCCGGAGCTGGGAGAAGAACTGGGCCGGGTGCGCACGCGCGAGTTGGAGCAGGCCGCGGCCGGCTACGGGGCTGAGGTGCGCTTCATCGGCGCGGAAGATTTCGGCTATTCAAAGTCGCTCGAAGAGACGCTGGGGCGCTGGGACGCGGAGGCAATTCTGGGGGAGCTGGTGCGGCAGATTCGGACCTTGCGCCCCCTGGTGGTCATCTCCCACTGGGCCACCGAGGAAGCCCGCGCCGGCGCGCATCATCAGGCGGCCGGATTGTTGACCCGGCGCGCCTTCGCGCTGGCCGGCGATGCGCAGGCCTTTCCCGAGCAGATCGTGCACGGCTTGCGGCCCTGGCAGCCGCGCTACCTGCTGGTCCGCACATACAAGCCGGACGAGGAAGGCAGCTTCGCGGTGGCGGTCAAGCAGGTCTCACTCGTTGCCGGGAAGAGCTACGAGGAGCTGGGCTGGGAGGCGTTCCAGAATCATCGCAGCCAGGGGTTGGACCGGGTGAAGCTGAGCGAAGTGGGTTTCCTGCGGCGCTACTACCTGCGAGTGGAAGCCACACTGCGACGCGGGCCGCCGGCCCCGGTGAGCGCCGCTGAGCTCGCCCCCGACCTAGCGGCGCTGCCCGACCTCTTCCCCGCGGTGCCGGTTCTGGGGAGGTGGCGCACACGCCTGGCGCAAGTGGTCAGCCTGGCCGAAAAGGCCTACCGCCTTTTGAAGGAAGATAAGCCGGAGGAAGCGGCACTGGCGCTGGTGCAAGGCGCGGGCTTGCTCACGGCGCTGCGCCGCGAAATTCCCCCCGTAGAAGCCGACCGGGAAGCAAATTCTGTCCGCGCCCTGGTCGACGTCCGGCAGAACGAGTTTCTCGAAGCCGCGGCGGCCCTGGGCGGAGTCGAGCTTGAGGCGCTCAGCGACCGCGCCACCGTCACTCCGGGGGAACGCGTTTGGGTCGGCCTCGCGGCCCGGGTGGAGGCCCCCGCGGTCTTTCGCGCCGCCGGATTCGAGTTTGGGACGATGCGCCTGGTGGCACCAATCGATTGGCCGGTGGAACCGGTGGTGGCGGGAAGGGCCCCGGGCGAGCAACGTGCCGAGTTCATCGTCCGCATCCCCGCAAAGGTTGATCCACGGCAGGTAGGGGCGACGCCGCTGCGGGGCCGAGCAGCTCTGACCACCGGCTCGTTGCGCCTGGAGCTGGAGAGTCCGGTGCACGGATTGGCGCGCCGGGGAGAAGAACCCGCTGGATTTCTCGAACGGCTCGACCCGAGACGACTCCTGGGGTCGCGGGCAGAGGAGAGGCGTAGGGCGACCGCGGAGCTCGAGCCGGTTAGCGTGGCCCCGGCGGTGACATTGGAGCTCGAGCCGCGCCGGCGCTTGCTCCCGGCCACCGCGGGGGAAACCACGCGCGAGTGGTGCGTGCAGCTCGAAGCCCATCGGCCGGAGTTCGGCAAGATTTCCGTGTGGTTCGACGTCCCCGTCGGCTGGTACACGCCGCTGCCGCAAGAGACCGAACTGCGCCCGGCGGGCGCGCGCGCCAACTTGTGTTTCCCTTTGACGCTTCCCCGGCGAATCGTGCCGGGGCGCTACGAGCTCCAGGCGGTGGCCGGGAGCGGCAGTGAAACCTTCCGGCTTGCCCGGCGGGCGCGTTTCCGCGGGCCGGGCGCGCTGGAGGTCGTCTATGAGCCGGCCCGCGCGCAGGTGGACGTCCTGGACATCCGCGTCCCTGCCGGGCTGCACGTGGGTTATATCGGTTTCAATGACGATCCGGTGCCGGCGCTGCTGGCGCCGCTCGGCATCGGGGTGGATATGCTCGACGTGCAAACCCTGGCGACGGCGGCGCTTGATGACTACGATGCCATCCTGATCGCCACCCGCGCCTACGACTACCGCTCCGACTTGGCCGCCGAGACGCCGCGCCTGCTCGACTACGTGAAAGCCGGCGGCACCCTGGTGGTGGAACACCAAGGGCGCCGCTGGGACCCGGGGCGCTTCGCTCCCTATCCGGCCGCGAAGCCCGCGAACGGCAACCTGCGGGTCACCGATGAGACGGCGGCGGTGCGGGTGCTGGCGAAGCAGGATCCGCTACTGAACTTTCCCAATGCCATCGGCGAGGACGATTGGAAGGATTGGCGCCAGGAGCGGGGACTCTACTTCTGGGAGAGCTGGTCGGAGGAGTACACGCCGGTGGTGGAGCTGGCCGATCCGGGCGAGGAGCCCCAGCGGGGAGCGCTGCTCTGGGCGCGCTACGGGGACGGGGTGTACATTTACTGCGGGTTGGCGCTTTTCCGCCAGGTGCGCGCCGGGGTGCCCGGCGGAGTGCGGCTTTATGTGAACCTGCTCAGCCAGCGCCGGGCGCCCTTCGAGACCGGTCGAGAGGGTAGACGTGGACCTCAGGGGCTAAAGCCCTGAAAAAGGCGGGCTAGAACGGCGGGGTTCAAACCCCGCCCTGCCAACACAACAATGACTATCGAAGTTCCTGAGCGGTGGGCGTCACCCATCGCGGAGGGGCGAGGCTGTCTAGAGACGTTGCTTCGTGCACCCGCACACCGTTTCGA
Source organism: Terriglobia bacterium (assembly GCA_046757645.1). GTDB lineage: Bacteria > Acidobacteriota > Terriglobia > Acidiferrales > 2-02-FULL-67-57 > JBHHYS01. The sequence continues at coordinate 421 of JBHHYS010000086.1, read as the reverse complement.
CGAAAACCGGCGAAGTGCTGTGCCCAACCGACCTGGCATATATCGCATCTTCGAGGACGGTAGAGGGCAGGATTGTCCCCTAAGAGTTGGCAGAACAAAGAAGGCGGCTGAAAGTCTTAGGCAGCGCATATATGGAAATCACCTAATGGGAACCCAGAAAGGGAACATACGATCTCAACTTGTGTCAGCCGGGCGATGTGCGGACACGCAGGCGGCGAAGCATTTTCTTCAAGAGCGGTGTCTTGTGCAACGGCTTGTCGTCGAGGATGATGAAGCGAGAAAGTGGGCAGAGCATTTCGCTTTGGCACTTCTGCGCCCAGCCTTCAGCGATTGACAGCAATGGGTAGGGCAGGGGCTTGGCCCCTGCCGCGGGCCGGCCCCCGGCCGGGGCCCTCCCCCAAACCCCCGGGGGCAGGCCCGG